>JBPPMU010000102.1:0-2427 GCA_051306215.1 Gemmatimonadaceae bacterium | reverse complement strand
CCCCGCGCTCGCGGTTCCGTGCGCGGAGCGTCTCGCGAGGGTGATGCCCGGCGTCGGACACATGGTGCATATGCCGGCGCACATCTACGTGCGCGTCGGGCGCTACAATGACGCCGCCGAGAGCAACGTCCACGCGATTCATACCGACGAGGTGTTCGTCGAAGGGCAACCGAATCCGACTCTCTATTCACTCGGCTACTATCCGCACAACATCCATTTCCTCGCGTTCGTTGCGACGCTTGCCGGCCGCAGCGAGCAGGCGATAGAGGCGGCGAAGACGCTGAAGGGCAAAGTGAACATGGACGTTGCCGAGAGCGTGGGCATGCTTCAGGAGATGGTGCCGTACTACGTGCTTACCCTCACGACGTTCGGCCGGTGGGATGACGTTCTCGCTGAGCCGCTTCCGCCCGTGACGTTGCGGATGCCTACGGCGATGGCCTGGTACGCGCGCGGTGTCGCGTACGCGGCGAAGGGCGACTTCGCGAATGCAAGGGTCGCTCTTGATTCAGTAGTGGCAATCGACAAAGCCACTCCGGCTGACAATGAGTTCAAGGGGGCGGTGGGGATCGCGATGCATGCGCTGATGGGCGAGATCGCAATGAGAAGCGGCAATCAGAATGAGGCGATCGCCCACTTCCGCGTAGCTCAGAAGATCGAAGATCAGGGTCTCTACTTCGAGCCGCCCAAGTGGTACTATCCGATTCGCCAGTCTCTGGGGCTCGCACTCATGAAGGCGGGACGGCATGCCGAAGCTGAAACGACGTACCGAGAGGATCTGAAGCGCTTCCCTGAGAACGGATGGTCGCTCCATGGACTGGCGGCCGCACTGAGGGCGCAGGGCAAGACCGCCGAAGCCGCTGAAGTCGACAAGAGATTCGCCAAGGCATGGACGGGCGCAGACATAAAGCTCGTCGCGTCGCGATTCTAGCTCTCCATCATCCTGAGATTTCCACGCCGCCGTCTAACCGGCGGCGTGGAAGTCTATCACCTCTTGAATGGTGCGCCTGCAGACCGGACAGAATGGCACGTTGTTGCGGGTGAACATTATGCAGTCTATCGCCGGCCTGTAGAAAGCGTTGGCGTCGTAGTTGGCGCCCTGGAAAGCACCGGTACTCTTCGCATGGGTGGCCGAAGCGAAAAGCGTCGAATCGAAGGCACGAGCCTCCCGCAGGAGCGCGGACATCTCCGATTCCGGTCGCCGGTCGGCGCGCAGCTGCGCGCGCCGCCGCTGGATCTGCCGGGAAAAGGTCTCGTACTCACTCTTCGGCCACGGAGTCGGAATCGCGACGCCGGGAGTCGCGACATCCTTCCACTTCAGGTTGTCACGGTCCAGAAGCGCCGTGACGTTGGGCTCCCACGGCTCGATGATAGTCGCAGGCGGCTGGTACGCGACGGGTGACGTGAAGTACTCGTCAGCGAGTGCGGCGAAATGGTGGCCGAACTCGTGAACAAAGAGGTAATTCGCCCATTCGTTGTCGACCGCCACTGTCGAGTAGATGTTGTAGAGCCCGCCGCCCCCATAGATGTCGCTGTTGACAAGGATCGTGGCGAATTCGTAGGGAGCATTCGACGCAATCGTGCGAAACGCCCGGTTGTCCATTGTGAGGACATACCGCTCGGAGCCGAAAACGTCGTAGGTGGTTCCCACGGGCGACGCTATATGCACTCCGTTCGACGGCCGCGAAACACCGGACTGCGGAGACGGTGGGCAGAGACCCCAGATGTTGAAAGACTTGCGCCGGCTCCTGTACGGTTCCACCGAGAACATTGCCTCCGCCATCCGCTTGGCGTCCGCGGGAAACTTCACCGAGCATTCAGCGGCAGTGTATCCATCGCCCAGCAGCAGAATGTCTACCTTGTCCGAGGGGTCGCCGTTGCGCTCGACCTCCAGCGGCGCGTGCGCCACAGGCACCGAGCGGTCGATGAAGATGTCGGATGGATCGACTCTCGTCCGCCACCCTTCCGCAAACCGGTTCGCCTCATCGCGCTTGAAAACGACAACGTCAACTACGCCTGGCGGCTCAGGGAATCTCAGTGACTCGTGGAACGTGCGGCTCGTCTCTCCCGCCTCCGCTGTCGTCATCCACTCGGCGTAGATGGGACTGTATCCGCGCGAGAAAAGAATCTTGCCGGTCGTATCGCGCACTTCGAAGCGATACGAGCCAAAACCGCTTGGGTCGACGTTCTTCCCGCGGGGTCCCGACCACGCATGCGGCTCGACGACGACTTTGTCGAGACTGAACACCTCCGCCGTCACACCGCCTGTATGATTGAAATCAAGCCGCCACGAAGCGGGTGGCGCGGCTGACGAAGCCGCTTCAGCGAGTAGCCATACGGCGGCGGTGAGAAGCGTCTTCATGTTCTACCTTCATGGCTGCGGGTGAGTGCGCTACTCCATTTACCCTAAACTACGAGTGAACCGTGCGC
>JBPPMU010000101.1:0-3475 GCA_051306215.1 Gemmatimonadaceae bacterium | reverse complement strand
GATCGAGCTGATCACGCCGATCGCTATGGACGAGGGCCTGAGGTTCGCCATTCGTGAGGGCGGCCGCACGGTCGGCGCGGGCGTAGTGACAAAAATCGTCAAATAGAGACGCAGAGCGCCTGCGGCGACGCCAAGAGAACGCAGAAACTACTTCAAGATCAGACTTTTAAGATCAGACTTTTTCGAGTATACATAAATGCCCCGCGACAAGATCATTCTGGCCTGCAGCGATTGTAAGAACCGCAACTACTTCACCACCAAGAACAAGCGCCTGCACCCCGAGCGCGTCGAGTGGAAGAAGTATTGCCCGCGCTGCAACTCGCACAAGCTCCATAAGGAAACGAAGTAGATGGCGACCGATGTAGCGGAGCGCCGCGAGAGCCTGCCGGTCCGCATTGCGACCTTCTATCAGGAGGTCGTGACGGAGATGCGGAAGGTCACGTGGCCCGATCGCGAGCAGCTCAAGGACACGACGATAAAGATCCTCATCTTCGTGCTCTTCATTGCCGCGATCCTTGGCGTCGTCGACCTCATTCTCCAGCTCATTCTCGTACAGGGCGTTCCGTCTCTCTTCGCGGGGCGCTGACGAGTGGAGCATCGCTGGTACGCGATCCAGACGACCTCTGGACATGAGAACAAGGTCCGCAACCTGATCCAGCGCCGGATCGACGGTGATCAGCGTTCGCCTGAGGACCGCGCGATCCGCCAGGCTCTCGTTCCGACGCAGGAAGTCGTCGAGATAAAGAACGGCAAGAAGGTGAACGTCGAGCGGAAGATCTATCCCGGTTACGTGCTGGTCGAGATGAGCATGGACCAGGAGACCGCCCATGCCATAAACGGCATTCAGGGAGTCATCAAGTTCGTCGGCCACGAGCGGCTCCCGCAGCCGCTTCGCCCCGAGGAAGTGAACCGGCTCCTCGGCATCACGGACGAAGCCGAGGCCGAGGAGCCGAAGGAGGAGATCCCTTTCCTCGTGGGCCAGGCGGTCGCGATCACCGAGGGCCCGTTTACCGATTTCAACGGTACTGTCGAAGAGGTCATCGCGGACAAGGGCAAGGTTCGCGTGTCGGTTTCGCTCTTCGGTCGGCCTACCTCGGTCGAGCTCGATTACCTGCAGTTGAAAGGATATTAGGTAAGCCCGACGGAGAATCGGCCCGCGATGAAAAACATCGGGCGCAAGTTGAGGAGGGTGCTCATGGGATGCGGTCATTACGCCGCCGAATCTCTTCCTCAAGCGCTTCAAGCTCGGCGATTACTTCAAAGTCCTTCGGCCGGCCCGCTGCACGCTTTACGCGGATAAGCCAGGGCAGGTCGAGCAATCGCACATCACGGCCGAAGATCGTGATTGCGAGCGAATGCGGCAGCAGGTCGTCATACTGGCCACCGCCTGTTATCTCGCCGAGCAGGTCGATCGGCCCGGCCGTGGTGGTCAGCGTGAAGTTGAGTCCCGCCCGCAACGTCGCGACTGACCATTCAAACGGCAGACCTTCCGGCGCCCCGCGCAGGTATGGCTTCAAGGGCGCCAGCGCTTTCACAAGCCGGGGGAGACTTGCCGGCGAACGCGAATACGAAATATCGAGGTCGTCTGTCAGGCGCGATGACCCGTGAGCGCGGGCTGCCACGCCGCCCACGATGATGAACTTCACGTCCGCGTCGCTCAGTGCGGTAAGCAGCAGCTCGAGATTCGTCACCGTGCTCGCCCCGACGGCTTGCTTGCAGCACGCTTCGCCTGCGCTGCGGCGCTCTCGAGTTTCTGTGCATCCGCCTGCCATCCCGCCAGCGTGCGCAGTCGCTCGTCGACCGACCTGCGAAGGTTCTCACGGAGCAGCGTGCGGTCGACGTCGCGCTTGTAGCGTCCGACAACAGGATCCGGCGGCGCCGCCGGAGTGATGGTTACGCGCAACGTGAATCCAATGGCGGTTGCGTACCGAACCAGCGTGTCGATAGTTGGATTGGTGTCACCGCTTTCGAGGCTGGCGATCGCCGATTGAGAGGTACCGACGGCTTCGGCCACGTCGCGCTGGGTGAGACCGGTGGTGAGCCGTGCCTCCCTGAGGGCTCGCTGGGCCCGGGTTATATCGAACATAATATGAATATATCATAAACAAGGTCACTCGACCACTACGCGCCCGCCGCCGATCCGCGGTTCTCTCGGCGCAGGGGCAATGGCCAGCTTGTCGGCCAGATGTGAAAAGCTCCACGCCGGCCGCTTACAAAGCTGATTGCTGGTACCTCTTCCCTTGTTCAGTTGCGCCGTAGCGCGAAGCTCCGAAGCTGGCCGCCGAATGCTGGCAGCTGCGATCATAGAGCTTGGCCAGCATCCAGCCTCCCGCTACGACGCAACTGAACAAAGGAAGAGGTGCCAGCGGCCAGCGTAGTCAGCCGGGAGCCTGGAGCTCACAAACGCATAGTCAAGGCCCTTCCACCCAAGAACCGGGCCAGTTACATTAGAAGGCTGTCTCAGAGCCACAGCGGCATACTCCAGCCGCGGGTGGTGGCCCTTGCGCGGGGCGGCCGGTAAGGCGAGTAGCGCACCGTCGGATACCACTACGACGCTAAGAACAACCGTGGCAGTTGAATCCGCACCGCCCATCGAGGGCGCCCCGCGGCAAACGATCAAAGGAGTATCATGGCAAAAAAGGTCACTGGATTCGTCAAGCTGCAGATTCCTGCAGGCAAGGCGAACCAGGCGCCCCCCGTCGGCACCGCTCTCGGTCCGCAGGGGATCAACATCATGGCTTTCTGCAAAGAGTTCAATGCTCGGACGCAGGGCCAGGACACGATTCTCCCGGTCGAGATCACCATTTTCGCCGACAAGTCCTTCACCTTCATCACGAAGACGCCGCCCGCGGCAGTCCTCCTGAAAAAGGAAGCAGGAATCGAAAAGGGCTCGGGCTCGCCCAACCGAACGAAGGTTGGATCCGTAACAAAGGCGCAGGTGCGCAAGATCGCCGAGATCAAGCTGCAGGACCTCAACTGCGATTCCATCGAGTCGGCAATGGCGATGGTCGCCGGCGCCGCCCGCTCGATGGGCGTCGAGGTGAAGGACTGATGCGCGCTCACGGCAAGAAGTACAACGAGGCCGCCACCAAGCGTGACATCGCCACTCGCTACCAGGCGAAGCAGGCGATCGATCTCGTGAAGTCGGCAGCGTTCGCCAAGTTCGACGAGACGGTCGAAGTCGCCGTCCGCCTCGGAGTCGACCCGCGCCACGCCGACCAGGTCGTGCGCGGTACGGTCGTCCTCCCCGCTGGAACCGGCAAGACGGTCCGCGTGCTCGTCATCGCGGCCGGCGAAAAGGCCCGCGAGGCCGAGACCGCCGGAGCCGATTTCGTCGGCACCGAGTACATCGCGAAGATCAAGGAGAACTGGCTCGATTTCGACGTGCTCATCGCAACACCTGATCAGATGGGCCAGCTCGGCGCACTTGGTCGCGTTCTTGGACCACGTGGACTCATGCCCAACCCGAAGGCCG
>JBPPMU010000100.1:0-2167 GCA_051306215.1 Gemmatimonadaceae bacterium | reverse complement strand
AGCGCGCGCGCGCGCCGAGGCTCCCGGGTGAGTGTCATCTCATAGGCCGCCAGTGCGTCATCCGCGCGCCCCAGCTCCAGGAGGAGATCCCCCTCGAGTTCGCGGGCGGGAAGGAGCGGGCCCGGCGTCACTGGATGTTTCTCCACTGTTTCCTCGAGATCGGCTGCCTGTCTCGCCAGGCTCGCAGCTTCGGCTGAATTCCCACGGGCGTGGGATACCCACGCAGAAGCCGCCAGTCTCTGAGCATCGACTATCGTTGCCCAGTATGAATCGCTGCGTGAATTGAGTGTATCCCTCAATGCGCCAAGTGCAGCGACATCCCCTTCAGCCTGCGTGGCGTTGCCGCTTCGCGCCGCTCCTATTGCCCGTGCAAAACGCGCGACCGCTTCGATGAAGGGAGCTGATTTCGCGGGAACGGGGAGGGCAGCTGCTTCGCTCCACCGCGAATTCTCGAGCGAATGGCGAACCTGCATCGCGGCTGCATTGTACCCGAGAATCGCACCGTAGAACCGGTCGGAAGCGGCCTTCGAGCGGCCGCTCACTGCAAGAGCTTCAGCGTCTCGTCCCTGCTGCAGGTACGCGTAAACCATGTAGTCGTTGGGATGAACCGCCGCGTTCGAGTCGGGCTCGGCCGCGGCGGACTTGCGATTCGTCACTATCGATTCGTCCCAGTATCCGAGCCGCGTGAAGATGTGTGACGGCATGTGGAGCGCATGCGGCGCCGCTGGTGCGATCTCGGCGTACCTGCGCGCGGCCTCGAGGCCATGTTTCGCAAGCTTCGGCGAATCGAATGTGTGAATGATGTAGTGCGCCAGGCCCGGATGATCAGGCTGGCTCGCGAACATCGGCTCGAGAAGGGCTGCGGCCTCGATCTGGTTCCTGAACTGGAGGTCGGCAGGTGAGGCAGTCGCGATTCTGGCGCGCGCGTAGAACACAGCGGCCTCGGGATCTTCCGGATGCGCGTCGTATAGAGCCTTCATCGCCGCCTCGTGCTTTGCCATGCGGGCGATGTGATCCAGTTTGTCGGCGTCATGCCAGAGCGCGACTGCGGCGTCGACGTACATCTGCTCACGGTGCGACGCATTCGCGACCAGCTTGAGCGCCTTCTCGGCTGCTGCGATGCCAATCGCCTGCAGATGTGGAGGAATGGGCTGCCTGACGAAGGGGTTGCCCCATGCCGTCATTGCGGAGCCCCACCATGCGATGGCGCAGGTGCTGTCCCCGGCGGCGACTGACTCGAACTCATGCTGGGCGGCTTCGAACCAGAACGAGTGGAGCATTGCCACTGCACGGTTTATCGACGGCTGAACCGCAGGAGAGCACGAGGTCGAAAATGTGACGGCACCAAGCTTTCCTTCCTCAGGCCCGTGGACGTGCTGGGCCAGAAGGGGCGATGCCGTGGCGGCCACGGCGAGCAGGAACGCGGGAAGACGGCGCATGGAGGCCTCCGATGTGCGTACGATTGTCAACGCGGCTGGCGGTTCAAAACCGCTCCACTTTGACACAATTTAGGGGTTCCGCGGGTAAAAAGGTGGGCTGGTACACACTGTTCGAGGTATGAGATGAGCAATACCAAGGTTTTCGTCCTGATGGCGGGTATGACCGCCCTTTTCATCGCCATCGGCGGCGCGATCGGGGGCCAGGGCGGGATGATCACCGCCCTTATCTTCGCCGCGGGAATGAATTTCTTCATGTACTATGCGTCGTCGAGCATGGTGCTGAAGATGTATCGCGCGAAAACCGTAACGGCTGCCGATGCGCCTGACCTCTACGAGATGGTCGACCGGCTGCGACAGCGTGCCGGTCTGCCCATGCCGACAGTCGCCATTGCGCCCCACGATCAGCCAAACGCCTTCGCTACTGGAAGGAACTGGGAGAACTCGGTCGTGTGCGTCACGCAGGGCCTGATGACCCTCGTCTCGCGCGACGAGCTCGAGGGCGTGATCGCGCACGAGCTGGCGCATATCAAGAATCGCGACATGCTGCTTCAGACCGTCGCCGCGACAATGGCGGGTGCGATAAGTAACATCGCGTATTTCGGGTACTTTCTCGGGGGTCGCGACAACCAGAACTCAAACCCGCTCGTCGGACTCGCAATGATGATTCTCGGGCCGATTGCCGCAATGCTGATCCAGTTTGCGATAAGCCGCCAGCGCGAGTTCAAGGC
>JBPPMU010000099.1:0-14803 GCA_051306215.1 Gemmatimonadaceae bacterium | reverse complement strand
GTCAACAGGCAAACCGGCAGGATCCACACATCGTTCAATCAGACCGTCGCCGCCACGGGGCGTCTTTCCTCCAGCGATCCGAACCTTCAGAACATTCCGATACGGCGTGAGCTCGGCAGGGACATCAGGCGTGGCTTCATTCCGCGCCCTGGATGGACCCTGCTGGCAGCCGACTATTCGCAGATAGAGCTGAGATTGCTCGCGCATCTTTCCGGAGACCCTGCGTTCGTCGAAGCCTTCAAAGCTGGTGGTGACATTCATCGCCAGACGGCGGCGATAATCTTCGATGTCCCTCTCGACGGAGTTACGTCGGAGATGCGTGCCCGTGCCAAGACAATCAACTTCGCAACCATCTATGGGCAGGGCGCACACGCTCTTTCAAAGCAGCTGAAGATCGACCACGCCGAGGCGAAGGAGTTCATCCGGCGATACTTCGAGCGATTCCATGGCATCAGACAGTACCTTGACTCGATGGTCGAGTTTGCGCGGCAACATGGGTATGTGACGACGATCTTCGGCAGGCGGCGCTACATCCCGGAGCTTCGGGAAAAGAATTTCAGCATGCGCGCTTTTGGTGAGCGCACAGCTGCGAATTCACCAATTCAGGGATCGGCCGCCGACCTGATAAAAGTCGCGATGATCAAGATCGATGAAGCCCTCAGGGACGGAGGGTTCAGCTCGAAAATGCTCCTGCAGGTTCACGACGAGCTCGTATTCGAAGTGCCACCCGAGGAGCTGGAAAGGGTCAAGGCGATGGTGAAGGAAAAAATGGAGAATGCCGCCGAACTCGCCGTGCCCCTGGTTGTCGATCTGGGAACAGGGGTCAACTGGCTCGAGACGAAGTGACTTGCGGATGAGCTTTGTGTGCTGCCCAGTAGGCGCCCAGAGGCAGGGTCGCAACGTACACTGAAGCCCACAGCGGGCCAACAACCAGCGCTACAAGGATGAACTGCACTGCATAGGAAAGCAGTATCAGTGCAAGCGAATAGACGATTGTGAGCATTGCCGGATCGTCCGGATTCCGGCTTCGGCTCACGGCAAGAACCCGGGCAATGTTTATGAGGTGGCGGTGCGTAAACTCGCCCCAGGCAGCGAGAGGTGACGTTAGCTGGCGTACCGCGCCCTTCCTTTTCACCGTATCCCGGTCTGGCGCTGGGATTGGCCTCTTGAGCGAGACTGCACGCAGCCGATCTGTGATCATCGCTGTGAGTGACTCGACTGTAGCGTTACCGGCTTCGTCGAGCAGCAGCGGTTCGCCAATCTCTGCAAGAATTGCCGTTCCCGGGTTTCCCTTATCCTCGAAGTTGATTCCAAGCGGGATGATCTGAAGGCCTGAAAGCGTGCGACCGGTCTGTGCCTCCAGCGCAATCCGGGCAACGCCGGTTTTCAACGGGGCAAGTTCCGGCTCGCTGTGACTTCGCCCTTCCGGGAAGATCAGGATCATGCCCCCCTGTTCGAGAACATCGAGAAGCTTGGCGAACGAGCTGGCATTTCTCGAAGGATCGAGGGAGCTCTTCCCTGTCTTCTTTTCATCGGTCGCACGTCGAAGTGGAACTACGCCGACCAGGGAAAGCAGCCAGGCAAGGAGCGCATTCTCCATCAACGTCGCCTTTGCCGTAAGCCTGAGCGGCCTCGGAGAGATCCAAATGGCGATCAGGGCATCGATGAGTGCATTATGATGGCTCGCAGCGAGAAGTACCGGGCCACGAAGTGGAATCCGGTCACGCCCCGTTATCTGAATACTCGAATAGAACCAGTGAAGCGCGATCCCCGTCATCCAGCGGAACAGCGAATAGATCATGCGCAGTGCCGCGAAACGAGACGTACTCCTTCAATCATGAAACCTGGACCTGTGACAGGTATGTGGTAACTACCTCGATGCTCGACGGCAGGTATCAAGCGGCTGCAAATTACACCGCATGACTTCACTGCGCGTCCGTGTCCTGCTGGCAGCCTCGCTCCTTCTCAATTCAGCTTGCAGGGATGAGCAATCATTGCCTGTTGACTCTGTGGCGGCAGCGGATTCGATCCAGACTGCCGACAGCCTGGTGCGGCCAAGCACTGGATGGGATGACTCGACCGCTGGCCCTGTAATGCTTCTTTCTGTTGCCGAAAACAGCGCGGTAGCCCTTGTTGTCTTTCCGATGTTGACTGACAGCACGCTTGCCGAAGCCTCTGCCACGTCACTCGATTCGCTGGTCGACACGCCGGTGGAGCTCTTCAGCCGGCGGGGTCTTGCTGGCGCCACCTCGGTAATTGGCCAAAGGCAGAGACCGACCGCCGAAGGATGCCTTTCATGGCCTCAGGCAAGGCTCGCAGACGCGGCTACCGAACCGTGGCGCGTTGGTTTCGTAAGAGGAGTCGTGGCTCCGTTGCCTCTCGACTCGATTGAAGCGATGACCGGCTCGGACTCCGCCGCAGTCACCCGTGAGATTGCCAGACTCTCATCGGCCGCTGCAGAAGGGGACGACCCCGTGTTTCGCGGACTTCCATTCATCGTTCGGCGTGCCTATCGGTTTACGCATGGAGCCACGACGGCTCTTGCTGCTGAAGTCGTGAGGAAAATCAGTGAGGAGGCCAACCCGCGTGAAGAGCGTATTCTTCTTGTCGCCGAACGGCCGGTTACCGCGACAGGGGAATACACTACGGTATTTGTGAGCAGGACCTCGGGTTCCGAAGATGCCGTCCGCACAAATGAAATCATTGGAGCATTCCGGTTTGTTAAGGGCGACGTTCCAGCTCTGGTGATTGCGCACGATTACTTCGACGGCGGTCGTGTTGCGCTGCTTCAAAAAGATGGTACACGCTGGAGGATCACCTGGCGAAGCGCCTATTCAGACTGTTGATCCGGATTCAGTGTTGATCCTGCCAGCGACCGAGGTTCGCAGGAGCAGTTGACCTGCCGGCTATTCCAGCGAGCCCCAGCAGCGTAAGGACGTACGGAAGAGCGAGAAATGCCTGGTACGGCAGCGTCCAGCCCATTGCCTGAAAGAGATATTGCAGCGCACTCGCTGCGCCGAACACAAGCGCTGCCACAGCTGCGCCGATTGGATGCCACCGTCCGAGCACGACAATGGCGATTGCAATGAACCCCCGGCCTGCTGACATGCCTTCAGCGAATGAGCCGGCTTGGGCGATTACCAGCACGCCACCAGAGATGCCTCCAAGGAATCCGCCAAACAGGACAGCGAGATACTGAAATCTCGCAGCTGGAATTCCTGCGGCAACTGCAGCGCGCGGGTCTTCGCCGATTGCACGAAGGCCAAGGCCCGCATTCGTCCTGTACATCCACCACCACACTGCGGGCACAAGAGCATAAAGCAGGTAAGCAACAGGCGGCTGGGCGAACAGGGCCCTTCCAACTATTGGAATCGATGACAACACCGGAACCTCGGCGACCCCCATCGTTGGAATGCTGAGCGCCGCCCCCTCGGCCCCGTACATCTGTCGGTAGAGCGTCGCAGTGATGCCAAGCGCCAGGAGGCTGATTGCAGTTCCGGTTATTATCTGATCGGCGCGAATGCGAATCGCGAAGAAGCCGAAGAGCGCGGAGATTGCCGTGCCGGCGAGTCCGGCTCCGAGGAACCCAAGCCAGACACTTCCCGTCCCTGCCGCAACGAAGCCGCCGAAGGCGCCGGCAATGATAGCTCCCTCAAGTCCGATGTTGATAATGCCTGACCGTTCAGCGACAGTCTCGCCAAGTGCCGCAAATGCAAGCGGAGTGGCAGTCCGGACGGTTCCCTCGAGAAAAGGCTCGAGCGTGTTCATGCCGCGGCCTTGCGGGGAAGCCCGGGCAGGCGGCGGCCGCGATACGCGGCAATCGACAGGACAGCGAGGATCAGCGCGGCCTCGGCGACAGAGGCGAGCGATGACGGAATCGCAAATTCACGCTGCATTGCGGTTGCGCCTGTTTCCAGCGCGCCAAAGAATATTCCTGATGCGATAACGGCTGCCGGGTTCAGTGCGGCAATGAGAGCAACTGCAATCGCCGTGTATCCATGGCCGGGAGAGAGGTTTTCATAGAGCGCGAAAGTCACGCCTGACACCTCGATGCTTCCGGCAAGCCCCGCCAATGCCCCGCTGAGCACGAAAACCATGAAGGAGGATTTTTCCACCGCGATCGCCCCGGTACTCCATGCCGCGCGCGGTGAGCTTCCGATTGCCCTGATTCGGAAACCCCAGGCGGTGTTTCTCATCACCCAGGCAAGCGCTAATGCAAGGAGAACCGCCACAACGAAACCAAGATGAAGCCGTGTTCCGGGAAGAACGACAGGAAGCCTGGCTGACAGCACGAACGTCTCTGTTTGCGGATAAATCCCTGTCGGCTCCTGCAGAGGACCGCGCACGAGATAAGACACGAGATGCATCGCAACGAAGTTGAGCATTATCGTGCTGATGATCTCCAGCACGTGAAAACGTCTCTTCAGTTCTGCGGCGATTGCCGCCCAGAAAGCACCGGCTGCGGCTCCGGCTGCGGCTGCTACGACAATGACGAATGCGCCGAGCAGGCTGCTGAGCGCGAGTGTGACGGCGGTCGAGGCTGCGGCGCCGGCGAGCAGCTGTCCCTCTGCTCCGATGTTGAATACACCGCCCTTGAACGCAAGCGCGACAGCAAGGCCCGCGAGAATCAGGGGTGTTGCTCTCACGAGCATGTCTGCTACAAGGGTGATCTCAGGCACCGGCTTCAAGAAGCAGGCGTCCAATCGATTCACGCTCTGGCGGGCTGAACTTCACGCCGGCGCTATTCATCACCATTACGCGATCCGAGATCTCTACGAGCTCGTCGAGATCACTTGAATAGAACACGATTGCCGTTCCGCGGGCTGCAGCGCTCCGGACACGCCTGTGCACTGAAGCGGCGGCACTCACGTCGAGCCCCTGGGTCGGGTTTTCAAGAACCAGCAGGGGCGGATCATCGTGCAGCTCCCGTCCAAGCACGAAGCGCTGCTGGTTGCCACCCGAAAGACTCGATGCCGGGACTTCAGTATCTTCGGCCATCACGTCGAATTCTTGAATGACGCTCGCTGCACCGGCACGCATCGCCATCCAGTTGACGATACCGCCTCGAATCCCGGCGGCTTTCAACGCGAAGTTTTCAGTAAGGGTGAAGACGGGAACCAATGCCTCGTCGATTCGATTCTCCGGCACGAACCCTATGTGTGACGGTATCGAGATGCTTCCGCCCGAAGGCCTGATCCTTCCGGCGAGCATCCGGAGCACAGTGGCTGCGCCACTATCGAGTGCAGCCACGCCGAGCACCTCGCCCGCGAGAACCTCGAAGCTGAGCGGCTCCTGATCGCGTTTCCCGGACGTCGCACCCTTGAACGCAGCGACAACTTCCCGGCGAACCGATGAGTCACCGGAATTCTGATTCACTACGGGTGGCGCCGAGCCGATCATTGCGGACGTCAGAGAATTGCGGTCGACGTCTGACATCACGGCGTTCAGCGCGAGCCGCCCACGTCTCAGCACCGTCACCTCGTCGGCGTGTGCCAGGGCGTCGTGAAGCTTGTGCGTAATGAGCACGATGCACCCGCCGCCCGCGGCAAACGCCCTGAGCTGGGTGAAGAGTTCGCCAATGTCCCGCGATGTCAGCACGGCGGTTGGCTCATCGAGAATGAGGATGTCCGCATCGTGCGCGAGAATGCGGATGATCTCGAGCTTCTGTCTTTCGGCGCTTCCCAGGTCCATGACCCGTCGCAGGGGGTCGAGGGTCAGCCCGGTCCTTCTACCGACATCAGCGATGCGCCGTGCTACGATGTCCGGGCGGAAGCGTCTGCGTCCGCCAAGGGCAACGTTCTCAGCCACGGTCATCTGCGGTACGAGCGAGAATTGCTGGTGAACCATGCCAACTCCCGCGGCTATCGCATCGGCCGGCGAGCGCAGATCAAGGGGAATTCCGTTTACGGCGACGTTTCCGGAATCGGGCTTGAGCATTCCAAACGCGACCCGCATGAGCGTAGTCTTGCCGGCGCCATTCTCTCCCAGGAGCGCGTGAATTGAGCCGCGTCTTGCGACAAGCGACACATCGTCGAGTGCGTCGACCGACCCGAATCGCTTCGAGATTCCACGCAGCTCGAGCGCGATTTCACTCATTCAATAAAAGGCAAAGTGATACGAATTATAGGCCGGTAGGGGCATGAATGATCGTCCATGCGATCCCGTAGCGTTCCGCGAGGTGCTTCGCAAGAGCGCTGACGCCTGGTGTCTCCGTAGCGTAATGGCCTGCGTAGATGATAGTGATGCCGAGCTCCAGCGCTTCCACCGCGGTCCAGTGCGGGCCTTCACCGACGATAAGCGTATCGATTCCAGTGGCGGCCGCTTCCTGGAGAGTCTCGGCCGATGCACCCCCTCCGGTGCAGATGGCCCATCTCACGGTTCGCCGTTCCCCGTCGAACGGTGTCGCCACAACGTTTCCGCCGTGAACCCTCGCAAAAGCGTGTGCTCTCGCTACAAGATCCTCCGTAGCGACATCCGATTCCCCCCGCACACCAATCGACTTTCCCTTATAGCTCGCAAACTCGCCCGACGGAGCTATTCCGAGCTCCTCAGATAGTAGCACATTGTTACCAAATTCCGGATGCCTGTCGAGCGGCAAGTGCGTCGAGTAGACTGCGACGTCGTTCTCCAGAAGTTTTCTGACGTTGTCGTAGAACGGTCCTGTAAGCGGCCGCGCACCAGGCCAGAACATTCCATGGTGAACAATCAGGAAGTCGGAAGCCGTATCGATTGCTGCCTCTACCGCCCTTCCGGAGAAGTCAACGCAGGCAGCGACCTTCGTGATCTTCCCGCTGTTCTGCAGCTGGAGGCCATTCAGTGCATTCGGATAATCAGGGACGACGGACGTCTCGAGGATTTCGTCGAGATACCGTACCACCTCCGCCGTTGTTGTCATCTGTCTGGTTCCATGCGCATGGAATCGGGAAGAAGGCCGGTGAAAGTGCCGTCCATCATCTGTCGTGTTGCCGAGTCGACGGCTGCCATCACAGCTGGGGGAATTCTCGATGACAGGGTCGGGTTCGGCACGAACGTCACGACGTCATCATCGAGTCCGAGGCTGAAAACCCGTCCTGAAAAACCCCCGACCTGCACCTCGCGGGCGATCAGGAGGAGAGCCTTGGGAAGATCTATCACAACGCTTCCTATCGTCGACTCGGGAACTATGTCGTTCTGGTTCGAGTTCGAACCGATTGCAAGAACGCCCTTCGCTTCCTTCACTGCCTGGAAGACGCCCAACCCTGCAGCGTCTGCGTTCTGGAATATCACATCCGCGCCGCGGCTTATCTGTGCAATTGCCTGCTCCTTGCCGGCGCTCACGTCGTCCCAGTTTCCGATGTATGAAAGGAGAAATCTTACGCGTGGATTGGTTCTTCGTGCTCCCTGCTCGAATGCGGCGAAGCTTCTCTTCACCGGCGGCAGCTCTGTTCCTCCGATGATTCCGATCACGT
This sequence comes from Gemmatimonadaceae bacterium, assembly GCA_051306215.1. Lineage (GTDB taxonomy): Bacteria > Gemmatimonadota > Gemmatimonadetes > Gemmatimonadales > Gemmatimonadaceae > UBA4720. The sequence continues at coordinate 7,355 of JBPPMU010000099.1, read as the reverse complement.
TCGAGGTGGTCATTCTTCCCGCTACCATCCCGGCCAGATATGACGATTCCTCGAACGCGAACTCTGCTCCCCCGACGTTGGGGGCTACGCTGGTTCCTGAGGTTGTTATGTAAACAGTATTGGGATAACTCGGTGCAACGCGAAGCGCAGCATCCTGGAACTCGAATCCATGGCCGAATACGAGATTGAACCCCTTTGCCCCGTATTGCCTGAAGTTCTCGTCAAACTCCGCAGGCGTGCGGGTCTGAATGTGAGACACGGTCGCCCCCATGCTGTCGCGAATGGCCATCAGGCCGGCATAGGCGCCTGCATTCCACGATTTGTCAGATATTGGCCCTGGGGTAAGCAGGGCCACCCTGAACGACGCTGATCCTGGATCAGCCTTTTCGCTTTGCGAGCAGGCCGAGAGAAAGAACAGCCCGCAAACGACTGTTGAAAACCCGCGGAACCGAAGCATGGTGTTAACCGGTTAAGCTGTTGTGTAGCAATGATATAGGGCGTTATCAAGATCACTGTTGAACATCTTGAGCTCCCATTGCCTCGACGAGACGCTCGAGATCTTCAGCGGAATAAAAGCCCAAGGTCACTGATCCGCGGTTTCCTGTCTTGAGCGTTATTGAAACATCAGTCTGAAGGTGCTTTCGTAGTCGCTGCTCGATACTTCGGACCTCAGCAGGCCGGTTATCCTCCTTCTTCGGGCGACCGCGTTTGGCGATCCCCGGCGCAGCAGGGGTTTCTCTCACCCTGCGTTCCACCTCGCGAGCGCTCCACCCGTGCTGAACGATGTCCCGGGCCAGTGCAACGGCCCGTTTCTCATCGTCCAGGCCAATCAGCGGGCGGGCCTGTCCAGCGGTTAGGTGTCCGTCCTGAACCATTTCCCTGATCGACGCCGGCAGGTTCAGGATCCGTATCGTGTTCGCCACGGTCGATCGGTCCTTCCCCACCATGGCGGCGACAGTCTGCTGCGTGTACTCGAATTCGCGAATCAGCCTGTCGTATCCCTCCGCCTCTTCGACGGGATTGAGGTCGAAACGCTGAAGGTTCTCAATCAGCGCCAAGGTGAGGATTTCGCGATCTGTCATGTCCTTGACGACAGCAGGGATGGTAGCCCATCCAAGATTTGTCGCTGCCCGAAGCCGTCTTTCACCGGCGATGAGCTCAAAGCCGCTACCGGCCCTCGACGGGCGAACGGTTACAGGCTGAATCAGTCCACTCGACTTCAGACTTTCCTCGAGTTCTAACAACTCAGCGGCGCTGAAATTCTTGCGAGGCTGGAAAGGGTTTCGGGAGATTTGTCCTACCGGAATATCCTGCAGGGCGCTATCGGCTGGCATCTGTGAGGTGGAAGCCGAGGGTGGAGCTGGAGCATTGAACAAGGCGTCGAGACCGCGGCCCAGGCGACGGTTTGATTTCTCAGGAGGCATTCGACTCACCCTCGGCAGTACGCGTGATAAGCTCTCTTGCAGCGTTCATGTATGCTTTTGCTCCCACCGACCCGATGTCGTAGAGGATAATCGGCTTACCGAAGCTCGGCGCTTCTGCAAGCCTGACATTACGCGGAATCACGGCTTCGAAAACGGTTTCTCCGAAGTACTCCCTGGCGTCAGCTGCGACCTGACGCGAAAGATTGAGGCGTGCATCATACATCGTGAGAAGAACTCCTATGATCTCAAGTGACTCGTTGACCCCATGCTGGATCCGGTGGACGGTGTTCAGGAGTTGCGATAATCCCTCCAGCGCGTAGTACTCGCACTGGAGAGGTATGAGCACCGAGTCCGCCGCAGCAATCATGTTGAGCGTGATGAGGCCAAGCGAAGGCGGGCAGTCTATGAGGATGAAGTCGTAGTCGTTCCTGACCGGCTCAATCGCGCGACGCATTGCAGTCGCACGATTTTCCTTGTCGATCAGCTCGACTTCTGCCCCCGCGAGATCAGAAGTAGCCGGGACCACGTCGAGTCGCTTGAACTGAACCCCCTTGAGGATTGCAGACGTGATCGGAAGATCGCCGATCAGGACCTCATAAAGGGTTACGTCGAGATCCGTCCCCTGAATTCCGGTACCGCTTGTCGCGTTGCCCTGCGGATCGCCATCTATTAGAAGCGTGCGTTGTTCGGCCGCGGCAAGGCTGGCGGCGAGATTTACGGCTGTAGTAGTCTTTCCGACGCCGCCTTTCTGGTTTGCAACTGCGATGACGCGACCCACGGGCAACCGTTCTTGTGTGGAGGAACGGGGAATGTACTGGGCAGCGACGGTGTCGGGGAGGGGCGTAAGGAGTGTTTCACGTGAAAATGCCCCTCCCCGACCGTACCCGGCCGACTTTTTTACCTGCCGGCACCCGCAATGAAGCTCCAACGCGTGTTCACGTTAACTGAGAGGGTCTGGTCTCCTGGCTGGATGGGTGTATCGGCAGCGGCCGCGGCCCGGAGCTGAATCGCGTACTCGACGGGACGGGGAGGCGGGAAATAAGCCCCGACGCTCACCTCCAGGAGCCCGCCGATCGTTCCGCCTGCTGCTCGAGCTGCCGCATCGGCATCCAGGCGAGCTTTCTGGATCGCCGTTGCAATGGCTTCCCTTCGCGCGAACTCTGTATTTGACGCGTAGAAGTTGAGCGAGCTAATCATATTTGCCCCCCGCGCAATCGACGTGTCGATGATTCGTCCAACCATGCTCAGGTCGGTGACGTCGACAGAAATCGTGTTGGTCACGTTGTACCCGACTACGACCGGTTCGCGATTGGGCTCGTACCTTTGTTCCGGCATGACATTGTAGCCAACTGTCGAGATCTGGTCTGCCCTTAGCCCAAGGGCGCGAAGCGCATCGATTACCGCCTTCTGCCGGCTGGCGTTTTCGGTGGACGCCGCAGCTGCTGTTGCCGCCTTTGTCTGAACGCTGATTTGAATGTTGGCCCGGTCGGGAGTGACCTTCACTTCACCCACGGAGCCAACAGAAATCTGTGGAAATGGCGCGTTGATGGCGCCCTGCTGCGCGCCTAATGGCGCGACGATCGCGAAAAATGCTACTAGAATCAATCTTTTCATTTCTATCTCTTTAGAAGGATGTTCACCTGCCTGTAAGACGCCAGACGCCACACGACTTGCACATAAAGAACCAAACTCATCTCAGGTGTTTCCGCAGAAATTCAAGGCTTCGAGTCCAGGCGAGTGCCGCCGCCTCCCGATTGTGCACCTCCGGCCGCGTGTCGTTGAAGAACGCGTGGTCGGCATCGTAGAAATGTGCATCGATTGATTTTCCGCTCGCCTCAATCGATTCGATGAGTGCTCTCGCCGACTCTTCGGGAACCGTGTGGTCACGTTTTCCAAAATGTGCCTGAACCGGCACCTGGAGCTTTGACGTGTCGATCTGTGCATTCGGGTGAATGCCATAGAAGTCGACACCCGCCGAGAACTGCCCAGGAAATTCTGTTGCTGCGTAAAGTGCGAGCTGACCACCCATGCAGAATCCGAGAATCCCGACCTTCTTCGGCTTCACCTCGTCGAGGCTAAGCAGGTATTCTGCCGCGCCTTTCATGTCTTTTGCGGCCTCCCCGATGTTCAGGGCCATTAGCATTTTCCCCGCCTCGTCGGGACTCTTCGTCACTTCGCCGCTATAGAGGTCCGGAGCCAGCGCCACGAATCCCTCCGACGCAAAACGGTCTGCCAGATCCTTGATGTGCCCAACGAGGCCCCACCATTCCTGCACGACGACAATCCCGGGGCCCGGCTGCTCCGGCAGTGAGAGATAACCGCCTGTGGTGCGTCCATTGGCGCGAAACTCGACCATTCTGTTCGACACTCTTGTTCCTCCTTGTCGTCGTTACGGTGAAAATGCTTCACCCAGCAACAGTGGGCCAGCGTCACCTGCAACAGGCATGCGTAGATTTGCGGCGATGAGATCTGGAAGTCGCGCGGTATCCCGCGCAACTGCATTGATCGTGCTCTCAGCGTGCTGTTTTGGGTCGCTGACCACCTTGACGCTGCTCGTCACCAGGGCCGGGTTGCCGCTTCTGCCAGCGATGGTGTGGCGGTATCTCCTGGCGGTCGTGGTGCTCGTAGCCTTTGCTCGACCATGGGTGAGGACATCGATCACGATGCGACAAGCCCTGCGTCTCATGATCATCGGAGGGTGCGGGCAGGCAATAATCACCTACTTCTCCCTCCGCGCGCTCGACTACCTCCCGGTGGGAGCTCTTGGTTTTCTCTTCTATACGTATCCGGCATGGGTTGCGGTAATTGCAGCTGTTACGGGTCGTGAGGAGTTGACGCTTTCCCGTTTCATTTCGCTTGCGATTGCCATGGCGGGAATCACAGTAATGGTCGGCACGCCGTTCTCAGCAGCGCTCGACCCGATCGGCGTGATGCTGGCACTGGGAACGGCCTTTCTATACGCGTTGTACCTGCCGGCGCTTCATGGGATGCAGAAGGGAATCACCCCTCTTCTCTCGACTTTCTATCTCGTAGCCGGAGTGCTGATTTCGTTCGCGGTTTCAGCGGCCCTTACAGGGAGCTTGAGATTGCCGGAGACGCCATCGACATGGGCTTTGCTGCTCATGCTCTCGATCGTTGGAACTGTCCTGGCTTTTGTTGCGCTGATTTCGGGGCTGCGTACACTCGGCCCGGTGAGAACATCCATCATCGCCACGATTGAGCCGTTCTTCACAGCGATGCTCGGAGTGTTGATACTGAGTGAGCCGTTCACTGCCGCAACGCTGACCGGAGGAGCGCTGATCGCGTGTGCGGTGCTGATGCTTCAGTGGAACGGGAGAGCCCGGTCGAGAGTCGAGCCGGCAACCTGATTCTACGCGGGTACTCTTGAGCGTCTCCTCTCGATCTCGATCACGAGGTTCTGAACGTCGCTCGGACTTACTCCGGGAATCCGTGTTGCCTGTGCCAGCGTTCGTGGTTGAATCGACTGGAGCTTTTGTCTCGCCTCATGTGAGAGGGAACTCATCGCCCCATAGTCCAGCCCTGAAGGAATTGCAAAATCACCCATCTGGCGCATCCGGCCTGCCTGCGCGCGCTCCCTGTCGAAGTAACCCGAATACTTGATCTCGAGATCAACTGACAGCAGTGACTCGGCGGAAAAATCAGTCGATGATCCTGCGGCAGCAAGGAGAGACTCGAGCGACACACCTGGACGCCGTGCGACCTCGATGATCTTTACTGTCTGCGCGAGGGGTGCGCTTGCGGCGGACTCGAGCGAAGAAGCCGCTTGTAGAGGAGTGATGCTTTTCAAGCCGGCAATCTCAAGAATGCACCGCTCTTCTTCCGCCCTGCTTTCGACGACGTTTCGCTCCTCCGCTGAATAAAGCCCCAGGCCCGCAGCAATTCCGCCGAGTCTCTGCAGCGCGTTGTCCTGGCGAACCGTGAGCCGGAATTCTGATCGCGAAGTGAAGAGACGGTACGGTTCATCGACACCGCAGGTCACGAGGTCGTCAACGAGCACACCGATATATGAAGTCTCACGTCCCAACGTCAGCGGCTCCCGGCCGGTGGCCGAAAGAGCGGCGTTCAGTCCCGCGAGAACTCCCTGTCCGGCGGCCTCCTCGTACCCGGTTGTTCCGTTGATCTGGCCGGCAAAGTAGAGACTCTGGATGGCCTTCACCTGCAGCGTTGAATCGAGCTGCGTCGGCGGATAGTAGTCGTACTCGATCGCGTAACCCGCCCGGTTCATTCGAACATTCCCCAGCCCGGGAACGGTTCGCATGATGTCGAGCTGAACTTCAGCCGGAAGTGAAGTCGACAGTCCATTCACGTACAGCTCGCTGGTGTCATGACCTTCCGGCTCGAGAAAAAGCTGATGCCTTTCTGCTTCAGGGAAGCGCACTACCTTGTCCTCGACCGACGGGCAGTAACGCGGGCCCCGAGCCGTGATTGCTCCGCCATACATTGCTGATTTTGCAATGTTCTCCTGGATGATGTTCTTCGCAGGCCCTTCGAGATGGGTCACCCAGCAGGGAAGCTGGCCGGGATGACGGGTCACGCCATTGCTCTCCCGCGGAATGGGCCAGAAGTGCGACCATGAGTAGTTGAACTGGTCGATCTCGCTATCCTGTCGTTCGAGCTTCGAGTAGTTAACCGAGCGACCATCGATACGTGGCGGTGTTCCTGTCTTGAAGCGCTCAACGCTGAGTCCCGCCGACTCAAGCTGCTCGGCAAGGTGTGTGGCTGACGTCTCGCCGGCCCTGCCACCGGCGAGATTGGTCCCGGTGCCTATGTGAATGCGTCCCCGCAGAAAAGTGCCTGTCGTTATCACGACGCACGTACTGGCGAAGACCCGGCCTTCCAGCGTCCGTATTCCCTGTACGCGGGATCCGGATGAATCGAAAATGAGGCTTGCAACAGTTCCCTGAATCGTCTGAAGGTTCTGGTGCTCCTCAATCAGCGAACGGACGGCCCTTCGATAGAGCCCGCGGTCGCACTGAGCACGTGGTGCCCAGACTGCCGGGCCCTTGCTGCGGTTGAGCATCCTGAACTGGAGCGTTGCCAGGTCGGTCGCCCTGCCCATGATTCCCCCGAGCGCGTCAACTTCCCGCACGACTGTTCCCTTCGCGACTCCGCCGATAGCGGGATTGCACGACATCTGTCCGATCGTCTCGAGCGAGCTCGTGACGACACCGACTCGCGCGCCGAGACGGGCCGCTGCAACAGCGGCCTCGGTGCCTGCGTGTCCGGCACCTACTACGAGCACATCGAACCGTGCTTCTGCCGAGGTCGGGCTGGGGGTCATACCTTTGAATGTAAGAGGCGCAGAGCGGAAAAAAGAGGCGCAGAGCGGCTTCGCCGACGCAGAAGAATCTAAAACAGCACTTACATCAAGGACGACAAAGGACAAATGCCACTATCAGTAGATGACGGGCGCGCGACGATCTTCATAAGGAAGGAAGCGTTCGAGCGGGAAGGATTAACACGCTCGGCGATAGATCAGCTGTTCAATCTGACCGATGCGGAGTTCAGGGTGGAGGGAGGGCTCATCGCCATCGGACCCCTGCCGTCAGACGACATGGTCGGGCCAGTCATGGAGCACCTCGAGTCGAGCGGCCTTGTCTACTTCGAGGATGTGTTCGAGCTGAGTGGCAACTGGCCCGCATGGCTCAGGCTTTACGCGATGTAGCTCTAGAGCCGTTGCTCAACAACCGACCACAGCTCCACGTGCGCGACACCGTCACTCACCGTGTCGATCACTACCTCGGTGCCTTCATGCACAGTTGACCCGTCGAGGCTTTGCGCGGGCAGCGCGTGCATTGCGTCCCACGCGAACCACGTTATCTCGCCCGGTTCGTCAGGCGTGATCGTGCGGGAGACTGTCGCCACCTGGCCGTTTATCTCCTCTTCTTCCGGAACCGTCGGGTGCCCAGG
>JBPPMU010000098.1:0-7161 GCA_051306215.1 Gemmatimonadaceae bacterium | reverse complement strand
GGGTACCTGCCCACGTCGACTTCGTGGAAGAACACGTTCGGTAGAAATGCCGGCAGCCTGAACGGCTGACGGTACGTGATGAAGTGGACCTCGTGGCCGCGCGCGGCCAGCGCTATGCCGAGCTCAGTCGCAACTGCGCCCGATCCGCCGTACGTGGGATAACAGGTGATGCCTATGTTCAAGATGTCTCCTTCCACCAGCGTTGAACTGCGGCCGGGCAATCCGGTGATTCAGGGTCGACACGCGTTACCGGCACGTCGCCGAGCTGATGCCGGAACCAGGTACGTTGCCGCTTTGCATACTGCCGGGTTTCAATAATGATCCGCTCCCGCGCCTCTGACAATTCGAGCTCCCCCCGGGCAACCGACCGCATCACCCGGTAACCGCTCGACTTCCAGGCCGGCGCGTCATCGCTCAGCTGCGAATCGAGCAACCGCACCTCATCGAGCCATCCCCGCTCGATCATGTGTTCGACTCTTGCCTCGATGCGCGTGGCAAGCCCCGGCCCGGGATCCACCAGCAGGTAGGCAGGCGACAGCAAAGGCGCAGGCCCGCCTCGCGCATGGAGCTCGCTGATGCGCTGGCCCGACAGAAGTGCAATCTCGATCGCGCGAACCAGCTGGTATCTGCCAAGATGCGCGCGCTCGGGATCGAGCGCCCGGCACCAATGCCTCAGCGCTGCAAGCGGCATGCGGTTCAGAAAAAACTCGAGGGCGCGCCGGCGATCGTCGTCGAGCTCAGGAGCCACAAAAAGCGGGTCGAATAACGCCCTGATGTAAAACCCCGTCCCTCCGGTTACCAGCGGAGCAACGTGATGTGAGCGCAGCGTAGCGATCGCGTCAATCGCCATCGCTGCCCACCGCGATGCGGAAAACCGCTCCCACGGGTCGGCCACGTCGATCCCGATGTGCTCGACAGTCTTCAGCTCACTCCAGTCCGGCTTGGCAGTCCCAATGTCGAACCCGCGATATATCTGCCGCGAATCGGCGCTGATTATCGCCGCCCCATACTCGAGCGCGAGGCCTGTGGCAATTGCGGACTTCCCGGCCGCCGTGGGACCGCAGACGACCCTTACCCTATTTTCTGCCAAACCGCCGATCCAGCTCGTCCCACGACAGCTGAACAATCGTGGCGCGGCCGTGAACGTCGTGCGCCGGAAGCTTTGTGTCCCTGAGTGAGGCAAACAGCGAACGCATCTCCGCCGTGCTCAGCTGTTCGCCCGCCTTTATTGCGGCCTTGCAGGCAACCGTTGCGGCAAGATGTTCGTGGCGCGTTGCAGTCCCGGCAATGCGGTCACCGGTGAGCGCGTCGAGCGTGTCACGAAGACAGCGTTCTGCATCGAATCTCCGGTGTGGCATTGGAACCGTGTTTACGATCAGCGTGTTGCCGCCGAAACCCTCCACCTCGAAGCCGAGCCGCTCGAGGTACTCGCGATTCGCCTCGAACGCATCACCTTCCGCCGGGCCAAGGTGAAGGGTAAGAGGAAGGAGGAGTCGTTGCGCCGGCGAGCTGCCGGTCTCGAGCGAATGCATGAACTCCTCATATAGAATCCGCTCGTGCGCCGAGTGCTGGTCGATGAGCACGAGTCCGTCAGGATGCTCGAATGCAATGTATGTCCTTCGGAACTGAAACAGCTCCGGAATTTCCTGCGGTGCTGTCACTTCCACATCCCGCGTTCCGTTCACCGCCTCGGACTGTCCTGATCCGGCAACTTCCCCACCGGGAGTAAACAGTCCTCCGGCGGGGGCTGATCGTCCGGCCAGCACGACTGAATGGTCAACCGGTGCAGCGTTGAACTGATCACGCCCGACGCTCCCCGCATTGAAGTACCTGCCTCCCACCGAAGCCGAAGCGTCGAAAGTGCCGAGGGCGCGTCTGACCGCGTTCTCGATTGCACGCTCGACCGGCCACTTCTCGAGGAAGCGAATCTCCGCTTTCGCTGGATGAACGTTCACATCGACTGCAGTTGCCGGAAGGGCGACTGAGAGGAAGAGCGAAGGTCGCAATCCGGCGGCGATTGTCGACCGGTACGCCGCCTCTGCTGCGCGGACGATGCCCGGGTCCCGTACTGCCCGGCCGTTCACCGAGATGAAAACTCGTCGCGTTGCCGTGCCGACGTCCGCGGGCCGCTCGACGAGCCCTGTGGTATGCACCGTCCCGCTGACATCATCGATGTCGAGCAGGGCACCCGCATACTTGCCCCCCCAGATCCCGCCGATCCGCGCCCGAAGCGAAGAAACCGGCGGCAAGACAAGCACGTTCTTCCCATCGTGAGTGAGGGTGAACCTCACGTCCGGCCGCGTGAGAGCGATGCTGCCAAGCACATCTACAATCGCACGCCACTCGGACCTCGCGCTGCGCAGGAATTTCTTTCGCGCGGGCGTGTTGAAGAATATCTGCGAGACGCTCACCGTCGTTCCGCGGCGGCGAGCCGAAGCGGACACTCCGCCGATTGTTCCTCCAGCAGATGTCAGCGCAGTTCCATTTCCGTCCTCCGGGCTCGTGTCGAGCTCGAATCGCGCGATCGAGGCGATCGCAGGGAGCGCCTCCCCGCGGAACCCGAAGCTTTCGACACCGACGAGGTCGGCCGCGGTCCGGATCTTCGAGGTACCATGGCGGCGCATCGCAAGCTCGGCGTCGGCGCGATCCATTCCGCAACCATCGTCGCTCACGCGAATCAGCTTGTGACCGCCTTCCTCGATTGTCACGTCGATTGACGATGCTCCTGCATCGAGCGCGTTCTCGACGAGCTCCTTGACGACCGAGGCCGGTCGCTCGACCACTTCGCCGGCCGCGATCTGGTCGGCGACCGCAGCGCTCAGGACGGAGATCGATGGCAAGCTACCAGTCCCGCCCGCTCGGCGGCGGCTGCGGCACACTCCGTCGCTGCTTGCGGCCCTGCACATCCTGCTCCTGCTGCTCCACCGCGTTCAGCAGCTGCTCGGCGCGTGACTCTGTCATCCCTGGTATCGGCCGGGGGCTCGGCGACTGCTCGCGGGAATCCTGCGGTTCCGGCTGGGGCTGCGGGTCCGCTTCGCCGCCTCCTCCACCGCCGCCTCCGGACGCCTGCTTCCGAAGCGCGAGCTCATAGTTCCACTTCGCATCGAGGTCATCGGGGCGGAGTGTAAGCACCCGACGGTAAACTGCAAGCGCGCTGTCGAGAGGCTGCGTGGCGGAGTCGCCTTGCGCTTTCAGGCCGGCGTCGAGGTGAACGAATCCACCATTGAATCCCGCCCTGTATCTAACCTCTTCGTCGCGCGATTCCTCCGCGCGCCTGAGTACCTGGGGCGCCGCACCGACTGAATCAGGCCTCGCGATCATCGCAGTGCCGCGGTTATAAAGCCGAACGGATTCCCTGTCCTTCAGCGCCCCGGGCGCGCATCCGTTGATGAAGAAGACTGCGAGAGAAGACACTGTCGTAGCCACCGCTGACCATTCGCGCCTGCGACCGCGCCGCGTCGCGAGAATCGCGTCGAGAAGCAAGAGAATGAATCCGGGAACCAGGAACCATTGAAACCGATGGGCGAGGTTGGTTCCGCGAGTGAGCGAGCGCTGCTCGGTGCGAAGGGTCGATAGCATGTTCCGCACGGCTGCGGCCCGGTCCGGCTCGGTGGGAGCGACGAACACGCCGCGCCCCTCCGTCGCGGCGATCTGAAGGAGCTCAGGCACGAATCTCGTGATGACAACGTCGCCTGCCTGGTCGCGCTTGTCAGTCATCACTCCGTTCTGCCTGACCGGGATCGTGGCACCCGCCGGCGTTCCGAATCCTACTGATATTATTGAAGTGCCGGCCTCGTTTGCGCGCCGTGCCTCTTTCACGAGCTCGTCAGGTCCCTCGAAACCCTCACCGTCGCTCATCAGCACGATCGCGCGCTCTGCCTCCGACTTCGAGAGCGCCAGGAGATTGTTCGCCTGCCTGATAGCGCTGGCAGGCGAGCTGCCCGACTGCCCGACAATCGTCGGATCGAGATTCTCGATAAAAAGATTCAGCGCCGTTCCATCAATTGTGACAGGGCTCAGGACGTAGCTTCGCCCCGCGAAGGCAATCAGCGCGAACCGGTCGTTTGGCGAGAGCTCCCGAAGGCGGTTCACTACCTCCTTCATTTTCGTCAGGCGGTCAGGGCCTTCGTCGCGAGCGAGCATTGATGAAGACGCGTCGAGTGCAAGAACGACGTCGATTCCCTCCTGATTTACTACGGCTCGCTCGAGGCCCCAGCGGGGGCCGACGAACGCGATTGCCAGAAACAGTGCGGCGAGCGTCAGGCGCACCGCGTGCCACCTGGATGTAACGGCTGCCGTCGGGGCCAGCCTGGCGATCATCAGCGGCGTCCCGAGCTGCGACAATCGAAGCGCGCGACGGCGGCGGGCACGTGAGAGCAATATCGCCACGAGAACCGGCATGACGACAACAAGCGGCAGCGCCCACGGCCAGCTCAGATACCTCAGGTCGATCATGGGAGCGGCGCCCTCCACGCAGTCAGGCTCAGCTCCAGCACCAGCGCGGCTATCGCGAGCCCAAGCATCCAGCGGAAGAGCTCGGTGTAGTTCACGTAGTTTCTCGTTTCAACAGGCGCGCGCTCGAGACGATCGATCTGGGCGTATATCTGGCCGAGCGCCGCGTTGTCCCGAGCGCGGAAGTAACGACCCCCGGTGAGCGCAGCGATCTGGCGAAGCAGTGCCTCGTCGATTTTGACCGGCTGGTTCTCGAACCTGAGGCCGAACACGTCCCGCCCGACCGGCACCGGCGCTACTCCCTCGGTGCCGACGCCTATTCCGTAAATCCGGACACCGTAGACAGCCGCGGCGCGTGCCGCCGACAGCGGGTCTATCTCCCCGCGATTGTTGACTCCGTCAGTGACGACGATCATGACCCGAGACCGCCCTGGCGCATCGCGCAGACGGTTGGCCGCGGTGGCGATGCCAAGACCGAGCGCGGTTCCGTCCTCGAGCTGACCCGCCTGGAGATTGTCGATTGCCTGCAGGACGACGGAGTGTTCTGTCGTCAGCGGAACCTGGGTCAGCGCCTCTCCGGCGAACGCGACAACTCCAATCCGGTCCGACGCGCGTCCGCGCACGAACTGCTTCGCCCTTGCCTTCGCGACATCGAGCCGGTTGTTGGGCTGAAAGTCCTGCGCGAGCATCGAGCTCGAGAGATCCAGCGAGAGAACGATGTTGATTCCCGAGCTCGTGCGACTCTCAACCTGCGCGCCGCTGCGGGGCCGGGCGATTGCGATGATGACGCAGGCAATCGCAACGTTGCGAAGGATGAATATCGCCCGGGCGATCCCCTTCCCCGCCCTGGGGCCACGCGCAAGCACGCCGGCGCGCGAGAAGACAATCGCATCTTCCGAGCGGCGGCGTCGCCACAGCCACCAGACCGGCAGCAGCAGCAGGAGGAGCAGCGCCTCAGGCAGCTGGAACTCGGCGAAGTCGGGCATCGTCATGCAGCCTTCCTCTCAGACTCTTCATTCCGCTCGATGAGAGAGCGTTCGACGGCTCCAGTTATCTCCCGCGCTGATACGCCCAGCCGCTCCGCCTCGAGCTCGTCAACTGGATGATTCGCAAACTTGATCAGGTCGGTCCGCCACAGCATCTCTCCCAACCCCTGCGCGCCTGATCGTATCTCGTGCGAGTTCGCCAGCAGCTCTGACGACGTGTGAGACCGCTCGATGCCGTCGACCCTGGCGGCGAGATAATCACGAAGCACGTCCGACATCAACGCCGCGTGGAGTCCCGGCTGCCCCGATGCGATGAGTTGCATCGCCTCGATCCGCGCGAATTCACGCTCGGCCACGCTGTACGGATCGAGCAGCCGCGAGCGCCGCCGGTACCAGATGAAAAGGCGCCACGCGAGCATCGCGGCTGCGAGGACGAGGGCGGCGACAAGAAGGGGTGTCCAGTCGAACGCGGCAATTCCGAATGGATCGCGAGGAGGCTTCGGAACGTGAAGTGAAGAATCAGCCGGCAGCACCGACCTCACGAATACCGTGCGACCGGCAAGCGAGACGTAACCAGTATCACTGCCCGCGACGACAACGATGTCGCCGAGTCCAAGCGGTTGTTGTCCGATGTTCCAGGCGGCGAGGCGGTATGCCGCGCTCATTGTGACAGCCGTCGAATCGTCAATACTCTGAATGACCGGGGCTCCGACGATTGCGGTGGCCGTCGCCGGCATTCTCGCGCTCGTGTCGGCCTGCGGGAACTCGACAGAGCTTCCTTTCGGCACACGCACGCGGATGACTGCGATGAACCGTTCACCCACGGTTACAGTGTCGGCGGTGAGACTCATCCCAAGCTGTACTGAGATCCCGCGCGGTTCGGCAACGGGGTCCTGGACTGACGCGCCAATGAGAAGGGCGAAGGCAGCGGAGAGCGCGATCATCGCCGTCCGGCTTGTGTCTCTCGGGACCTGAAGAACCGGAGCAGCGGTTCGATGTAGTTGCCGTTCGTTGTGACTGGCACCTCATCTATCGCGAGTCGCCGCAGGAGGTGCCGGCGTGCGTCTCGCGCCTCCCCGACCTGCCGCTGATAATCTGCGCGCACGCGCGGCGAGCTCGTGTCAACCTCGAGCGTCTCGCCGGTTTCCGGGTCCACGAACCGCGCGAGACCGATGTCGGGCAGCTCCTGCTCGCTGGGATCCTCGACGGTCACCGCGACGACGTCGTGCCGCTGGGCGAGGATCTTCAGCGGCCGCTCGATGTCCGGGGCGTCGAAGTCCGAGATGAGAAAAATTATCGTCTTCTGCGACAGTGTCCTGGCGAGATGATTCGTCACCGCGGCTATGTCAGTCCCGCGTCCGGCCGGCTCGAACGTGAGAATGTCGCGGAGAATCCGGAGCACATGCTTGCGCCCTTTTCGCGGAGGCAGGATGTACTCGATCCGGTCGGTGAAGAGAACTATCCCGACACGATCGTTGTTGCGAACGGCGGACATCGCGAGGACTGCCGCAATCTCGGTCGCCAGCTCACTCTTGAACCTGCGCACGGTGCCGAATCGCTCCGAGCCTGAAAGGTCGACTGCGAGCATGACTGTGAGCTCGCGCTCCTCTATGTAGCGCTTGACGAACGGCCGCCTCATGCGTGCAGTGACGTTCCAGTCGATCGTCCGGACCTCGTCGCCCGGCTGGTATTCGCGGACTTCCGAGAACTCCATGCCCTGGCC
>JBPPMU010000097.1:0-2474 GCA_051306215.1 Gemmatimonadaceae bacterium | reverse complement strand
GCCTTGAGCCACGCGGTGTGGAACGAAATTATCGAGTACGCGACCGAGTGCGACTTGTTGAAGCCGTACCGGCCGAACGTCTCGATCTGAGCCGCGATCTCCTCGATGATGGCCGGCTCGTAACCTCGCTCTATCGCCTTCGTTGTGAACTTGCCAAGCTCCTCCCTGATTAGCTCGGGGTCTTTCTTTCCCACTGCCTTCCGCAGGACATCGGCTTCAGCCAGCGATATCCCCGCCAGCTTCTGCGCGATCCGCATCACCTGCTCCTGATAGGTGATGACACCGTAGGTGGTGCTGAGAATCTCCTCGAGCTCGGGAAGCGCGTAGCTGACCGGTTCCTCGCCCCGCTTGCGCCGGATGTAGACCTTGTGCATTCCCGCGTCGAGCGGTCCCGGCCGCATTAGTGCGTTCGACGCGACGAGGTCGTCGAACCGGTCGGCGCGCATGCTCTTCACCATGTCGGTCGCAAGGCTCGACTCGAACTGAAAGACTCCGGCTGTCTTGCCGGCGCGGAGCATCCGGAACGTCGCTTCATCCTCGAGAGGAAGCGTGTCGAGGTCGGGAGCCGTTCCGGTGCGGGCGCGGATCGAGGCCAGCGTGTCCTTGATGATCGTTAGGGTCGTCAGGCCGAGGAAGTCCATCTTCAGCATGCCGACTTTCTCGAGCGCGTTCATGTCGTACTGCGTCACGACGATGTTCTCTTCGCCGTTCGCTCCCGATCCCCTCGAGCCCTGGGTGCAGACGGGGACGTATTCGTCGAGCGGGCCCGGTGCGATCACCACTCCGGCCGCGTGGACGCCGGCGTGGCGGGAGAGACCCTCGAGCTGCATCGCGAAGTCGAGCAGCTCGCGATAGCGCTCCTCTTCATTATATAGCTTGCCGACTTCGGGCACCTTGTCGATCGCCTCTCTCACCGTGAGAGAGTAGTTCGGCATGTTGGGTATGAGCTTGGCGAGCGCGTCGGTTTCGGATGGCAGGAAGCCGAGGGTGCGACCGACGTCCTTTACGGCTGCCCGCGACTTGAGCGTCCCGAAGGTGATTATCTGCCCCACCGAATCGCGGCCGTATTTCTCGCGCACGTACTCGATTACCTCGCCGCGCCGCTCATCGTCGAAGTCGACGTCGATGTCCGGCATCGAGATGCGCTCGGGATTCAGGAAGCGCTCGAAGAGAAGGTCGAAGCGGAGCGGGCAGACGTCGGTTATGCGGAGGGCATAGGCAACCAGCGAACCTGCGGCGGAGCCGCGGCCCGGTCCCACGGGGATCTCACGCTCGCGTGCGGCGGCGATGAAGTCCGCAACTATAAGGAAGTAGCCGGCGTAACCTGTCTTGGTGATTACGCCGAGCTCGTAGGCAAGCCGCTCGCGGACTTCGTCAGAGAGTGTCTCGCCATACCTGGCATGCGCTCCGTCAGTGGCAAGGCGCACGAGTAGCTCGTTCTCGGTCTCGACTCCGGGTGGAAGCGGGAATGCAGGAACCTGGTAAACCTTCGAGAGCGAGATCGAGCTCTGCTCGCCGATCCGCACGGTGTTCTCGATTACGTCCGGCCTGTCGGGGAATGCCGAGCGCATTTCGTCGACGTTCTTGAAGTACAGCCCCTCGTCGTACCGCATGCGGTCGGGCGACTGATAATCCTTTGCCTGGCCGATGCAGAGAAGGATGTCGTGTGCCGCATGATCCTGGGGCCTCAAAAAGTGGGCGTCGTTCGTGGCGACAACCGGCAGCCCCATCTCCGCGGCCAGCTTGAAGATCTTGCGGTTCAGCCCCGCCTGGCCTTCCGAGTCGTGCGCCTGCACCTCGAGATAGTAGTCCTTGAAGGTGTTCGCGTACCAGGAAGCCGCTTCGCGAGCGCCTTCCCAGTTGTCTGTGCGCAGATGGAAGGCGACCTCGCCCGCCATGCACGCCGATGAGACGACTATCCCTTCCTTGTGTCGGGCAAGGAGCTCCCGGTCAACCCGGGGCCGGGAATAGAACCCCTCGGTGAATCCAAGGGAGGAGAGCTTGATGAGATTCTTGTAGCCCACCTCGTTCATCGCGAGGAGGACGAGATGGTAGTAGGGCTTGCGGTTACCCTCCCTTTCCTTGACCCGGCGGTCCCCAGTGGCGACGTAGGCCTCCATCCCGATGATCGGGCGGATTCCCGCCTTTTTTGCCTTTGCCTGGAAGTCCCAGGCGCCGTGCATGTTGCCGTGGTCGGTGATAGCCAGGGCGGGCTGCTCGAACTCGAGCGCCCGCTCGATCAGGTTATCGATCCGATTTGCACCGTCGAGGAGGGAGTATTCGGAGTGGCAGTGCAGATGGACGAAGGACACACCGTAAGAATAGGCCTGCTCGGAGGCATTTGGTAGCCGTTGCCTGTCGGGCCCCTCCCAGCGCCTTCGGAAACGGTTGAAAGAGGGGTGTCAGGGCCCCGTCAAGAATCTGCTTGCGAACTGTAAGGCTTCCCCCCACATTGGGGCGCTTGCTTCGGGCCT
>JBPPMU010000096.1:0-4014 GCA_051306215.1 Gemmatimonadaceae bacterium | reverse complement strand
CTCGATAGTTGACGGCGGCTTAGACGATATATCGTAGACGACACGATTCACTCCAGCCACCTCGTTGATAATCCTGTTCGATATCCGAGCAAGGATGTCATGCGGAAACGGAAACCAGTCAGCAGTCATTCCGTCAGTTGACGTGACGGCGCGAAGCCCGAGCACGTTCTCGTAAGTCCGCTCATCGCCCATCACTCCCACGCTCCGTACCGGCAGCAGCACGGCGAATGCCTGCCAGATCGAATCGTAAAGCTCGGCAGCCCGGATCTCCTCGAGATATATCGCGTCAGCCTGCCGTAGAACATCCAGCTTGTCCCGCGACACGTCACTCAATATCCGGATTGCCAGACCAGGTCCGGGGAATGGATGCCTGCCGACCATCTCCTCGGACAAGCCGAGCTCCCGCCCGACACGCCGCACTTCGTCCTTGAAGAGCTCACGCAGCGGCTCGATGAGCTTGAACTTCATGTCCGGCTTCAACCCGCCGACATTATGGTGAGTCTTGATCGTCACTGACGGCCCGCCACTCGGCGATGACGACTCGATTACGTCAGGGTAGAGCGTTCCCTGTACGAGAAACTTCGCATCGCTTCCAGCTTCCGCGGCGGCGTCCTCGAACACGTCGATGAAAGTGTGACCGATGGCCTTCCGCTTCTGCTCTGGATCCTCGATCCCCTCGAGCGCGGCAAGAAAGCGGTCAGACGCGTCGACGGTCACGAGCTTCATTCCCATGTGCTGCCTGAAAGTGCGCTCCACCTGATCGCGCTCGTGCATCCTAAGGAGGCCTGTGTCGACGAAGATACAGGTGAGCTGATCGCCGATCGCGCGGTGAACGAGAGCCGCGGCAACGGCTGAATCGACACCTCCCGACAGGCCACAGATCACATGCGCATCCCCGACCTCGCTCGAGATGCGCTCGACTTCAGTCTGGATGAAGGCACCCGTTGTCCAGTCGGGTTCCGCGCGGCAGACATCGAAGAGGAAATTCGATATTATTTCGCCGCCTCTCGAGGTGTGGGTCACCTCGGGATGGAACTGCACTCCGAATATCGGTCGCGTCTCGTGTCGGAAGGCCGTCACAGGATTCCCGCGGCTCGCTGCAATCGTCACGTATCCCGGAGGCGGTCCCTCGATGTGATCGCCGTGGCTCATCCATGCCGCGAACTGTTCACCTTCGTCGAAGCCGCCGAAGAGACCTGACCCCTCGGATACAGTAACTTCGGCGCGGCCGTATTCACGCTTTCCTCCGCGCTTCACCTCCGCACCTTCGAGAAGCGCAATGAGGTGCATTCCGTAACAGATCCCGAGGATCGGGGCGATGTCGAACACAGCCGGGTCAAGGGTTGGTGCGCCCTCACCGTACACGGAGTTGGGGCCACCGCTCAAAATGATACCGGTCGGGTTCCAGTCGCGAATCCACTCAACCTCACGGTTTGGCGGGTGGATCTCTGAATAAACCCGCGCTTCCCTCACCCGCCGCGCAATGAGCTGAGTGAACTGTGATCCATAGTCGAGTATCAGAATACGGCTCATAACGTGAGTATCTCGACCTCGCTCGTCTCGAGATTGAGGATCGCTCCGGTGCAGACTCCGGTCAGCCAGCCGCACGCCTCACCGGGGTTGACGATGAGAGTCTCTCCCCTCGTGATCGTCTCCTGCTTGTGGGTGAAGCCGTGCACGACGAACCGGTGCGAGCTGATCGACCTGCGGTTGACCTCGCCAAGGTCGTGGACGAGAAGGATTCTCTGCCCTGCCACCTCGAAACTGTGCGGCGACTCGTAAAGCTCCATCCCTACACCCTTCGCGGCTCCCGCATTCAAGCCTTCCTGGTCCCCGTCATTCCGGCCGAAAATCCCCAATAGCGCGACATTCATGTCGTTGAATGGATCGAGCGCAAATGGCGCGCAGTAATCACCTGCGTGCATGACGAGGGACACACCCTTCGACATCATCAGCTGCAACATCTCGGCAACCGCCGGAAGGCGGTCGTGTGTATCGGCAAGCAATCCGACCTTCATCACGCTGTCCTCCACTCTGGCTCGAGTCGCTCCCGGCGCACAAGATCGTTGTATTGCTCCCGCTCCGTTACAACGCCGAAGCGACCATTGTCTACAAGCACTTCGGCAAGCCGGGCGCGCGAGTTGTAGTTCGATGACATCACGAAGCCGTATGCCCCGGCCGAGAGGACTGCCACGAGGTCTCCCGGCTGGGCGTCGTCGACGTCGCGATGGAGGCCCATGAAGTCGCCGCTCTCGCACACGGGGCCGACGATGTCGGCTGTCGTCTTCTCACCGTTCGGTCGCACAGCCTCGATCCGGTGATACGCGTTGTAGTGAGAGGGTCGTATCAGATCGTTCATTCCGGCGTCGACGATTATGAAATTCTTTCCCCCGCTGCGCTTCCGGTACAGAACGCGCGTGATCAGGGCGCCGGCGTTTCCGACCAGGAACCTTCCCGGCTCGACGATTACCGTGAGGCCTGTCGGACCGACCAGCCGCTCCACGACTGACGCGAACGCGCCGAGATCTATCGCATGCTCGGCGTCATATGAAACGGCAAGGCCCCCGCCGATGTCCAGATACTCGAGGTCTCGCGCTCCAGCCGCTTCTATCTCCTTCTTCAACTGGAGCAGGCGGCCAAGACCAATCTCGTATGGCTCGAACTCCGATATCTGGGAGCCGACATGCATGTCGAGGCCAACAAGCTTCAGGTTCGGCATCGCGAGGGCGCGCAGGGCAACGACGGTTGTTTCGTCGAACGGAATGCCGAACTTCATCCCCTTCACGCCGGTTCGCGTGTAAGGGTGAGGTGTGTCGACCATGACTTCCGGATTCACGCGCAGCGCAACCGGAGCGACCTTGCCCATGCTGCCTGCCACTTCGTCGAGCAGCGCGAGCTCCTCCTCCGACTCGACGTTGATCATCCTGACGCCAAGGCCAAGCGCTTCGCGCATCTCGCGCTCAGTCTTGCCAACTCCGCTGAAAACTATGTCCGGCCCGGAGAAGCCGGCCGATTGCGCCCGGTACATCTCGCCGCCTGAAACCACGTCCACACCCGATCCCAGGCGCTGGAGAATACCCAGGATCGCGAGGTTCGAGTTCGCCTTTACGCTGTAATGAATGCTGTGCGGGATCCGCCGCAGTGCATGCGACAGCTCGGCGTACTGCGACCGGATCGACGCAGCACTATAGACGTAAGCCGGTGTGCCGACCGCTTCCGCGATCAGGTCGAGCGAAACCCCGTCGCACGAGAGGACGCCATCATCGCGAACGAATCCGATCAGTTTCTGGTCCGCATCGGCTGTACTCAATAGGCCTTCGCCCAAAGTGCCTCCGCCACTGACTTTCCTCCGCACTTCAGGCACTTCGCCGGCGTCTCGGCCGAGCGGAACTCCTCGTCGGGCAGCAGGCGGATGGTCGCCTTCGTCTCTTCCTTGATCGTCTGCTCGCACTCGGGGCGTCCGCAGAACCCGGCGTAAACGAATCCGCCGTCGCCCGCCATTATCTCGCGGAAGCGGTCGTACTCCATACCTCCTCGATAACTGTTCGCCTCACGGCGCTCGAAAGCAGCGACGGTCATGTCAGTCTGCATCATGTTGAGCAGGTCAGCTGCGTCCTCGCCGATCGAGTCGAGGGAGACAGTTCTTTTCACGCGATTGTCGCGGCGCACCAGAACGCATTGGTTTGCGTCGATGTCGCGCGGCCCGACCTCGAGCCGCACCGGAATCCCGCGCAGCTCCCACTCGTAATACTTCGCACCGGGGCTCATTCCCTGCCGGTCATCGACGAATACGCGCAGTTTCCCGGTCTTCCGGCGCTCCCATGCGTTGAGCGTCGCCTCGATCGCCCGCGCCGCTTCGAGAACCCGGTCCCGGTCGGCGTCGGTGCGCCAGATCGGAATTATCACCAGCTCCTGTGGCGCGAGCAGCGGCGGGACCTTCAAGCCGAAGTCGTCGCCGTGCGTCATGACGAGCCCGCCGATCAGCCGGGTTGAAACCCCCCAGCTCGTGTTCCA
>JBPPMU010000095.1:0-4564 GCA_051306215.1 Gemmatimonadaceae bacterium | reverse complement strand
CCGCGAGGCGAACGTTTATCGCCTCGCGCAGATCAGCGTGAACATCATCGACCAGTTCGTTTCGCAGGGCGTTCCGTTCGCGAGGGAGTACGGCGGCCTGCTATCGAACCGGTCGTTCGGTGGAGCGCAGGTTTCGAGGACTTTCTACGCCCGCGGGCAGACCGGGCAGCAGCTGCTCCTTGGCGCATACCAGGCGCTGGAACGGCAGATCGCTCTCGGAACCGTCACGATGTTCCCCCGCACGGAGATGCTCGACCTCGTCGTGATAGACGGCCGGGCCCGCGGTATCATCACGCGCGACCTGGTGACCGGCGAGATAGTGTCGCACGTTGCTGACGCGGTCGTTCTCGGCACCGGAGGGTACGGGAACGTCTTCTATCTCTCCACCAACGCAAAGGGATCGAACGCGACCGCTATCTGGCGGGCCTACAAGCGGGGGGCGGCGTTTGCGAATCCCTGCTTCACCCAGATCCACCCCACGTGTATCCCGGTGAGCGGCGAGTATCAGTCGAAGCTCACTCTCATGAGCGAGTCGCTGCGGAACGACGGCCGGGTGTGGGTTCCGAAGGCGAGGGGCGACAAGCGGGCGCCGGGAGACATTCCCGAGGATGAGCGCGACTACTACCTCGAGCGGAAGTATCCCAGTTTCGGAAACCTTGCCCCCCGCGACATCGCGTCGCGCGGAGCGAAGGAGGTCTGCGATGAGGGCCGCGGTGTTGGCGAGAGCGGGCTCGGCGTTTATCTCGATTTTGCCGATGCGATAAAGCGTCTCGGTGAGAAAGTGATCCGCGACAGGTACGGCAATCTCTTCGAGATGTACCAGCGCATCACCGACGAGAATCCGTACAAGGTGCCGATGAGGATCTACCCCGCCGTCCATTACACGATGGGCGGGCTGTGGGTCGACTACAACCTGATGAGCACGATCGACGGCCTTCACGTCATAGGCGAGGCGAACTTCTCAGATCACGGCGCGAACCGGCTCGGCGCCAGCGCCCTGATGCAGGGGCTTGCCGACGGATATTTCGTCATCCCCAATACGATCGGTGACTATCTCGCCGGCGCGCGGCCGGAGAAGGTGGATACAAGTCATCCCGCATTCCGCGAGGCCGAGGCGGCGATAGCAGCCCAGACGAAGCGGTTTCTCGAGATCAGGGGAAAGCGGACTGTCGATTCCTTCCATCGCGAGCTCGGGAAGATCATGTGGGACTACTGCGGCATGGCGCGCAACGACGCAGGGCTCCGCAAGGCACTCGAGCTCATCCCGAAGCTGCGTGCGGAGTTCTGGCGCGATGTAAACGTTCCCGGCAGTCACGCCGAGCTGAACCAGGCGCTCGAGAAGGCAGGGCGGATCGCCGATTATCTCGAGCTCGCGGAGCTCATGTGCAGGGATGCGCTTCACCGCAGCGAGTCGTGCGGAGGTCACTTCCGCGAGGAGAGCCAGACGCCCGATAGCGAAGCGATGCGCGATGACGACAACTTCGCGTACGTCGCCGCATGGGAGTACACGGGGGAGGCAAGTGAGCCCGCGCTGAACAAGGAGGCGCTCGTGTTCGAGAACGTCAAACTCTCGCAGCGGAGCTACAAGTGATGAATCTCCGTCTGAGGGTCTGGCGGCAGGCCGGCCCGTCGGCTGAGGGCCGCATGGTTGACTACGACGCTCCGGATATCAGCCCCGACATGTCGTTTCTCGAGATGCTCGATGTAGTGAACGAGCGGCTGACTGAGGCCGGGCAGGATCCGATCGCATTCGACAACGATTGCCGGGAGGGGATCTGCGGAGCGTGTTCGCTGATGATCAACGGCGTGGCGCACGGTCCGATGAAGGGGACCGCGACGTGCCAGCTTCACATGCGAAGCTTCAACGACGGGGATGTGATAGTCATCGAGCCGTGGCGCGCGAAGGCGTTTCCAGTGATAAGGGACCTGATAGTAGACAGGAATTCACTCGACAGGATCATCCAGGCCGGCGGGTTCATAAGTGCGGCAACTGGTGGCGCCCAGGATGCAAACTCGATCCTGATTCCCAAGACCGCGGCTGATGCGTCGATGGATGCTGCATCGTGCATCGGATGCGGAGCGTGCGTCGCTGCGTGCCCCAACGCGTCAGCATCGCTGTTCACCGCCGCCAAGATCACTCATCTCGGCCATCTTCCCCAGGGCCAGCCCGAGCGGTACCTGCGTGTCGCATCGATGGTCGAGCAGATGGAGCTCGAGGACTTTGGCGGCTGCACTCTTTATGGAGAGTGTCAGGAGGCTTGTCCGAAGGAGATAAGCATCGATACCATCACGCGGATGAATCGCGATTTTATCAGGGCAGCGATATAACCGATTCCAGCTCACGCCTGAGGCCTCAGGCGTCAGGGCTCAGGTTAGAAGCGCATACTGAAAGAGAGCAGAGGTGACAGACGTCAGGCTCCGCAGGCGTCAGGCTCGAGGTCTTCCAGCGTAGCAGGACCGTGTAGTCGCCTCGCGCCCGAGGCCTGAGGAGCCTGACGTCTGTCGCCTATGCTTTCTTTCGGTTGCGAAGTTGCGCGTCGTCTGTTGCCTGAAACCTGAAGAAACCCGTCGCCTGGAACTTTCCACATCACAGTCGTTGCAAATCCCTCCAAATCCACAGAAAAAAAGTTGTTGACTGAGCGTCATGTCGGGTCATATTGGCGCGCGTTAATGCTGGCCGGCTGCTTTCCAGAGGGGAAAGACCTGAGTCTGTCAGCGAAGCCGATATCCGGCTTGAGGGGCTCTCCGGACGCGGGGTCGCCACGAAAGCGGAGCGACAAACGCAGGAGAGTTACAAGTGAACCCACCCAGCTTCGCCGGGGGTGTGCATGGCGGTTTTGCGCCGTGCGCCTCCCTCGCACTCGCGGTCGTCTTTTTCGCCGCCTGCGCCGACTCGACGGCGCCAGTAACAGGTACGAAGATCGAAACGCCGGTCGTTGCATTCGCCCAGAATGCAAATGCGCGTATTCCAGACGAGTACATAGTAGTGTTCGCCGACGACGTGACTGACGTCACGGGGCGCGCAAATTCTCTATTGAGAGCGAATGGCGGCGGAACCGTGAAGCACGAGTATCGCAGCGCGATGAAGGGATTCTCCGCCCGCATGAGCTCTGTCGCAGCAGCCCGGATTGCGGCAGAGCACGGTGTCGCTTCCGTAGAGCAGGACCAGGTGTTCGCCGCGACAGGGATCCAGGGAAGCGCGCCGTGGGGACTCGACAGAGTGGACCAGGCGTCGCTGCCGCTCAATGGATCTTACAGTTATGCGAGCACCGGCTCGGGTGTCAGCGCATACATCATTGATTCGGGAATTCGCCGAACTCATTCGCAGTTCGGCGGGCGGGTCGTGCCCGCGTTCACGTCGATCAGCGACGGTTATGGCGCTGACGGATGTCACTGGCACGGGACTCACGTTGCGGGAACAGTTGGCGGGTCGACTTACGGAGTGGCGAAAGGAGTATCGATGTACAGTGTTCGTGTACTCGACTGCAACGGAAGCGGGACCGCGAGCAGCATCATCGCGGGCATCGACTGGGTCACCGCGAACTTCAGGTCGCCGGCCGTAGCAAACATCAGCATAACTGGTGGTTACTCGGCGGCCGTCAACACGGCGGTCCAGAATTCTGTGGCCGCCGGCGTCACTTACGTTGTCGCTGCGGGGAACTCCCTTTCAGATGCGTGCGGGTATTCGCCGGCGAGCGCCGCGCCGGCAATAACAGTTGGTGCCACGACGAATGCCGATGCGCAGTCGTCGTTTTCCAACTGGGGGACGTGTCTCGACATGTACGCGCCCGGGAGCAGCGTCCTTTCGGCAGGGCACACCGATGACTATGCAACGAGAACATCGAGCGGGACGTCGATGGCTGCGCCGCATGTTGCGGGGGCGGCCGCCGTGTATCTCGAGGTGAATAGGAGCGCTTCCCCTGCGACCGTTGCGCAGGCCGTGATCGGCGGAGCGACGTCCGGAACTCTTTCGCAGCTTGGCTCGGGATCGCCTAACCGTCTGCTCCGGACGGGTTCAGGCGGAGAGACGGTGATCTCGCCGCCGCCGGCACCTCCTCCCGCGCCGCCGCCGGTAAACGCCGCCCCCCGCGCCTCGTTCAACGTCTCGTGCCAGAAAAGCACATGTTCCTTCTCCAACACGTCGAGCGACGATCTCGGCATAGTCTCCCATGCCTGGTCGTTCGGCGACGGCGCCACTTCCGCGGCTGTCAGTCCCGTACATACATATAGAAGCAAGGGCACCTACACCGTTACGCTCGTCGTCCGCGACGCGTCAAATGCGGCAGGAACGGCGTCGAAGACGGTTTCCATCAAGGTAGTATCGCGCTGAGCCGTTAACATCGCGGGGCAGGGCTTAACTCGAGCAGGCCGGGCAGACGTTGCCCGGCCTGTTACGTATCCCGGCCGCGGGTCGTCTGGGGGGCAGAAGTAACTAACTGATGATTTGCTCGCTCCTCCGCCAGGAGGTCGCGACAAAGGCAAAACCGTCGAAAGGCGGTGACGCAAAGCCACGAGGCTAAAGCGGCGGAAATCCCGTCGGCCAGGCTAGTCGGGCTACCGAACG
>JBPPMU010000094.1:0-3204 GCA_051306215.1 Gemmatimonadaceae bacterium | reverse complement strand
ACCCAAACTTTTCGCCGAGCTGCGCCCGGGATCGCGAGTCGTGTCTCATTCATTCGGAATGGGGGACTGGAAGGCCGACAGTACACTCATGGTTGACACGCGAATGGTCTACTACTGGATCATTCCGGCGGATGTCTCCGGGGACTGGACATTTACCATCGGCGTTCCGCCGGGTGAGCGCGAGCTCGACCTGACGATCGCGCAGCAGTACCAGCAGGTGACGAGCACAGAAGTTCGCGGAGGCAGGCACACGCGATTCGGAATCGAAAGCGCTGGCATACGGGGTGACAGCGTGCGGTTCCGGTTGCGCGATGCCGGTCACACGACCGCGACGCTCGAGCTGACGGGGAAGGTTGACGGCGATCTCGTGCAAGGCGGCTATACGACGGATCGCGGTGTGAAGGGGGCGTGGAAGGCAACGAGGTTGCGCCGGAGCGGTCTCGTGAACACACTCCCGCTGCTCGGGGACCGCCGGATTTCAGTCAGTAGACGATAAGACCAACAACGGAGCCAGCCGAACATGAAGCCAGGAGACGAGGGGCAGGGGCCGGTACCGCAGAAGAGCCGCATGATCGACAGGGCTCTGAATGCAATCGAGCGGACGGGCAATGCCCTGCCCGACCCGGCGGTGCTGTTCCTGATTCTCCTCATAACGGTGTGGGTGCTTTCAGCGATTCTCTCGCCGGTGCAGTTCTCGGAGATAGACCCGCGCAACGGCGAGCCGCTGAGAATCGTGAATCAGCTCACGGGCGCTTCACTCGCCGCGTTTCTAGCGAACATGGTAACGACGTTCACGAGCTTCCACCCGCTCGGCGTCGTGCTGGTTGCGCTGCTTGGTGTGGGTGTCGCCGAGCACACGGGTTTCATAAATGCTTCGCTCAAGGGGCTGCTCGGCTTCACTTCGCCGCGCCTGCTGACGCCGATGCTTATCCTCGTGGCGATAGTGAGCCACACTGCTGCGGACGCAGGTTATGTCCTCGTGATTCCGCTTGGTGGTGTGATCTTCTACGCCGCAGGAAGGCATCCTCTGGCAGGAATTGCGGCGGCTTTCGCCGGTGTGTCGGGGGGCTTCAGCGCGAACTTCGTTCCCTCGAGTCTCGATCCGCTGCTGGCTGGGTTCACTCAGTCGGCGGCGCAGATCATCGCACCCGGGCGATTGGTGAATCCTCTTTCTAACTGGTTCTTCACCAGTGCGTCGTGTCTTCTGATCATCGGTCTCGGCTGGTATCTGACTGACCGGGTCGTCGAGCCGCGGCTCGCGAACGTGAAAGTCGATGGCGATGTGTCGGAGATACCGAAGATGGAGGAGCTGGGGCCGCGCGAGCGCCTCGGTCTCAGGGTGGCCCTTCTGTCGATGCTTGTCGGAGGTGTTCTGCTCTGGCTCGCGACGGCGCCGGGCGATTCACCGATGCGCTCGCCCGAAGGTGAGATAACCTCCTCGACGGCTCCGCTGATGCGGGGAATCGTTTCGCTCATCTTCCTCTTCTTCCTCATCCCCGGCGTCGTTTACGGCTATGTGGCGCGGACGGTGAAGAGTCATCGCGATATCGTGAAGGGAATGAGCAACGCGATGAGCTCGATGGGCTATTACATCGTTCTCGCGTTTTTCGTTTCGCTTTTCATCGCGGCGTTCGGACAATCGAACATAGGCGCTCTTATCGCGCTCAAGGGCGCGGCTTTCCTGAAGGCGATGGCGCTCCCCGGCCAGGTTACTATCGTCGGGATTATCCTGCTCAGCGCGCTCGTCAACCTGCTGGTGGGCTCAGCGTCGGCGAAGTGGGCGCTGCTCGCGCCGGTATTCGTGCCGATGCTCATGCAGCTCGGGATCTCGCCGGAGCTCACGCAGGCGGCATATCGCGTTGGCGATTCGACGACGAACATAATCACGCCGCTGATGCCGTATTTCCCGCTTGTTGTCGTGTTCGGCCAGCGTTACGTGAAGAATACCGGCATCGGGACGCTCGTCTCGATAATGCTCCCGTTCGCGGTCGTGTTCCTGATATCGTGGACGATTTTCCTTCTTGCGTACTGGATGCTGGGGATTCCGCTCGGGTTGCAGGCGCCATATACGTACCCGTAATGGCAAAGCGGAAAACCCAGGGGGAAACGGATTGGGCGGATTTTACGGATTTGGCGGATAAGACATCTCAGGTGACACAAGTTGGTGGCGTGGCGGGATCATTTCGGCGGATTTATGGCGTTGCTTTTTGTTTTCAAAACCAAAAAGCAATGCGCCTTTTTCCATCACGACGATCGTTGCCACCGCGCGATCATCTAGCTCTGCAGCCCGCTTGATCCGCCCAATCCGTAAAATCCGCCCAATGCGTTCCCCCCTGGGTTTCCGTCTCAACGGATACGTGTAAGGCGACAGTATCCGGCGGCGGCAATGAAATCGTTCGCCGCCGATCCTCCGGTCACTCTACGCGTATCATGACGTGCGCGTACGGTGTGCCTTTCCACATGACCCACGGATTCGCTCCCGGGGTTGTCGGAAGCGAAGCAACGGCGGCTGCGGGGCCGACGAGCATCACATGGGAACCTGTCCGAACCCAGTTGTTGCTCGCAGTTGAATCCCTTGCCATCGGGTCGGTGTTGCTCGCTCCTCGATCACCCTTGAGCATGTAGGCGAAACCGACCGACGTAATGTTCGGCGAAGCCCCTGCCATGAAGGCTTCCATCCATTTCTGGAACGTCGCGTCGAGGCACATCGGATCCTGCCCTATCGCGGAAGTCGGATTCGGTGTGCTCGTGTAGCAGACCCATCCATTGGACCCGGCCCTGAGCTGGCGCATGGCCCCGCCTTCGGTGGCGGGCCAGTCCATTATCGTTGCAAGCTTCGAGATCGAGTCGGGAGCGGCGCTTTCGGCGTCGGCGATCTTCGCTTCATCGCTGTCTGCGGATGCAGTGCTCGCGGTCGTTGCGGTCGTTTCCGCCCCGGCGATGGCTGTGTCGCCGGTAGCCGGCGTGTCCTGCTTTTCGCACGCTGCGACCAGCATTGCGAATGCTGCCAAAGCTGCGATATATCTCACCATCTCCTCCGTTGGGAAGTGAGCGTCAAGAATACCGGACGGGAGTCACGCCGCAAGGCCGCCAAAGCGGAAAACCCGGGGGGAAACGGATTGGGCGGATTTTGATCGCTGCCGCCCGCGGGGCCATCTAGCTCTACAGCCCGCTTGATCCGCCAAATCCGCAGGATCCACCCAA
>JBPPMU010000093.1:0-2373 GCA_051306215.1 Gemmatimonadaceae bacterium | reverse complement strand
GTCGCATCGATGCTCGCGCTCTCGGGATAGTTGCCGGTAAACCAGGTCGTATCGATCACGACGCCATACACAACTCCCGGCGCTCCGAGCCTGACTATCGCCCAGTCATGCCCGGGCGTTCTGCGGCGGCGCGTCTCCCAGCCGTCCATCCACTTGCCACGCTCGGTGAAGGCGTCAGCGCGCCACTCGGGCGCGCTCGGCTTGAGCAGCGCCTCCCTGGGCGCGAAGAACTCGTCGTTTGCCCCGACAACCGCGCCTCCGAGTCGCTCCGATACGAGGTCTGTCAGATCTGTGAATTTTCCCATTTTTGTCCCCTAACATACGTCGCAACGACCCGGCCGTAGAGATCGACGGTGGAGTATGGCGTCAGATGGTGCCTGTGCCGCGAGAGCGATCGCGCTTCGGCGGCGGTCTCGTCGGGATCCCAGATCATGATATCGGCATTGTATCCGGCGATGAGAGCACCGGTTTGGCCCGACAATCCTGCTAGCCGCGCTGGCCCGGTACACATCCAGTCTGCGATTCGCTCCGGACCGAATCCCCGCTTGCGCGCGCCCGTCCACACCGCCGCAAGCGAGAGCTGCAGCGATGAGATCCCTCCCCATGCAGTCGCGAAGTTGCCGCCTGTGTCCTTCATCGATGGCGTGCACGGCGAATGATCTGACGCAACGAGATCTATCTCTCCCGCATCGATCGCCGCCCACAGTGCCTCACGCTCTGCCGCCTCGCGGATCGGCGGAGCGCACTTGTACTCCGTCGCACCGTCGGGAATTTCCTCGGCGGCAAATGTCAGGTAGTGAGGGCATGTCTCGACGGTAAGCGTCAGTCCCTGCGCACGCGCGTCGCGAACAACGTCGAGTGAATTCGCCGAGGACAGGTGAACTATGTGAACCGGCGCCGGCCAGCGATGCATCAGGCGGATGAGCATTTCGATTGCCGATCTCTCGGCATCCCGCGGCCGAGACGCGAGGTAGTCGGCGTATCGGTGCGAGTCCGGTGCGGCGGTGAGTATCGCGGGATCCTCCGCATGAACCATCAGCGGCAGGCCGATCTCCGCGAGAACCGGAAACACTTTCTCGAGGTCGGCCTCGCTCACATGAGAAAACTCATCGACGCCGGAGGGGGAAAGAAAGCACTTGAATACCCGCACACCCGCTGCCGCGAGCGGCTCGAGGTCCGCGGCATTCCCGGGTACGACTCCACCGATGAACTCGACGTTCACATGCGACTTTCCCCGCGCTGCGTCACGCTTCGCGTCGAGAGCTGCGGCGTTGACGGTAGCAGGAATGGAATTGAGCGGCATGTCGAGAATCGTGGTCACGCCGCCCGCCGCGGCTGCAGATGTCGCAGTCTCGAACCCTTCCCACTCGGTTCGACCCGGCTCATTCACGTGAACGTGCGTGTCAATCACGCCCGGCATCACGATTGACTCACCAGCATCGTGGACCTGAACGCCCGACGGCACGTCATCCCAGGCGGCAACCCGGGTAATGCGTTCGCCGCCGATGTGAATCGATGCCGCGCGCATGCCGGCCGGCGTTATCACACGGCGGCTGCGGATGACCGTCAGGCCGTTTCCGCCCAGCACCGCTTGAGCAGGTTCATCGCAACCTTGCGCCGGTAGTCGGCCGTTGACCTCACGTCGTCGATCGGAATGATCTCCGCTCCAAGGATCTCCGCCGCTTCGTCGGCGGAGGCGCCGGAAGCGAAGGCAGCCTCTGTCCGCGGAACTCTCACAACGGTCGGACCCACGCTTCCAAGCGCGATTCGCGGAGACGGCGACCGCACCACAGCCATCACGATCTTTGAGATCGCCTGCGCCGCACGGGTGCCGACTTTCCTGAACCACTGCTTTCCCTCGACGGGAGGAATCTCGACCGCAACGATCAGCTCATCGGGCCTCATCACGGTCTGCCTGTATCCCGTGTAGAACGAGTTGACGGGGATCCGCCTCTCCCCATCGACACTGCGAAGCACGATTACCGCTTCGGTCGCCGACAGAACGGGAACGCCATCAGCCGCCGGAGACCCGTTGGCGATGTTTCCGCCGAGTGTTCCACGGTTCTGTATCTGTACTCCGCCCACCAGCCGCGACGCTTCGGCGAGCATCGGAACGTGTTCCGCAACGAGATGGGACTGCATCAGCGCCGTGTACGACGTGAGTGCTCCGATCACCAGAGATCCCTCGTGTGTTGATATCGTCCGAAGCTCGTCGAGCGCCCAGATATCGAGAAACCGTCTTGGCGCAAACGTCCCGAAGTTGAGCGCGACATACACATCGGTCGCGCCCGCAACTGGTGTTCGCGGATCCTCCCTCAGAATTCCAAGCGCCTCGTCGACCGACGACGCAGTCCGGAGGTCGAGCTGTGAGAG
>JBPPMU010000092.1:0-3101 GCA_051306215.1 Gemmatimonadaceae bacterium | reverse complement strand
GCAGTGACGACTCCGGATAGAGCTCGCCTAGCGCCGAGTTTTTCAACGGTATCGGGGGGGGGTGAAGCGGACATAGCCCAAACGTCTGGTTCAAAATGAACTCGACAGGTTATTAACGCTTCGTCTTTCTGCCCTTGAACTCAACCACGTCTCCTGAGCGTCCGTCGAGTGCAGCCGCTATATGACCGCCGATGAGGTCTGCCGCGCGGTGCATGGCATCCGCATTGACGTGGTTCTTGTAGCTGTAAAGGGCGGAGACAAAATGTGCCGGGTGGCGGCGTGATTGTGTACCAGTCGGTTTATTAGAGAAGGGCTTAGAAGCCCTGGTTTGGTGTGGTGCTGTCGCACGCTGTGGGACGCGCGTAGCCTAGCGAAGCGCGGGTCGCAGCGCGCGTGACCGATCTAGAGTTTGGCGTTGGCGCCTCCTTCGGTTGGTGTTTTGGGACTAGCGTTCAGGTCCTGGCTTGGCCAGCGTTGCGCCTTTTTACTGGTCGCGAGCCGGAAGCTCTCGCCATTCATCTCCAGGATATGGACATGATGCGTGAGGCGGTCGAGTAGCGCGCCGGTGAGCCGTTCGGAGCCGAAGACCGACGTCCATTCATCGAATGGCAGGTTACTGGTGACGAGCGTTGCGCCGCGTTCATAGCGCTGGCTGAACACCTCGAAGAGCAGTTCCGAGCCGACGGCCGTGAACGGCACATATCCCAGTTCGTCGACGATCAGCAATTTGACTGTGTTGAGATGCTTTTGGAGCGCCCGGAGGCGACGTTCGTCGCGGGCTTCCATGAGTTCATGCACGAGAGCGGCGGCGGTCGTGAAGGCGACGCTGTAGCCCTTCTGGCAAGCGGCCAGCCCTAATGCCAGAGCGCCGTGTGTTTTGCCGGTGCCGGAAGGCCCGAGCGCAATGCAGTTATGGCGCTTCTCGATCCATTCGCAGCGCGCGAGTTCCAGAACCAGTGCTTTGTTGAGTGAAGGCTGGGCGGCGAAGTCGAAGGTGTCGAGGCTCTTGGTTTGTGGAAAGCGTGCCAACCGGATACGGCGCTCGACGTTGCGCCGGTCGCGGTCGATGCGCTCCAGTTCGCACAGACGCAGCAGATAGCGCGGATAGTCGGCGCGATCTTGTGCCGACTCCATCGCCACCTTCTCATACTCGCGCGAGAATGTTGGGAGCTTCAGAGCCTTGAGATGATTGGCAAGCAGCACCTGGGGCGCGATGCTCGTCACCGTTGGGGAAATTGTCATACCGGGCCTCCTGTCGTCATTGGGACGGAGGCCGGGCCGGCTATGAGCCCGAGATAGGCGCGCGGATTGGTTGTCCCGACCGTGGCGGATGGCAGGTAGGGGTAGAATGTCAGATCAAGACGCGCGGGCCGGTTCTCCAAGCTGGCCAACAGTAGCATCTTCACCGCATCGAAGCTGATAGCGCCAAGCCGCAATGCTTCAGCGACGGCCCGTTCGACCTGATGCTGATGGAAGTTCTCCATCAATCGAAGAACCTGAATGAACTCGCGCCGTCCGGCATTCCCCATCCGGGCTTCCATCAGCCGCCGCAGACGATGAATGCATTCGGCGAGGTGCCAGTTGTCCAGGGGCGCCGCCTGATCGAGCGCCTTGCTCTTGTGTTCCAGCAACGCAAGATAATGCAAAGGATTGTAGATAAAATCGGCCGTGTCGTAGCTGCGGGCATGCACCGCGATCGTCTCGCCGTGACAGGAAATCTCCACCCGGTCGACATACCCCTTCGCCAGAACCTCATGATGGCCGTAGCGCGTCGGCACCGAGTAATCGTTGTTGCGGTAACGCACCAGCGACAGCGAGGAGACGCGGGTGGCGACCTTGTGACAGGCATCATAGGGCGCCGGCGGCAACGGCATGAACACCGCCGCGTCCGCCTGCATACGCTCGGCGATCGTCGTGGTTTGGCCACGCAAGGTCGCCTGGCCCCGCTTGGTGCAGGCATTGAGGAACCCGGCATTGAGTGCGTCAAAACAGGTCGCGACAGGCAGAGGCGTCATGTGGTTGCGCCGGACATATCCGACCAGCCCCTCCACCTTGCCCTTGTCGTTACCCTTGCCGGGTCTGCCGAACCGGTCCTCGAAAAGGTAATGGCTCTGCAGTTCCGCGAACATCTGCGAGCGCAGCCGCCGTCCGCCCTTCACGATCTTGGCCACCGCCAGCCGGGTGTTGTCATATAAAATCGACCGCGGCACGCCGCCAAAAAACTCGAATGCCGCGACATGGCCGTCGCAGAAGGCTTCCGCCGTCTCGGCGGGATACGCCTTGACGAAGCAGCCATCCGAGTGCGGCAGATCCATGCAAAAATAATGGAAGCGGATCTTCTTGCCCGCGATGTAGCCATCCGCTTCGCCAAAATCCGCCTGGGCGTGGCCTGGACGATGGCTCAATGGCACAAACATCTCGCGGCCGCGTAGCGTTGCCTGCGCTACGTACTCACGCACAATCGTATACCCGCCGGAAAATCCCCGTTCATCCCGAAGCCGATCGTAAATCCGCCGCGCCGTGTGCCGCTGCTTCTTGTGAACGCTGCGGTCGCCCTCAAGGACCGTGTCGATCCACGCCATGTGCGGCCCAAGCTTCTTCGAAACCGGCCGTTCGCGCCGCCGGTAGCCGGGCGGAATAGAAAACTGAAGCATCTTCGAGACGGTGTTCCGATGAACGCCAAACTGCTTCGCCGCCTCCCGGCGGCTCAGACCGTCCGCCATCACTGCGCGTCTGATCCTGGCATAAAGTTCCACTGCAAACATCCTTCCAGCCCCCCCATGCCCTTCAAAGACATCGAGACGGCCTAGCAGGACCGGTACACTTTGGCGCCGCTTTCCAGCAGCAAGATCAAAGCCGGTTCAGTGGTACACTTTGCTCCCGTGATTTATAGCTCTAGCAATCAAGCCAGAATCGTTGGCCGGAATGACTAATTATGCTTCATACTTTGCGAGGTTGGCGACCAAGTTTTTTGCCGTGAAGGGTGGGATTCGGCGCTGAAGAGCTCGCACCTCTGCAACATGGCACTTCCTGATAATCTTCCCACTGCCACAAGGACAGTTCCAGTGGCCCTTAATTTCAGGGCGAGAAAGATATTGTAG
>JBPPMU010000091.1:0-2094 GCA_051306215.1 Gemmatimonadaceae bacterium | reverse complement strand
GTGTGGACCGACAAGGGATCGCGGATTCTCAAGATGTCCACCGAGTTGAAGGCGGGTGTGGTGTGGGCGAACACGTTCAACAAGTTCGATCCGTCGTCGCCGTTCGGTGGATACAAGGAGTCAGGGTTCGGGCGTGAGGGTGGACGCCAGGGGCTTCTCGACTACGGGAAGATCGTATGAAACGAGGCGCAGAGGCTTCGCACGCAGTGACGCAGAGGAAGACGCATGGCAGGTAGAATTCCGATCACAAAGACGCCCAAGGTTTATGTGGCTGGCGCGTTCATACGCTCAGAGTCTGGGCGCGTGTTTCCCATCTACGAAGACGGGAAGAAAGACGGGAAGTTCTTCGCCAACATTCCGCAGTGTACCCGCAAGGATTTGCGGAACGCGGTGGAGGGCGCGGCGAAGGCGGGGCCTGACTGGGCGAAGCGCACTCCGTACAATCGCGGGCAGATCCTGTATCGGTTGGGCGAGATGCTGGAAAGTCGAGGCGCAGAGATGGCTGATGCTCTGCGCGCTGGCGGGTCGTCGAAGGGAGACGCAGAAAAAGAAGTTGCTGCATCGGTTGACCGGCTGATTTACTACGCGGGCTGGGCTGACAAGTATGCGCAGGTAGTGGGGAACACGAATCCTGTCGCGGGGCCGTTCTTCAACTTCACGGTGCCCGAGCCGATGGGGATCATCGGGGTGATTGCCGGCGATTCAGCTCCGTTGCTCGGGCTCATTTCGCAGATCGCGCCGGTGATAGTTTCCGGCAATACTGTGATCGCGCTCGTGTCTGAAACGCAGCCGTATCCTTCCATTGTCCTGGGAGAAATGCTTGCGACGTCTGATCTGCCCGGGGGTGTCGTGAATCTGCTGACAGGATTCAGGCGCGAGCTGCTGCCGACGTTTGCAACGCACACGCATCTTCGCGGGCTGTCGGCTGTAGTTGGGGCTGAGGAGCGGAAGGAACTCGCCCTCGGCGCTGCGGACTCGGTAAAGCGGGTGAAGACCAGGAAAGGTGAGGAGAAGCTCGACTGGTATTCGGACTCGGGGCAGGGCGTCTACGACATCAAGGACTTCATCGAGTTCAAGACGACTTGGCATCCGATCGGGGTGTAGGCCATAACAGTGTCGATGATGTCAGTTACATCCTGAGTGAGCAGGATGTGGAGCCGGTTCAGGCATAAAAGGTCTGGCTTGGAAAAGAAAGCGAATTCTCTTTCGCCATTTACGTGTTGCGGTCACTACTCGATTCATGCGACACCTTGAAGAGCTGATTTCCGAATACCTGGAGTGGCAAGGCTATTTCATACGCCGAAATACCAAAGTCGGCCGCTTGAGCCACGGCGGCTGGGAAATGGAGCTCGATGTTGTCGGGTTTCATCCGCAAAGCCAGGATCTGGTTCACTACGAGCCCTCCATAGATGCGCTGAGCTGGGCAACGCGTACCGCTCGGTACGTCAAGAAGTTTGAAGCAGGTCAGAAGTACGTTCACACGGAACTGTTCCCGTGGCTCCCGGCCGATACTCCGCTACGCCAGATCGCCGTGTTTGTCAGCCATCCGAAGGGAAGGGACACGATCGCCGGCGGATCGATTTTGTCGATCGACGAACTGATGGCGGAAATCAGAGCGAAGATCGCCATTAAAGGCAGAATGGTCAGTAACGCGATTTCGGAGCAGTATCCGTTGCTCCGCACATTGCAGATGTCGCACAACGGCTACTATCAGCCCATTCTAGCCGTGAGCCCCGAGGTCGATACGGGCGAGCCCGGAGAACCGGCAAGCGCATCCTAGCTTTTGAACCGCTTGGGGGATTGTCGCGGGTATGAGCTGCTTGCCCGCCGCGCGCCGCGCGACGGGCATCGAAGCGCCCGCGATCACTGCACCGTAACCGACCCGTTCATCCCCGCGTGATTTGTGCAGCTGTAACTGAACGTGCCGGCAGTGGGGAAGCTGCGGTCGTTGGTCCCTGAACTGTGATCGGGGATGTTGTCGGGTGACCCGGCCGTCGAAAAAGTGACGTTGTGCACGAGCCCGCTTTCGTTCGACCACCTGACAGTTCCGGTGCGCTGGATCGTCAGGCCTGGTGGCGAAAAGCTGCTCGCAGT
>JBPPMU010000090.1:0-18648 GCA_051306215.1 Gemmatimonadaceae bacterium | reverse complement strand
GGCGAGACCGAGATCACGTATCTCGCCTCACTCTCCGAATCGGAGCGAGCGCGAATCCTGAAGAGCTTTTTCAGCTTCGATATGCCGGCGGTGATAGTGACGAAGGGGCAGCATCCGCCGGCCGAATTAAGTTCAGCCGCCGCCGCCACCGGTACTCCGTTGCTCGGCACAACGCTGAAAACCGCGGAATTCTACAGGCGGATAAAGCCGGCCCTGGAGGGAGAGTTCGCCGAGGCGACGACACTTCACGGGTCGCTTGCAGACGTGTTCGGAGTCGGTCTCTTCTTCACGGGGAAGAGCGGGATCGGAAAGTCAGAGTGCGTGCTCGACCTCGTCGAGCGGGGCCACCGCCTCGTCGCGGACGATCTCGTCATAACGACGCGGCGCGGCAACGACGTTCTCATTGGCCGCGGTCATGAGCTTCAGCGACATCACATGGAGATCCGCGGTGTCGGTCTCATCGACATTCCCTCCATATTCGGAATCCGCGCAGTGCGGCAGCAGAAGCGCATCGAGGTCGTCGTCAGGCTCGAGGAGTGGGACCAGAACGGGATAGTCGATCGCACCGGCCTCGACACCGAGACGACGTCGATCCTCGGCGTCTCGATCCCAATCATCACGGTCCCGTTGAACCCGGGGAAGAACATCACGGTGATCGCCGAGGTAATCGCCCTCAACCACCTTCTGAGGTACTCCGGAATCAATCCAGCGGAGGTTTTCAACCAGCGCCTCATCGGCCGGATGCGCCATGCCGCCGCGGGGAACGTCAGGGAATACCTCCAGGAGGATGATGAATAACCCGGAGGGAGACCGCTCAGGCGAGCCTGAAGCAGTTCCGCGAGCGATAGTCGCGGGGCACGCGGCATTTTCCGAAGGGCTCGTGAGCGCTGTCCAGCAGATCGCCGGCGCTGGAGGAATTTTTCTTCCGCTCTCCAATAGCGGCCTTGGCGGCGAGGACATCGAGGCGGCTTTCCTCAGCGCAGCCACTCAGCACAGGATCAGCGTCTTCTTCACCGACTTGCCCGGCGGCAGCGCGACGCTTGCCGTGCGGCGGATGATGCGCACCGACGGCTCGATTGTTCTGGTCACCGGCGCAAACCTGGCGACGCTTCTCGAGTTCGCATTCCACGCCGACGAGGAGCCCGGCGAGGCAGCGCGCCGCGCCGCCGAGAAGGGCCGGGCGTCGCTCGTGGCTCACGGCGGCGCCTGATGGGGATCGTGCTCTACAGGATAGACGACAGGCTCATCCACGGTCAGGTCGTGGTCGGTTGGGGGCAGCCGCTCGATATCCGGTTCATCGTGCTCGTCGATGACAACGTCGCGACCTGCGACTGGGAGCAGGATCTCTACCGGATGGGCGTGCCACCGGAGATGGAGCTGGTCTTCGCGACAGTCGATCACGCAGCTCGCGACCACGAGTTGATGACAGCCGACGGGAGGCACGGCATTCTCGTCACTCCCGACATCGAGACGATGAGCCGGTTCGTCGAGCGGGTCGGCAACGTTCGCGAGGTGAACGTGGGCGGCATTCATCACCGCGCGGGCCGCATCCAGAAGATGAGGTATGTGTTCCTCGCCCCACCCGAGGAGTCGCAGCTCCGCTCTCTAATGGAAAGCGGGGTGAAGGTGACGGCTCAGGACGTCCCGACCGCCAGGCCGGTGCCGATGGCCGATGTGCTGGGGCCCCGGCCCGAGGCAAGCAAGCCTTGAGCGTCGTCGACCTGCTTCCGATAGCCCTGCTCGGCGCTTTTCTCGGGATGGATGTCGTCACTTTTCCCCAGGCGATGATCTCGCGGCCTATTGTTGCCGCGACGATAGCCGGAGCCTTCATCGGCAACGCTCCGGCAGGATTGATCATCGGCGCCCTGCTCGAGCTGCTGGCGCTGGAGATGCTTCCATTCGGGGCGTCGCGCTACCCCGAGTGGGGATCGGCTAGCGTGGTGGGCGGAGCGCTGTACGGTTCGGAGTTCGGTGAGCCCGCCGGCGCCCTGACTGTGTCGATAGTCGCAGCGCTCGCAACAGCAGTACTGAGCGGCAAGAGTATGGTCTGGCTGAGGCGCATGAACGCATCGCGCGCGACGCGCCAGAGAGTGCACCTCGAGCGAGGCTCGAGCTCGGCAGTCACGAGTCTTCAGCTCTTCGGGCTCACCGGCGACCTGGTGCGCGGATTTCTCGTCACCCTTCTCGCGATGCTCGCCTTCGGCGCTCTTGTACCTCTGGTCGTCTCCGAGTGGGGAATCGACGCGCGAAGCTCGCGAGGTGTGATCGTGGCGACCTGCGCCGCCGTATCCGCCGGTGCGATATGGAAGATCTTCCACAGCGTTCCGCGCGCGCGGCTCCTGTTCATTTCCGGCCTGGGTATCGGCGCGTTGATGCTGGTGATGGGATGAAACAGGATCCCACCTCCCAACCACGTGTTGAGCTTCCGTTCGGCATCTGGATGCGGATGTATCTCCGTCTCTTCGCGATCCAGGGGGCGTGGAATTACGAGACCATGCTCGGAAACGGCATAGCATTCTGCGCCGAACCCGCGTTGCGCCTCCTTCCTGGCGGCATGAAGGGCGAGCGCTACAAGCAGGCGATGGTTCGCCAGGCGAGATATTTCAACGCCCACCCGTATCTCGCCGGTGTTGCCGTCGGCGCGCTCGCGAGGGCTGAGCTCGACAACGTCTCCCCGCAACTCATCGAGCGCTTTCGCACCGCGCTCGGCGGCCCGCTTGGAAGCGTCGGGGACCGTCTTGTGTGGGCGAGCTGGCTGCCGCTCTGCTCGTTGCTCGCGCTTGGCGCGTTCGGTCTCGGTGCGCGCCCGGTATCGGTCATCCTTATCTTTCTCATCTCCTACAACCTGGGGCATTTTGCTCTTCGCGCATGGAGCCTGAAGGTCGGGTTCGATCGAGGCCTTCGTGTAGCCGACGCGCTCGCGCATCCAGTCCTGCGTCGCGGGCCTCAGTACGTCGGCAGCGTCGCGGCGCTCCTTGCAGGCATCGCGATACCACTCGCTGCCCGCGAGGTCATCGGAGGGGGGCGCTTCCTTGCCGCGGCAATCATCCTGATGGCGATCGCGGGCGGCCTGCTTCTCGCCCGCTTCGGCGAGCGGGTGGAAGGCTGGCGTCTCTCGCTCGCAGTCCTGACGCTGTTCGTTCTCTTCTCGGTGATTCGCTAATGGCTGAACGCAGCGTTCAGATCGTCAACAAGCTCGGAGTCCATGCGCGGCCGGCAGCCGAGATAGTCAAGCTCGCCGCCCGGTTCAAGAGCAGCATCACGATCATTCGCGATGACATGGAAGTGAACGGCAAGAGCATAATGGGCGTGATGATGCTGGCGGCCGAATGTGGGGCGACGATTCTCCTGCGCGCCGAAGGTGACGATGCAGACGCGGCGCTCGACGCCCTCGCGGCACTGGTTGCCAATGGATTCGGGGAATAGGTGACGCCCGAGCGCCCCGCAGCAGAAGGCAAACTTGTCGGAATGCCGGCTTCGCCCGGCATCGTAATTGGCCCCGTGCACCTTCTCATCTGGGAAGTCCCGGATGTCGCGCACCGGATCATCCCCGACGAGGCGATTCCCGCCGAGACCAGGCGCCTTCACGCGGCGATAGAGCAGGCGAAGCAGCGGCTTTTGACCGTCCGTCAGCGAGCCGAGCGGCATGCGGGAGAAGAGGAGGCGGCGATCTTCGAAGTTCAGATCGCCATCCTCTCTGATCAGGAGCTTCTCGGGAGCGTCGAGGCGCTGATAAAACAGAACATCGGCGCCGAGAAGGCATTCGATCTCATCCTGATAGAGTGGCGCCAGAATTTCGCCAGACACACGCAGCCGATGATCAGGGAGCGGGTCGGCGACCTCACTGACGTTCATATCAGGGTTCTCTCGATACTCCTCGGGCTGCCCGACCACGACCCTGTTGACGTGATGAAGGGAGCCAATGCGATTCTCGTCACCCACGACCTCACGCCGAGCCTCACAGTCCAGCTCGACCGCGAGGCTATCGCGGCTATCGCGACGGATGCGGGTACCCGCACATCCCACGTCGCGATCCTTGCGCGTTCTCTCGGATTGCCCGCCGTGGTGGGATTGCGCGATGCCACCCTGCGTCTCGAGGCCGGCAGCGAGATAATTCTCGACGGCTCATCGGGTGTCCTGATCCCGAATCCGACCCCCGCCCAGATCGCTGCCTACGCGGCGCGCGCCTCGCGCGAAGCAGCGGATACGGCCGAGCTCCAGGCGTTGTCTACGGCAGAGCCGGTGACGATGGACGGTGTCAGGATCACGCTGCGAGCCAACGTTGACCTTCCCGAGGAAGCCGAGGCGGCGGCCCATTCAGGTGCCGAAGGTGTCGGGCTCATGCGCACGGAGTTTCTCGTTGTCGGGCGCGCGACGATGCCCGACGAAGAAGAGCAGTACAAGGCGTACACGAAGGTGGTCTCGGCGTTCGGGGACAAACCCGTCGTGATCCGGACGTTCGACGTGGGAGGGGATAAACTTCCCATCGGTGGTTATCCGATCGAGCCGAATCCGTTCCTCGGCTGGCGCGCGATAAGGATGTGTCTCGATGAGCCGGAGTTGTTCAAGACTCAGCTTCGCGCACTCCTCCGAGCGGCAAGACATGGAGACGTGCGGATCATGCTTCCGCTTGTCGTCAGCGTCGATGAGGTGAGAGCCGCGCGGCGCCTGCTGGAGGAAGCAGCGGCCGAACTCGATGCGCGAGGTGTCGACTACCGGCACGACCTGCCGCTTGGCGTGATGGTCGAGACACCGGCAGCCGCCGTCGCTGCCGACACGCTGGTGAACGACGTCGCCTTCTTCAGTATCGGCACGAACGATCTCGTTCAATACACACTGGCTGTCGACCGCGGCAACGCGAACCTTGCCGAGCGATTCACTCCGCTGCATCCGGCCGTCCTCAGGCTCATCCAGCGGACGGTCGAGGTCGGGCATGCGGGTGGCCTCGATGTCAGCGTGTGCGGTGAAATGGCCTCACAGCCGGTGATGGCGTTTGCGCTGATCGGGCTCGGCGTAAGGCAGCTCAGCGTCGCGGCACGATCGGTGGCGATCGTCAAGCGGATCGTCAGGGGTGTCAGCGCAGAGAAGGCGAGGGAGGCGGCGATGGCGGCTCTGTCGGCGAATACTGCGCGTGAGGCGGAGCGTGAGCTGAGGCGCCGCCTGCTGGCTGCTTTCGGTGATGCGGAGTTCCTGCGCGACGGGTTGCCCGACGACCTCGACGGGAATACGTTTGAGGGAATCAGCGGACCCTGATGACCGATGCCGGCACGAATCGTACGGCGTGCCGCGCAGTCCGCTTCTCAAGTCCCAACCTCCAGGGGATATCGTGCTCGATCGACATTTGTTCACCTCTGAGTCAGTTACCGAGGGTCATCCCGACAAGGTAGCCGACCAGATTTCTGATGCCATTCTCGACGCAATTCTCGCCGACGATCCCGCGGCGCGGGTCGCTTGCGAGACTCTCGTCACGACGGGCCTTGCCTGCATTGCAGGCGAGATAACCACCGAGACCTACGTTCCCTTCGCTGACATCGTTCGCCGGACGATCGAGCGTATCGGTTATACCGACGCCAATTATGGATTCGACTCGAAGACCTGCGCGGTAATAAGCACCATTGACCGCCAGTCATCCGACATCAAGATGGGCGTTGATACCGGCGGTGCAGGTGACCAGGGAATGATGTTCGGATATGCCTCCGACGAGACGCCCGAGCTGATGCCACTTCCAATAGTGCTCGCCCACAAGCTTGCGTCGCGGCTGGCCGATGAGCGCCGCAACGGGAGCACCTGGCTCCGGCCCGACGGAAAGTCTCAGGTGACGGTCGTGTATGAGGACGGCGTGCCCACCGCTGTTGACACCGTCGTAATATCGACGCAGCACGACGACAAGATCAGCAACAAAAAGCTCACACAAGCGATAACATCTGACGTCATCGAAGCCGTTATCCCAAAAGAGCTTAGGCCGCGGGACATCAAGTATCATATCAATCCCACTGGCCGTTTCGTCATCGGTGGGCCGCAGGGTGATGCCGGCCTCACGGGGCGCAAGATCATCGTCGACACCTACGGCGGCATGGGCCGCCATGGCGGAGGCGCGTTCAGCGGAAAGGATCCCTCGAAGGTTGACCGCAGCGCGTCTTATGCGGCGCGCTGGGTGGCGAAGAACATCGTGGCGGCAAAGCTTGCGAGGCGCTGCGAGGTCCAGCTCGCTTACGCCATCGGAGTGTCGCAACCTGTGTCGGTAATGGTCGACACGTTCGGGACGAATACGGTTCCTGAAGCGGCGATAATGAGGGCCGTGAAGCAGGTGTTCGACCTGACGCCGCGGGGGATAATTGTCGACCTCGAGCTCCGAAAGCCGATCTACGAAAAGACAGCGGCGTACGGGCATTTCGGGCGGACGCCGGAGAAGTCGGGGAGCGGCAAGTCGGGGAAGACGTTCTTCACCTGGGAGCGTACTGACCGGGTCAAGCAGCTGCAGAAAGCGGTGAAGGCGTAGCTCCCCCGCTCAAAGTCCGGCAATTACATTCCGGGCATGCAGCTAGTCGAGGTAGAAGTGATGAGGCTGGGGCTCGATCGCTCCAATAACTCATACGTGGTGATACTGAAGGAAAAGGATGGGGACCGCCTCCTGCCGATCTGGATCGGCCAGCCGGAGGCGGAATCCATCGTGATCGAGATGAGCAAGCTGAGGCGCGAGCGCCCGCTCACCCACGACCTCTGCAAGACACTCATCACTGGCCTGGGCGGAACACTCCGCCGGGTCCAGATCACCAGGGTCGAAAACCGGACGTATTATGCCGAGCTGCAGATCGGCCGGGATGAGGAGGTCATCAACATAGATGCCCGGCCGTCCGACAGCATCGCCATCGCCCTCAGGTTCTCGGCCCCGATGTTCGCGCAGGACTCGTTGCTGACTTCACTCATCTTCGAGGATTCGACGGACGAGACAGACGCGTGGTCTTCTTCGAATCCGGCGGAAGCTACTTCGTCGGACGTGATGACTCCCGAACAGCTCAAGGCGTATCTCGAGAATCTGCGTCCCGAAGATTTTGGGAAGTTCAACCTTTAGTGCTCTCGCGCTGCTGCTCGTCGCGAGCGTAGCGACAGCGCAGGATTTTCCAGAGCAGTCCCAGGAGGTGCTCACCGGGCCCCAGAGAGTCGAGGGAAAGGTCGTGAGGCCGGGACCTGAGGACATGATTCCAGTCCCCGGGGTATGGGTCACGCTTCACCGCGTTGGAACCGACGCCTCCGGTCCGCTCGACTCCGCACGCGCTGACGCCCGCGGACGATATTCGTTCGGCTTCGAGCGGACCGGCGAAGAAGGCGCGATCTACTTCGTTTCCGCGACCTACAGCGGCATCGCCTACTTCACCCCGCCGTTTCACCATTCGGTGACGATCGGGGACGAAGCCGAGATTGCCGTCTTCGACACGACTTCCGCGCCGGTGCCGATGAGCGTGCGCGGGCATCACGTCATCGTGTCCGCCGTGAATGCGAATGCGACCCGGAGCGTCACGGAGGTCTTCGAGATCGCGAACGACAGCTCGGTTACCCGTGTCGTCGGCGCCGGGCAGTCAGGCGCGGTATGGAGCACTGCGCTCCCGGCAAAGGCGAGCGTGTTTCAGGTGGGGCACGGGGACGTGCCAGCGGGCGCAATCAGGTTCGAGGCCGGGCACGCTCACGTTCTTGCGCCGATTGCGCCAGGACTGAAACAGATCTCGTTCTCCTACTCGATTCCTGCCACAGCTTTCCCGCTCCGATTTCCGATAACGCGGCCGACTCAGGTATTGGAGGTCCTGATCGAGGAAGAGAAGGGAAGCGTGACGGGCGCCATGCTCAAGGAAGTCGATCCGGTGTCACTCGAGCAGAGGAGCTTCAGACGGTTCCTGGCGGCGGACGTGCCGGCAGGTGAAGTGTCGCTGATCGATCTTCCGTCGGCCGGTGTCGATCGCAATTCGAATCGGATTTTTCTCGTCGCCCTGACGGTGGTAATTGCCGGCGCGATGGCTTTCGTGCTTGCCCGCGCGCTCCGGCGGCGCTAACCTTAAGGTATAATCGATTCGCGAGACGGAGCCACGGAAACCGGTGAAATGCCGGTGCGGCCCCGCCACTGTATCGGGCATTCTAACGCGCGCTCGTTGCACCACTGGCCAGTCAGCCGGGAAGGTGAGCGCCGCGGCCCGGAGCCAGGAGACGACTTCACGCTCGCGCCACGTTTCAGAACCTCGGGGGAGGGGCTGGTGGCGTTCGAGGCGTCCACCCGGGCGCGTTGACGTTGCAGGCATTCTCCCAGGAGAATGCCTTTTTTGCGCGCTGGAGCCGGAGTCTTCCTTTTTCTCGTGCTGCTCGCCGGCTGCGAACGCCGCGACGTTGCGCCGGCGCATGCA
Organism: Gemmatimonadaceae bacterium; assembly: GCA_051306215.1. Lineage (GTDB taxonomy): Bacteria > Gemmatimonadota > Gemmatimonadetes > Gemmatimonadales > Gemmatimonadaceae > UBA4720. The sequence goes on along the minus strand of JBPPMU010000090.1, from coordinate 10,258 downwards.
ACAGACGATTTCGGCGACCCCGTCGTCGTCAAGTCTCCTCCTCAGCGGATAGTCTCACTCGCCCCGGCGACGACCGACATCATCCTCGCGCTTGGCGCGGGTGACCGTCTGGTCGGACGGACGCGCTGGGATCTGCAGAGCAAGGAAGCTGAGGCGGTTACTGATCTCGGATCGGGAATAAGGCCAAATCTCGAGGCAGTGCTCGGGGTGCGTCCCGACCTCGTGCTTCTTTACGCAAGCAACGACAACAGGGCCGCAGCCTCAGGACTTCGCGCCGCCGGGGTCAACACCCTCTCGCTCAAGATAGACTCGATCGCCGAGTTCCATCGAGCGGCGGTGCTGATCGCGAAGCTGCTCGGCGACAGCGCGCGTGGAGTGATCGTGTCAGACTCAGTAAAGCGAACGATCCAGCGCGTTCGCGAAGCGACGGCGTCTCTGGAAAAGCCGCGTGTGTTCTGGCACATCTGGGATGCACCTCTCATCACGATCGCCGGCGGCAGCTACATGAACGAGCTCATCGAGATCGCCGGCGGGGTGAACATATACGGCCACATGAGCGAGCCGTCGCCGATGGTGTCAATCGAGGACGTGTTGATCCGCGACCCGGAGTACATCATCACCGGACCCCAGGGAGCGGAGAAGATACGGAGCGATCCGAGATGGTCCGAGGCGCCGGCGGTGAAGCAGGGGAAAATTCTTGTCGCTGATACGCTCGTGGTAGGCAGGCCGTCGGTCAGGCTTGGGGAAGCGGCGGTATCACTCGCCAGGCTTCTTCACCCCGGTTCGATTCCTTGATCGAGCACAGGGCCTGGCACTGGCTCGTGATGGCTGGAGCCCTCGTGACGCTCGCAATCATCGCGACAGGCACGGGCGCCATAAGCATTCCCGCTTCGGAGATCATAGCCGGAATTCAGGGAAGCGGGGATCCCGCAACGGTTTCGATCGTCCGGCATCTTCGCCTTCCTCGTGTTCTGCTCGCCGCGCTCGTCGGGGCCGGACTCGGGATGAGCGGCGGGGCGCTGCAGGGAACCCTGAGGAACGGTCTGGCGGAACCATATCTGCTCGGAGTATCCGGCGGCGCCGCGGTTGGTGCCGTGACCGCGCTGGCGTTGAATGTGACCGGAAACGGAATCGTGGCGATCGCGGCGTTCGCCGGCGCGGCGACGGCGGTGCTCCTGGCACTTCTTGTCGCGCGCGCCGCAGGAGCAACCGGACGGGGCGACCCTCGAACGCTTCTGATGGCCGGTGTCGTGATCGGCGCGTTTGCGAACGCAGTGATAATGATCGCGCTCGCCAACGCGCCGCCGAATACCATACGCGGCGCCCTCTGGTGGATGATGGGATCGGTTGCGGACGGATCGTGGAGCGCAATCGCCTGGCTTTCAGTCTACGTCGCCCTCGGCGGCGGAGCACTTCTGTACTGGGCTCGACAGGTCGACATCCTCGCGCTTGGTGACGAGGCTGCCGCGGGCCTCGGTATCGACGTCGAGGCGGCGACCCGAAGGATGTACCTGCTCGCTGCGCTGCTCGCAGCATCGACAGTCGCTGCCGCCGGGCTTGTCGGATTCGTCGGGCTCATAGTGCCGCACATCGCGCGCGCCGCCGGCATCAGGCACCATCGCCCGCTTCTAGCAGCCGCTGCGCTGATCGGCGCAACGCTGGTGATCGCCGCGGATCTCGTTGCGCGCACCGTTAGACCGCCGGCAGAGCTGCCGCTCGGCGCAGTGACGGCGGTTCTGGGCGTGCCCTTCTTCCTCGCGCAATTGAGGCGCGTGAGGTGATCCGGTTCGAGGAGGTCTCCGTGAGGTATCCCGGATCGTCGGCGCGCGCGCTCGACGGAGTCTCACTCGCGTCGCGCGGGGGCACTGTGACGGCGGTCGCAGGCCCCAACGGCAGCGGCAAGTCGACTCTCGTGCGCGCGCTTCTACGCCGCGTTCCTCTCGAGGGTGGCCGGATATGGGTCAACGACGACGACATAACATCCATCTCCACGATAGAGGTCGCTCGCCGTGTCGCGGTCGTCGTTCAGCGCGAGGAGCCGGCGTTTCCGATGAGAGTCGCTGAGTATGTAGCGCTCGGACGGTATCCGTCGCTCGGAATGTGGAGGAGCGCTTCCCAGCCCGACACAGCGGCCGTCGAGGCCGCGCTGGAGCGGGCAGGAGTTGCCGAATTCGCTGAGCGAAGAACCGACGAGCTCTCTGGCGGTGAGTGGCAGCGCGTGAGAATCGCGCGCGCACTTTCCCAGCAGACGCGGGCGCTGGTGCTCGACGAGCCGACGACATTTCTCGACCTCGCCCACGAGATGTCGCTGTTCGAGCTGATCCATTCGCTGGCAGCGGATGGAATGGCCGTCCTTCTGGTGAGCCACCAGCTCAACCTCGTCGCGCGATTTGCGAGTGAGATCGTGCTGCTCGATCACGGGCGCGTAATCGTGTCGGGCACGCCCGAGGACGTGATGCAGGCGACGCTGCTCGAGAAGGTGTACGACTGGCCACTCGTAGTGACACGCGACCCCGCAGTCGGATCGCCGTCCCTTGTACCTCTCAGAAAACGTACGCCGCGCGTTTGACATATAGACACCCAACTGGAACCAAAAAATGAGAACACGCATCGCCGTCGGCTTCAGCCTGCTGCTTGGTCCTGCCATCGCAGGCGGTCAGGCAAATGACACGACAACGCTGGCAACGGTCATAGTCTCGGCGACAAAGGCGCCCGCGGACCGAGCGTCGCTGACCCAGCCGGTCACGGTCCTGACCGGAAAGGAGCTGAGGGACCGCGGAATAGTCCGCGTGTCGGATGCTCTCAGAACCGTTCCCGGAGCAACGGTCGCGCAGAACGGCTCAACCGGATCGGTGAGCACGCTCTTTCTCCGTGGCGGCGAAAGCAGGTATACGAAAGTGCTCATCGACGGCGTCGCTGTAAATGCGCCGGGCGGGTTCTTCGACTTCAGCCATCTGTCGACAGACAACATCGAGCGCATCGAGATCGTCAGAGGCCCTGCGGGAGTCGTGCATGGCGCGGATGCAATGTCAGGTATCATCCAGGTATTCACCCGTCAGGGCAGAGGCCCGGTCGCTGGTACCGGACAGCTCCGCGCGGGAAGCAGGGGCGCACGGGAAGCGAGTCTCGAAGCTGGAGGTTCATCGGGGAGAGGCCGCTACTCGTTCGGGGGCGGCGCTCAGAGGACAGATGGCGTGCACTCATTCAACAATCAGTACTACAACGGATCTCTCAGCGCGTCAGCTGGTTTCTCGCCGCGGCCCGGTACCGATATCCAGGTATCATCGCGCTACTCCGCGGCGGAGTTTCACTACCCGACCGACTACACGGGCCAGCCGGTCGACTCGAATTCGTATCGTGTGCAGCACCGGCTGACAACCGGAATTTCCGCTGCCACAAGGCTGACTCCCGGACTAGATGCGCGACTGAGTATCGGGTCGAATGAAGTGTCGGATCTTACAGAGGACATAGCGCTCCCGTTCGGAGCGACCGATCCAGTCAATGCGGCGTTGCTCTCCCGCAACAAGCGCCGCAGCGCCGAGCTTGGTGTTTCGGCAGTCGTTCCCGGCCTCGGGACGCTGAGCGCAGGCGGCGAGTTCATGAACGAGCGCGAGCGGAGTGTAAACGAGGAAGGGCCGGTTGGAGGGGCGTCGGTCCCGACGACCTCGTTCTCCGCCAGCAGGAACAATCGGGCGGTATACGCCGAGTTGACGGGGTCTCTGGTCTCACGCGTGGGTTACACTGTCGCGACGAGGCTCGACGACAACTCGGACTACGACGCGCACGTCACGTATCGGCTTGGTGCGAGCGCACCGGTTACGGCGGCGACGCGCCTGCGCGCCTCGTTGAGCACTGCTTTCAATGCACCGGCGTTCAACCAGATACACCCGACGCTTTACACGAAGGCGAGCCCGGGTCTCGATCCTGAGCGCGGAGTTTCATGGGAAGTTGGAGCCGAGCAGTCGGTTGCCCGCGGGGCGATCACGCTTTCGGCAGGTTACTTCAGGCAGCGGTTCGAGGACATGATCCAGTATGTCAACGGCTCCCCTCCTGATTTCCTCGGCAGCTTTGCAAATCTCACGGAGGCCGAGTCGAACGGATTCGAGGTCGAAGCGCGCATCGCTCCCTCCGGAGAATGGTCCGGATGGGCGAGCTACTCGAATTCGCGACCGCGCGTGAAGCGGGTGTCGAGCGGCTACGAAGGCGACCTGCGACCCGGCGATGCTTTGCTCAGGCGGCCGAGGCATTCCGGCGGTGCTTCAGTTGCCTGGTCGCGTGCCGGAACCGGGTCGGTGTCGGCAACGGCCGCGTATGCGGGCGAGCGGCCCGACATGGATTTTTCCCAGTTCCCGTCACCCCTGGTGACTCTTCCGTCGTACGTCACATTTGACGTGGCGGGGAGCAAGGAAGTTTTCGTCACGGCTTCCGGCCGGTCTTCGCTCGCTATCACTGGCAGGGTCGAGAATCTTTTCGACAGGCGCTACGAGCACGTCCTTAATTTCGCGGTTCCCGGTCGCACGATTCTTCTCGGCGCGCGGTATTCAGGCGCCCTGTAGATTCAGTGAATGACGGCGCTGGTCACCGAGGCGATAGTCCTTCACGCGTTCGATTATCTGGAAACCTCCCGCATCATCCGTCTCATGACGCGCGATGCGGGCATCCAGTCGGTGCTTGCGCGGGGCGCCCGCAGCTCCCGTAAGCGGTTCGGCAGCGCTCTCGATCTATTCGCGCAGGGCACCGCTGAGATCGACGTGAGGCCGAATCGCGAGCTTCATTCACTTGCGTCGATGGAGGTTCGCCGCGCGAGGCCGCAACTGGCGACGGATGTCGGCAGGTTCACCGGGGCGTCGATGATAGTCGAGCTCGCGCTGCGTACCTCGAGCGACGAGCCTGCTCCCGGCCTCTTCGATTCCGTCGAGGCCGCGCTCGACGGGGTTGCACTCTCTCCGCCCGAGTCGTCGATCGACGCTGCGCTCGCCGGCGCCTGGCACATCATAGCCACGCTTGGATTCACGCCGGCGCTCGATGTCTGCGCCAACTGTCATGCGGAGCTCGACGCTTCCTGCGCCGTGAGGTTCTCGCACTCGGCCGGCGGCGCGCTCTGTGACCGGTGTGGGGTCCTGGCCACCGCCTGCAGGCTGCTGCCTGCCGATGCACGTGATGCTCTGAGGTCGTGGATGAGCTCGGGTGACGCGCCACAGCTTTCACCCTCCGGCGCGCGTGCGCATCAGCGGCTCCTGCGGGAGTTCTTTCAGGAGCACTTGGGCGGCGACCGCGAGCTCAAGGCGTTCAATGTCTGGGAAAAGGGGGGCTGGTCGGCGTCCTGACTGGAAACCCTCCGGCCTGATCCGGTGTCACACAATGTGAAGCCCGGGCCCTTCCGATCGTCCTCTTCAAGGTCGAAATGCACGGGAAATGCACGGGAAATGCACGGGAAATGCACGGGAATTGCACTGGGCTGACCGTGCCTCGCCGGAGCTTTGGCGGGTTTGGGGGGTTTCAATTGTACCGGCGAGTGACAGTCAGCTTGACACTCTGCCAGAGTGACCGTAGGTTGGCCCGGAGAGAACATCCGTACAACCAGTTTTCCAAGGGGTATTTCTTCTAAACTTTCTTTGTCAGCAGTGGAGCAAAAATGAAACACCTGTGGGTGGCACTTGTAGTGCTTGCCCTCAGCGCGTTCATGCCAGGCGATCTGTCGGCCCAGGGAGTTTCACCCCAATCCGGCAGCGCGCGTGGCTCCGGATTGGAGCTCGGACAGAATTACCCGAATCCCTTCAATCCGCAAACGTGGATCCCGTTCAGCGTCGGAGACGGCGCAGGGTGTAGTGATCCAGGCCGGTTGTACCGCGTCAGCTTGCGGATATACAATGTTTTGGCGCAGCCAGTGTCTGTGCCGGTACTGCAAGGCGGAGCCGGGAATGTTGCTGGGGGGGAACCGATCGACCGACTGTTCCTGACATGTGGTCGGTACACGGCGTACTGGGATGGAACGGATGCAAAAACGCAGCAGGAAGTAGCATCCGGAGTCTATCTCTACCGTCTCGAGGTAGATGGCAAGCCGCTCGTCAAGAAGATGCTGGTATCCAAGTAAAAGAGTGTGGCAGGTCGCCGCACTCTTTTTCTTTGCGCCCTGACAGTCTCCGTTCAGCCACAATGGCAGCTTACTGAGGCACTGTCGTTGCACCCCAGGATGACATGATCAATCCCGACAGGCTGACCGTAAAGTCAGGCGAAGCGCTGAACGAGGCGGTAACTATCGCGCGCCGCGCCGGCAACCCGGTCATATACGATCTCCATCTCCTCCTCGCCCTCCTCAGCCAGGACGAAGGCATCGTCGTCCCCGTCCTCCAGAAGCTCGGCGTCAGTGTTGCCTCGTTGAAGGACCAGGCAGAGCGCGAAGCGGCGCGATATCCGAAGCAGTCTGATGCCCAGCCGAATCTCTCTCGAGAGCTCAACCAGGTCTTCGACCGGGCAGAGAAGGAAGCGAAGGACCTCGGCGACGATTTCGTGTCGACGGAGCATTTGCTCCTCGCGCTGGCGGAGGTAAAGGGGACTGACTCGAAGCGCCTGCTCAACGAGGCCGGCGCGAATCGGGACGATCTTCTCCAGGCACTCGAGCAGGTTCGCGGAAGTCATCGGGTATCCGACCAAAGTCCCGAGAATCAGTATCAGGCCCTTCAGCGTTACACCCGCGACCTCACCGAGGCGGCGCGCAAGGGGAAGCTTGACCCGGTGATCGGCCGCGATGAAGAGATACGCCGCGTAATACAGGTTCTTTCACGCCGCACGAAGAACAATCCGGTTCTCATCGGTGAACCAGGCGTCGGGAAGACGGCGATCGCGGAAGGCCTCGCCCAGCGGATCACGAACGGCGACGTTCCCGAAAGTCTCCGCGACAAGCGCCTTCTTTCGCTCGATCTTGGATCACTCATCGCGGGAGCGAAATTCCGCGGCGAGTTCGAGGAGCGGCTGAAGGCAGTGTTGAAGGAGATCACCGAGGCGGAAGGGAAGTTCGTGATCTTCATAGACGAGATGCACACGCTCGTCGGCGCCGGCAAGGCTGAAGGCTCGATGGATGCGGGCAACATGCTTAAGCCGCTGCTGGCGCGCGGTGAGCTTCGTGTCGTAGGCGCGACGACGCTCGACGAATATCGGAAGCACATCGAGAAGGATGCGGCGCTCGAGCGTCGCTTCCAGCCGGTATACGTTGGCGAGCCGAGCGTCGAGAGCACTATCGCGATTCTGCGCGGTCTCAAGGAGAGGTACGAGGTCCATCACGGCGTGCGTATCACCGACGGTGCAATCGTCGCCGCCGCGACGCTCTCCAACCGTTACATCGGCGATCGTTTTCTTCCTGACAAGGCGATCGACCTCATCGACGAGGCCGCATCGCGACTCCGCATCGAGATCGACTCGATGCCGCAGGAGATCGACGAGGTCGAGCGCCGCATCACGCAGCTCGAGATCGAGCGGCAGGCATTGCAGAAAGAGAAGGACAAGGCATCTGTCGAGCGGCGCGAAGCACTCGAGCGTGAGCTCGCGGAGCTGCGCGAGAAGTCGAACGCGATGAAGACCCAGTGGCAGAATGAGAAGGAGACACTCGGCAGCGTCGGCAGGATAAAGCAGCAGATGGAGGAAGCGCGCACGCAGGCCGAGCAGGCGACGCGCACCGGGGATCTCGGCCGCGCCGCGGAGATCACATACGGGACGATCCCCCAGCTCGAGGAGGAGCTGCGGCAGACCGAGACGCAGCTGGCGAGCAAGCAGACTGGCGGCCGGCAGTTTCTCAAGGAAGAGGTAACTGCTGACGACGTTGCGGAGATCGTCGCGAAGTGGACCGGGATTCCGGTCTCGCGAATGATGGAGGGCGAGAGGGAAAGGCTGACGCGGCTCGAGTCACTGCTGGCCGAGCGGGTCGTGGGGCAGGCGGAGGCGGTCCGGGCCGTGGCGAATGCGGTTCGTCGATCGCGCGCCGGACTTCAGGATCCAAACCGGCCGATCGGGTCTTTCATCTTTCTCGGACCAACGGGCGTCGGAAAAACGGAGACTGCGCGGGCACTCGCCGAATTTCTTTTCGACGACGAGCATGCGATGGTGCGCATCGACATGTCGGAGTACATGGAGAAACACGCCGTTGCGCGGCTCATCGGCGCGCCTCCGGGCTATATCGGATATGAGGAGGGCGGGCAGCTCACCGAAGCGGTGAGGCGGAGGCCTTACTCGGTGATCCTGTTCGACGAGATAGAGAAGGCGCATTCCGACGTATTCAACATCCTTCTCCAGATCCTCGACGACGGCCGGCTCACTGATTCGCAGGGCCGCACTGTCGACTTCCGGAACGCCGTGATAATCATGACGTCGAACATCGGCAGCGCGTTCATCCTCGATCAGGGGACGGAGGACTGGGCTCTCGTCGAGACGCAGGTGACGGCCTCCCTGCGGCAGCATTTCCGCCCGGAATTCCTAAACCGCATCGACGACATAATAATTTTCCGCCCACTCGGGGAAGAGCAGATCGAGCACATCATCGGGCTTCAGCTCAAGCGGCTCGACATATTGCTCGCTGACAGGAAGTTGTCGATCGAGCTGACGCCGGCAGCGAAACATGTGCTGGCGACCGAGGGTTATGACCCGGCGTTCGGGGCCCGGCCGCTCAAGAGGGCGATTCAGCGGCTTCTCCAGAATCCGCTGGCACTCGCGGTGCTGGAGGGGCAGTTCATGGAGGGAGATCGGGTGAAGGTCGACGTCGGCGCCGACGGCCGTCTCGAGTTCACGACCCTTTCCCGGGGCGAAAACGTCCCGGTGATCGAGGAATCGGATGTCGACTCCGGAGCGCCTGCCGGCGCGGTGTCGTAGAGATTGACTTCGCCGTTCTCCGGCGCGTCTGAGTTGGCGCGTTTTGCGGTGGACGAGCAGTTCATGCGGAACGCCATCGCGATTGCGCATGATGCGACGCGCCAGAACGAGGTGCCGATCGGTGCTCTGATAGTGCAGGGCACGACGATCATTTCGGCGGCCAACAACCGGACGGTGAGGGATCAGGACGCGACTGCGCACGCTGAGGTTCTGGCGATCCGCGAAGCGTGCTCCATTCTCGACAGGTGGCGTCTCGACGACTGCACTCTGTACGTAACGCTCGAGCCGTGCGCGATGTGCGCTGGGGCGATAGTGCTGGCGCGGCTTCAGAGAGTCGTCTTCGGGGCGTGGGATGCGAAGGCGGGGATGGCGGGATCGATCGAGGATCTACTGAGGCATCCGCGGCTTAACCACACTCCGGAAGTGCATGGTGGGTTGCTCGAGGATGAGTGTGCGTTGATGCTGACGGAGTTCTTCGAAGCGAAGCGGTGAAGGTGATTCTCGTACAGAGTCAGTCGAGAGTGCGGATCGAGGACCCTTGCGGTCTCAGGACCAACGGCAACCGATGATCTGCGATTAAGTGAGGACCGAAGGGAGAGGCGCGAACCTCAGAAAAGAATGTCCGAACGCAGGTCCACACCTAGCCTCCGTCCTCACTTAATCGTAAATCCTCGTTGGCACTTGGTCCTGAGACCGCAATCGGGCGTTGATTCGCCTTCCTCCCCCTGGTTAACTTTCGAGGCTGTTGGACAGGTGGCCGAGTGGTTGAAGGCACCGGTCTCGAAAACCGGCATACCTGCAAGGGTATCGAGAGTTCGAATCTCTCCCTGTCCGTTTGACAACGAGACGTAGAGGGCGCTCCGCGCCACGCAGAATTCCAGAATGGGGCGGGGCTTTTTTGCATGGTGGTGAGGTTTTACGATCGCAGGACAGGTGGCCGAGTGGTTTAAGGCGCACGCCTGGAAAGTGTGTGTACGTTAATAGCGTACCGTGGGTTCGAATCCCACCCTGTCCGTACAAACTAAAGAGGGCCAACAGGTTACGAGCTGTTGGCCCTCTTTAGTTTCTTTCTCTGGTGATGGCCCTGTCAGCCTCTGTGCCCTTTTTGTGCCCCGTTTGGACACTCACCGGAGCCTTACCGTTTCTTGTTACCAGAGGGTTGACGTGCGCGTATACAGTACGGTAGACTAGAGTGTAGTCGAAAAACCCACATCTCCTTCGAACAGGCACCCCGGTCGCGAGGCCGGTCCGCAAAGCTATGGGTCTCTCAGAGACCGCCAAGCCACCGAAGAGGAAACTGACTGACACACGACGACTGGAGATGAAAAGTGGCGACGACTCGCATTACCGACAGCGATCACCGGATGTTGCAGAATCTCGCCATCCAGACGGGTATGCA
>JBPPMU010000089.1:0-9006 GCA_051306215.1 Gemmatimonadaceae bacterium | reverse complement strand
GCCGATGATCAGCGTGAAGACGAAACCGGGGTAGGCGCGGCGGAAGTCCCGCCACCCGCCCCTGCGCCTGTCGTGCTTCCGCTCGCCCGATGGATCGCGGCGGTCGCCCGGATCCGGGCCGGGATCGCCCTGCGGACTGATGTCAGTCATCGTCTTGTTATGCTCTCGAGATCGAGAATTGGAACGCCTGCCGGCTCACTTCTACCGTCCCTGATACGGGCGGTGACGATAACAGGCGCAAGCGGTGGCAGGCTGCGTACGCCCGCCAGGAGGTTCTGCGGAATCGCAATATAAACCAATGACTTCTCAGTGCCGGGACCAAACGCGAGAAGGTACTGCTCACCCGCCTGAAGGCCGGTCCGGAGCGGATCAGCGGCGCGAAGCGCCACCGCCTCGACTTCCCAGCGAACCAGCTTCCCCTGGGCCGCTGCGGGATTGCTGCGGATGTCAGCCACGCTCAGCTGCCGCAGCGTGGTATCGGCGGCAATGAGGTCCGACTCGCGCACCCACCCCTCCAACCTCACGCGAACCCAGTCGCGTTCGCGCGCGATGACATCGACGGTGCCGCCCTTCAGCACCTGGCCGACAGTCGGACCCGCGTCAGGAGCGCTTCGCACGACTGTCGGTTTGGTCGCGACGTGCGGTGCGGGGCTCTGGGCACTCAGCGATGACGCTGCGATGAAAAGCAAAAGTGGAGCGAGTGTTCTCATATGCTGGATGGGCCTTTCCCACAGGGGTAGATTCACGCTCGTAACGTACACTCTTACACCAAGCGGGCAAATATGAGCGGCGACGCTTCGCGACCGGTTGCGTTGATAGTCCTCGACGGCTGGGGATATCGCGAAGAAACCGAGGGCAACGCGATCTCCCTGGCGCAAACGCCAACGTGGGACGCGATCTGGAAGCACCCTGCCCGTGCGCTTCTCGCCGCATCAGGGCTCCGCGTGGGACTGCCCGAAGGCCAGATGGGCAACAGCGAAGTCGGCCATCTCAACCTCGGCGCAGGGCGCGTCGTGATGCAGGACCTCGTTCGCATCTCGACATCGATAGACGACGGCAGCTTTTTCTCGAACCCTGCGCTCGTTGCCCGGTGCAGCGAAGCCAGGGAGAACAATTCGACTCTTCACCTGATTGGCCTGGTCGGGTCGGGCGGGGTCCACGCGATAGACACTCACCTCTACGCGATGATCGATCTCGCAGTGCGCGAATCCGTGCCCAGTGTCGCGATCCACGCATTCATGGACGGGCGCGACACGATGCCGACCTCGGGTCTCGGATACATGCAGGAATTGCAGGCATACATCGCGGCCCGGAGCGGTCGCACGTCGATTCGCGTCGCAAGCGTGAGCGGACGGTATTACGCGATGGATCGCGACCGGCGCTGGCAACGGACGGAGCTGGCGTACAGAGCTGTCGTCGAAGGGTCGGGCCCCGCTGCGAGCAGTCCGGAGGGTGCGATCCGAACGGCGTACGACGCCGGCCAGACCGACGAGTTCATCCTCCCCGTCGTTGTCACCGACGCAGGCCAGCCGGTCGCCCCGATTCACGATGGCGACGCCATCATCTGCTTCAACTACCGGTCAGACAGGATGCGCCAGATTGTCAGCGCACTCATAGATCCCTCGTTTGCCGGGTTTCCCATAACGCATAGACCGCGGGTCACGGTGGCGACCCTCACCTCGTACGATCGCACCTTCGACGTACCAGTCGCGTTTGCGCCGCAGTCGATGGCGAACCTGGTGGTCGACATGCTCGCCCGCAACAGCCGCTCGATGCTCAAGACTGCGGAAACCGAGAAGTATCCGCATGTGACTTACTTCTTCAACGGGGGCCGCGAGGAACCGTGCCCCGGCGAGGACCGCGTTCTCATTCCCAGTCAGAAGGTCGCAACATACGATCTCATGCCGGAGATGAGCGCGCCCGGAATAACCGACGCACTGTGCAAGTCTCTCGAGGCCCGCTCTCATGACTTTGTGTTATGCAACTACGCCAACGCTGACATGGTTGGGCACTCGGGGTCGATGGCAGCTACCATAAAGGCGGTCGAGACCGTCGACGCCTGCCTCGCCCGGCTCGTCAGGTCGGCAGAGAAGTCTGGCACTCGTCTCATCATCACCGCGGATCACGGCAACGCTGAAATGATGATCGACCCGGCGACTGGCGGGCCTCATACCGCGCACACGACCAGCCCGGTACCTGTCGTCGCACTCGGCGACGACTCGATCCGTGCCCTCCGAAACGGTGGAGCGTTGTGCGATGTGGGGCCGACTATATTGAACATGATGGGGATCGGTCAGCCACCTGAGATGACCGGAACGAATCTCGGAGACATTAAATGAAGCAGGTGTTGCTGGTCTTTTTCCTTGCCGCAGCCGCGGAGTCCGCTGGTGCCCAGACAGTAGATGTCGGACATCCGCCAACCGCGAGCCCGTTCAGGGATCTCGAGTACAAGCAGGAGGCGACGGTCTTCGGCGGCTATTACCTGGCAGGCAAGGACCCAGCAGGTGTCGCTCCGAGGAGCGGTCCGATGGTTGGCTTTCGTTATGAGGTAAGCGTAGGTGGACCGGCCCACATAGTGGCCCGGCTTTCCCACGTGAGAAGCGAGCGGCAGGTGATAAACCCGGTCGAGCCGACGGCTGGCCGCGACCTCGGCATCCAGAGCTGGCCGCTTTACATCGCCGACCTCGGCATGTCGCTCAATCTCACCGGGCAGCGCAGCTACAGGGGTGTGGTCCCTCTCATATACACCGGCATCGGTCTCGCCAGCGATCTCGGAAAGGAAGTCGAGGAAGACCCCTACAAGCTCGGCACCACATTTGCCTTTTCAGTCGCGGGTGGCCTGAAGTTCGTGCCCGGAGGCAGGCTGCAGATGAGAGCTGATGTCGGGACGTGGATCTACCAGATCAAGTATCCGACAGCGTATTACGGCATCACTTCTGACAACACTGCCTTCCTCCCGTCGGACCAGGCGAAGAACTTCTGGAAGAGAAACCTCGGATTCACGCTCGGGGGGTCGTACCTGCTCTTCCGCTAATCCAAAACCGGAGGAACAATGGCCGACGACTTCGACAACAGCGACGAAATCAGGAATCTCAGTGATGATGAGCTCAACTCGCACATCAGGGCCGAGCTCACGTCCCAGAAGGCGTTCGACAGCGACGATATCGAGCTGTCGGTTCGCGATGGCGCGGTGACGGTGTCAGGCCGGGTTGGCACGGAGGAGGAGCTCCGCATCGTCGATCACGTTCTGACCGACGTCATCGGAATTACCGACGTGACGAACAACCTCGTCGTTGACGAGCTGCGGCGCGCCGTGAGCCCTGAGGCCATTGACGAGCACACCGCCGATGAGGAAGAGCATAGCGGACTCCTGCTGGGCGATGTACCCCGCCCTTTCAGCCCCGAGGCTGAACACCTCGTGGACGGCGGCTCGAGGGATACCGAGGGCACCCACGACCTGCAGGATGCGATAGAGGGCGCCGAGCCGTGGATTCCCCCCGAGAGTCCCACGCCCGAAGGGATCGGCGGATCTGACCAGGGCCGCCTCGGGAGCGACGCCGAGCGCTAGTCACGTTGACCGCGCCGCTTTCAGTTCCGGGCGGCGCGTTCCAGATTAAGGCGGATGCCACATGCCTATCTCACCCGCCGCGTGAACTTTGCGTCTGCGCACCGATATCGCCGCCCGGAATGGACGGACGAGCAGAACGAGAAAGTCTTCGGGCTTTGCGCCCGTCCCAGCTATCACGGCCACAGCTACGCGTGCGACGTCACTGTGGCGGGGGAAATCGATCCCGTAACCGGATTCGCCTGTCCGCTGGATGACCTCGACAGGATTCTCGCAGAAGAGGTACGGGACAGGTTCGACCACCGGAACATCAACACCGACGTGGCGGAGTTCGCCGAGGGCGGTCTCATTCCAACCAACGAAAATCTCGCCAGGTTCATATTCAACCAGGTCACACAACGCATGCCCGCTACTATCCAGGTTGTCGAGGTCAAGGTCGCGGAAGATGATGCGCTCAGCGCATCTTACCGGGGCGGGTCGTGATGCGGCGCTCACATCTTACAGTCGTCGCAACTGTACTCCTTGCGGCATGTGGCCCGGCCGGTGGTCCACCAGTCCCCGATCGCGCCCCCCTTGCAGCGCTCCGATACTCACTCGACTCGCTCGTCAGTGACCCTGTTTTCGCCAACGCGCAGTTAGGGATCCTGATCTTCGATCCCGCGACCGGCGACACGCTCTATTCGAGGAATGCGGGGAAGGTCTTCATGCCCGCGTCGAATCAGAAGATTCTTACCGGCGCCGTCGCTCTTGCGCAGCTCGGCCCGGATTACCGGTTCAACACGGTAATCGCGAAGCGCGGCACGCTGCGTGGAGAGGTGCTCGATGGCGACCTTCTCGTGATCGGAAACGGTGACCCGACGATCAGCGACCGCTTCCATGGAAATGCTGAGCGGGCGATGGATGCCATCGCGGATTCGATAATGGCTCGCGGGATAACGCATGTCACAGGCTCGCTTCGCCAGGGTGGTAACGCGTTTCCCGACAGCATCTACGGCTACGGCTGGGAATTGGACGACCTCTCGGGCTCGAGCGGAGCGCCCGTTGACGAGTTGCTCTACAACGAAGGAATGGTGCGCCGGGCGGCGACAATAAACGGTCGCGACACGACGATCTCCGTCGCGACGCGGGCTCCTGGGTATGCGTACCTGAGCGCGCTATATCTCGCCATGTCACGCCGCGGCGTAACTGTCGATGGGCTTGTCGGTCTCGAGGTGGACAGTCTCACGGTTCCATACGACACGCTCTATGCGTTTCAGTCACCGCCTCTCAGAGACATTCTTCCGCCATTCCTCAAGCCCTCCCAGAACCAGATTGGCGAGATCCTGATCAAGACACTCGGCCGGGAAGTCACGGGCGTGGGCACCGCGGACAGCGGGGCGGCGGTGATGAGGCGACAGCTAGCGCAGTGGGGTGTGGATTCAACCGGGGTCGTCGTTTACGACGGCAGCGGGATGTCACGCCACAACCTCGTGAGTCCCGAGACGGTTCTCAAGGTGCTCCTGGCAATGATGCGCGACTCCGCGACGTTCGCCGTTTTTGACGAGTCGCTGCCAGTTGCCGGCGTCGATGGCACGGTCAGGAACCGGATGAGAAACACCGCGGCGGCTGGTAACCTGCGAGCCAAGACTGGAACGCTCGAGTTCGTTCGCTCATTGTCGGGATACGTTTCGACAGCCGACGGCAGGCTTCTCGTCTTTGCGTTCCTCGCGAATCATTTCACGGTTCCTGTCTCGGAGGTCACGCGGCTTCAGGACGCGATGGGAGTTCTGCTCGCCAATTATAGAAGTCCGCCCGGGTGATAACGGTTGCCGAAGCGAGCGAGCGGATAATTGCCGGCTTCTCGGCGCTGCCGGGAGAGTCAGTCGCCACAGGCGATGCCGCGGGTCGGTTCCTTTTGGCGGACGTTGCGGCTGTTCTCACGTCGCCTCCGTGGGACAACTCGTCGATGGACGGCTACGCTGTCAGCAGCCTCGGACTCACTGAAGGAGCGAAGCTTCCCGTCGTTGAATCGGTAGCCGCTGGAGCTTTTCCATCACGCTCAATTGGGCCCGGCGAGGCGGTGCGCGTGATGACCGGCGCCCCAGTCCCGGAAGGCGCAGACAGCGTCATTCGCCACGAGGATACTGACGACGGCCGCGATTCAGTGACAATCCGCGGCATGCGCGACGCCGGCCGTAACATCCGGAAGACGGGTGAGGATTTTTTCGCCGGCGACCTTCTGTTTTGCGCGGGTGAGATGATCGGCATCGCCCACCTCGGAGCGATCGCTTCAGCGGGCGTTTCCAGCGTGACGGTTCACCGTCAGCCTCGGGTTGCAATCGTCAGCTCAGGCGACGAGCTGGTCGAGCTTGGCGACTTCGATGCGTCGATGGCTGGAGAGCGCATCGTCTCCGCAAACTCAGTGACACTGGCCGCGGCGGTGCGTGAAGCAGGAGGAATTCCTTTCAACGCGGGAATCGCGCGGGATGACGTCGCTTCAGTGAGAGCCCGGCTCGAAAGCGTGGGAGACGTTGACCTGATTGTCACAAGCGCCGGCATCTCGGTCGGCGACCACGATCACGTCAGGGAAGCTGTAACCGCACTCGGGGGATCCATCGCCTTCTGGAAGGTGAGAATGCGCCCCGGTGCGCCGCTGGCCTTCGGCTCGATCAACGGAATTCCGTGGATCGGACTTTCGGGAAACCCTGTATCTGCCATCGTGACATTCGAGTTGTTCGCGAGGCCCGCGATCAGAAGGATGCTCGGGGCGCCACGGGTTTTTCGGGAAACGATTTCGGTGCGGCTTGGTGAGGACGTGACCCTGGCGGCATCACTGATGCACTTCCTTCGTGTCGTGATGACTCCCTCTGACGACGGCGTGCCCGTCGTGCGCGCGTCGGGATCCCAGAGCTCGGGCGTGCTCACCGCGCTCGCCCGCGCCGACGCGCTTCTCATTCTGCCCGGCGACAGCCTCCACGTCTCTGCCGGTGAGATTCACCGGGCGCTTCCGGTTGGCGGATTTTACGGTTCTGCTTCCTCGCTTCGCCTGACATGACGCCTGTGATCGCCGAATTGTCAGACCTCGATGGGGCAGCGCTTGTCGAAGCGCTCGAGCGGAGATTCGATACGACCCTCGGCGAAATAGATGTGGGAAAACGGGCGCTGTCGATTCTTCGTCCCCGCAATTCCGACGACCTCATCACGGAAGAGGATTTCGTCAAGGACGAAAGGCTGCCTTACTGGGCAGACATCTGGCCCTCATCGACGGTTCTCGCGTCATATCTCATCTCACTTGCTGAAGATGGCCGAGACCGCCGTGGCAAGCGATGCCTGGAGCTTGGGTGCGGCGTCGGGCTCGTTACGACCGCGGCAATGATCGCTGGTTACGATGTGACTGCGACAGACTACTACACGGACGCGCTCGCCTTTACGCGCGCGAACGCGTGGCGCAATACGGGCCGAAGTCCGCTTACACGAATGATAGACTGGCGATCCTTTCCCGCTGATTCGGGAAGATTCGACCTCATCCTCGCGTCAGACGTCTTGTATGAGAAGGAGTATGCCTTGATCCTTCCGGGCATCTTCAAGCGCGCGCTCGCGCCGGGAGGAATGGTGACACTTGCCGACCCCGGCCGGATCGGGGTCCCCGAGTTCAAAGACGAGTGCGCGGCGACTGGTCTCGTCATCCGTGACAAGACGACGATCCCCTTCGAGGTCGGCGAAATCACGCAGCAGGTCGATCTTTACGAGGTTGCTGACGAGCGCAGCTGAAGCCTACATGAGGCGGTATTTCGGCCCGCTCTCCCCTTCCCGGGGTGTCCATCGCGGCCCGATGACGTCCGTCGCCTTGCAGTCGATGCAGTTCGCCTGGCTAACGACAAGCCGGCCCTCGTTGAGCTCATAAACACCGGCGGGGCACATGTGGACGTAAAGCTCGGCGACCTCGGGAGGAATGTCCTTCCCGACAACCAGATGCGACGGAATCGTATCCCTCGTTGCATTGCCCGACTTGAAGTTCGCGTCGAGCTTGCTGAAGGTGAGTTTTCCGTCAGGCGTAAAGGGCTCCGCGGGTTTCACCGCGCGTGATACATCGGCATCGGGATGTGAATCTATCTTTCCGCCGGGGAAAGCGCCCTTCGTGAGGGTCATCAGCGTCGCCTTGATTCCTCCGGCGTAGAGCCCGCCGCTCTGAAACGCCAGGCGCATGTTGCGTCGCTCTTTCAGGTCGGAGACGATATAACTCGCGTCAATGAGGGCGTCGTATCGCGCCATAGTGTTCTCGCTTACGTCATCCTTCTTCAGTGCATCGAAAATCGCGCGCGCGGCGTACATTCCCGACTGCATCGCGTAGTGAATTCCCTTCAGCGACGCGACCTCGACGAAGCCCGCTGAATCACCGGTTACGATGATGCCGTTGCCGTGGCGGCGTTTGGGAAGCGCATAATAGCCGCCCTCGGGAATAGTCTTCGCTCCCCACTCGACCATCTCCCCGCCGTCGAGATAGTCCCGAAATGGCGAGGCAGTCTTGAGGTTCTGAAGCAGCTCATGCACGTCGAGGGTAGTCTGACGGTAGTCCATTCCGACTACGATCCCCACCGCGACAAGGTTTGGAGAGAGCGGATACATGAAGCTTCCGCCAAACGCGTCGTTCGGCAGCGGCCATCCAAGCGTGTGGACGATCGCGTCGAGCGGCTTCTTCGTCTCCCAGACCTCCTTAACACCAAGCGCGAAGATCTGCGGGTTGTCCGACTCGATGCCGGCCTGCTCCATCCACGCCTGGGAGAGCGCACCGCGCGTTCCCTCCGACAGAACGGTGACACGGGCCGAAATATCGGTTGGGGGAGTGAACCCGCTTCCCTGCGATCCGTCACGCAAAAGGCCGGTCGGGGTCGTTCTGACACCCACGACCCTGTCTTCCTCCATCATCAGCGATGCCGCGGGAAAGCCGGTGAAGATGTTGACCCCCTCGGCCTCTGCCTTTTCGCCGAGCCATCGCACGATCTCCGAAAGTGATGCGATGTGGTACCCGTGATTCTGCATCGTCGGAGGCGTGGGAATTCTCTGGGCGCGTCCGCCCGCGATGAAATAGACTCGCTCTTTCTCAACCGGCCCGCGAAACGGAAAATCACTGATCGGCAACTCGGGAAATAGCTCCTCGAATGCGCGCGGATTCACCACCGCCCCGGAAAGCGAGTGCTCCCCGAGACCCGACGCCTTCTCGAGCACTGCGATCTGGATCTCGCCGAGTGTTCCACCGTCTTTAGTATCCTTCCTGATGAGTCTTGCGAGCTCGATTGCTCCAGCAAGCCCGGCGGGTCCGCCGCCAACGAACACAACGTCCATCGGAACAGCTTCGGGATCGAGCGGCTCGCGAAGGATCAGCTCCGCGGGGAGCGGAGGCTGATGCCGAGCCGGTACGACGTCTAGCTGCCGTGAGCCTGACATTTCAGCCGCTCTTCCGC
>JBPPMU010000088.1:0-3554 GCA_051306215.1 Gemmatimonadaceae bacterium | reverse complement strand
GCGGGCCAGCTCCTGTTCTGCGCGATAAACGTCAACGATTCAGTCACCAAGTCGAAGTTCGACAACCTCTACGGCTGCCGTCACTCACTCACCGACGGAATCCTCCGCGCATCAGATGTGATGCTGGCGGGGAAGGTCGCGGTGATCTGCGGCTATGGCGATGTCGGCAAGGGATGCGCGCAGGCGCTGAAGGGTCAGGGCGCGCGCGTGGTGATCACCGAGATAGATCCGATCTGTGCACTCCAGGCAGCGATGGAAGGCTATCAAGTCACAACGCTCGAGGATGTTCTCGAGACGGCAGACATCTTCATCACGGCGACCGGCAACAAGGACATCATCACCGCGCAGCACATGTCGCGCATGAAGGACAAGGCGATCGTCGGCAATATCGGCCACTTCGATAACGAAATCGACATGGCTGGCCTCAAGAAGCTCGAGGCGAAGGGAGTGAAGCGGGTGCAGATCAAGCCGCAGTACGATGAGTACGTATTCCCGGACGGCCACAGCGTGATGATCCTGGCCGAGGGCCGCCTGCTGAACCTTGGCTGCGCGACGGGGCACCCGAGCTTCGTGATGTCGGCGAGCTTCACCAATCAGGTGATGGCTCAGATCGAACTTCACGCGAACTCGTCAAGCTATGAGAAGCGTGTATACACTCTTCCCAAGCACCTCGACGAGAAGGTTGCGCGGCTGCACCTGGGCAAGCTCGGCGTCAAGCTTACGGAGTTGACCGATTCGCAGGCCGAATACCTCGGCGTGCCGAAGGATGGGCCATACAAGTCGGATCACTACCGCTACTAGTATGGTTTTGGGATAGCGACGCGGCGCTGCGGGGTCGGGCGCCGCTTTGCTTTTCTGACTGGCTCATCGCGCCGAGGACTTGGATAAGTCAACGCAAGTCACGGGTTGCCAGTGTGCCGGTTCAGAGTCGCCAGTTCAGAGTCGCCAGTTCCGGATCGTGCCCCAGTCCGCAGTAGTCCGCAGTAGTCCGCAGTCAGTGTCTGCAGTACGTCCGCAGTCCGCAATCAGTAAAGGCCTCTACAGGCACGCCTCCGGAATACTGACGCGATCCCGAACCTGAGCAACTGTGATTGGCCGCCCCAGGTCCCTCGCGGCCCCGCATATCGCCCCAGCCGTCGCTTCAGCCCCACGCCACGTTGAAACCTCGCTCGGCCCAAGCAACCCATGCCGCCTCTCGAGCTCGGCCCTGTACCACTCAGCCCCCAGCAACGGGATCGTCACGACGGTGACATCCTCCCGAAATCCCTCGACATGCTGCGCGTACCAGACTGGATATGTGTCGTTGTCTCCGTATGCGAAGACAACCGCACGCGCGGGCGCCGGCGACAAAATTCGGATCGCGCTGTCGCGAGCCGCCGTCGCATCGGGCGCGGCTGAGCGATTGACAGCCGGGTAATTCAGCAGAAACGGAAGCGCGGCAATGCCGAGACCCGCGTACCTGCCTCGTGCCCCCGCGCGAACGAAGACGCGAACAGCTCCCGCCCCCGCCCAGATTCCCCACCCTACGCACGCAAGCGCGAAGAAGTAGTCGCGTTCGCGTGCCTCGTGCTTTGCACCCGGCGGAAGAAAGCCGTGACCGTACGACGGGCCCGCCTTCATGTTGAGGTAAGCAATGACGCCCAGCGTCGCACCGACGAATAAAACCGTCATCGCCCGACAGCTAAAGCGGTGCACGGCGCGATGCCAGAGCCATCCCGCTACTCCAAGTCCGCAGTACGCAGCCGTGATAGGTGTTCGCGTCCATGATGGCGGCGCGCCGGGAGTAAGCCCGAGCGCAACCTGCCAGTCGGCGTACTCGAACAGGTTGCCGACCTGTATGTACCATGGGGCCTGACGCGGCAACATAGACACCGGCTGGTATTGCGTCCGCTGGATGACGTCGACGAATGCCTGCCAGGTTTCAGGATTCCCCTGGTTAACACCCGGGTCATGCGGTGCACGCACGAGCATGAACAGCACGGCCGACGCCCCGAGTGCGGCAACGCCGAGAGCGCCGATCGAAACCTGGCTCCATGACATGTCTCGCCTCGCGCCGATGAGCAATACGAGAGCACCCGGCACCGCGACGAGCGCGGATAGCTGCAAGGCCCATCCCAGCCCGCAGAGGTAGGCAAAGAGAACAAGCCACTTCCCTTCCCCGCGCATGCGTGCGTTGTCAGCTGCGAGAACCAGAAGCGCGGAGACAAGCAGTGCCGGCCCATAGACTTCCGTCTCGTTCGCGTTGAGCCACACGCTCGACATTAGTCCGGCGAGAAGTCCGCCTGCACCTGACGCCCATGCGTCACCGGTCCACCGGTGCATCAGGTACGCGAAAATTGCGCATGCCGCAGCCGTGCAAACGGCCGAGAGCAGGTTCACCGCGTATGCGAACCCGACGACCGGTCCAAGGATCTTCGCCCAGACATTTCCGATAAGTATGAAAAGCGGGGTGCCCGGCGGGTGTGGGATCCCAAGTGACTTTATCGCGGCGAGGAACTCACCGGAGTCCCAATAGGTAACTCCGGGCGCGAGCGTCGCGACATACGCGACGAGAAGAGCGAGTCCAACACCTGCGGGAAGCCGCCAGGCGATCACACTGCGATGCTGTGGATCGTCAACTCAGTGTCGGGCGCGCGCCGCGACCCGGCGTTTGAACCGCCGAGCCGCGGGTGACGTCACGCCGGAGCCGGCTCCGGTCCACCAAACAGCGGTGGCTTCGCCGGCTTGGCGGCGGGCGCGACAGTCTCGGCGGACGGCAGGGCCGGCGGCGCTGGAGGTGTCGAGCGCGGCGGAAGCTTCTCACCCCGCGCGAGCTTCTGCACATCCTCGCCGGTCAGCGTCTCGCGATCGAGCAGCGCCTCGGCAACCCTGTGCAGGAGGTCCATGTTCTCGGTCAGGGTTTCCTTCGCCCGGTTGTACGCTTCCTTGATGACGCGCGACACCTCAGAGTCTACGAGCTGCGCAGTGCGCTCCGAAACTTCCCGTCGCGTCTGAAGCTCGCGTCCCAGGAAAAGTTCCTGCTCGTTGTCGCCGACGAGGATCGGACCGATTGCGTCGGAAAGTCCCCACTGCCCGACGTAACGCCGCGCGAGTGTAGTGGCCTGCTGGATGTCGCTTGCAGCGCCGGTCGTGACGCGATTGCGCCCGAACACCAGCTCCTCCGCAACGCGTCCGCCGTACATCCTCACGAGATGCGCCTCGAGCTGCTCACGCGTTATCGACACCCGATCGTCTTCAGGAAGCGTGAAGGCAAGTCCGAGCGCGCGGCCGCGCGGAACGATCGTCACCTTGTGCAGCGGATCGTTGCCGAGCGTCTTGATCGTGCAGACAGCGTGTCCGCCCTCGTGGTAGGCGGTGAGCTTCCGCTCCTCGTCCTTCATCACCATCGACTTTCTCTCGGCCCCAAGCATCACCTTGTCCTTGGCGTCCTCGAGGTCCTGCATGTAGACCTTGTCGTGATTCCGGCGGGCGGCGAGAAGCGCGCCCTCATTCACGAGGTTTGCGAGATCGGCTCCCGACATCCCCGGGGTGCCGCGGGCAAGCGTCGTGATGTT
>JBPPMU010000087.1:0-7261 GCA_051306215.1 Gemmatimonadaceae bacterium | reverse complement strand
ATCAATCGAGCAGCGCACTCCCGCACCTGTCCGACACTTCCGGGCGCTCCGTCGAGGTCCGCGGTAAACACCGTCTGGATCGAATCGACGATCAGAACCGATGGCTCCATCGCAGCGCCGGTCGCGAGAATTGTCTCTAGAAGCGTCTCCCCCAGCAGCTCCACCTCTGTCGCGTCCTGGGTCAGGCGCTCAGCGCGAAGCTTCACCTGGAGCGGCGATTCCTCACCCGAGACATAAAGCGTACGCCGTCCGGAAGCCTCCAGTTGCGCAGCGACCTGCAGGAGGAGCGTAGACTTGCCGATTCCCGGCTCCCCACCGATGAGGATCATCGAACCCGGCACGATTCCTCCGCCGAGTACGAAGTCGAATTCGTTGAGTCCGGTCTTCCAGCGCTCGCCGGCGGTGCCAGCCACATCCTTGAGCTTGCGCGGCTGGGCGACAGACCCGCCTTCCGACAGCGACTTGTGGCCGCCGATACGCCGCGAGGATCCGCCTTTTGTTGCGCCGCCCGGCGAAGAGCGCTGAGCGACTTCCTCCACGAGCGTGTTCCATTCACCGCAGACATCGCAGCGACCGGCCCAGCGCGGGTGATCAGCCCCGCAATTCGTGCAGCGAAATACGCTCCGTGCCTTTGCCGTCACTGCTCCGGCGAGCGTGACGAGTAGTTCTCGAACCGGGTGAAGGTCTTGTTGAAGAAAAGATTCACGAGCCCCGTCGGTCCGTTGCGCTGCTTTCCTACAATGATCTCGGCGCGACCCTCGAGCGAATTGCCGTCCTTGTCGACCGTTCCCTCGTACATCTCCTGACGGTAGATGAACATGACGAGGTCGGCATCCTGCTCGATCGCTCCCGATTCCCGGAGGTCGGAAAGCTGCGGGCGCTTGCTGTCGCCTGTGCGCTGCTCGGGAGCGCGTGAGAGCTGTGAAAGCGCGACGACCGGAACGCGAAGCTCTCTTGCGAGACCCTTCAGGGAGCGCGAGATGTAGCTGATCTCCTGCTGCCTGCTCTCGGTGTTCGTCGGTCCCTGCATCAGCTGGAGATAGTCGATGACGATGAGCCCGATATCGTTGTCGATCTTGAGCCGGCGGGCCTTCGACCTCATCTCGAGAAGCGTCATGCCGGGCGTGTCGTCGATCCAGATAGGCGCGTGCATGAGCGTCCCGGCTGCGCCCGCAAGACGCATGAACTCGTCATCCTGAAGCTTTCCTTTCCTCAGCCGCTGCGCATCGACCCTGCCCTCTGACGTGAGCAGGCGCTGCACGAGCTGATCCTTGCTCATCTCGAGCGAGAAGAATGCGACAGGCACATTGGCGTCGAGCGCGGCATTCTGCGCGATGTTGAGGACGAAGGCGGTTTTTCCCATTGAGGGGCGGGCGGCGATGATGATGAGATCCGATTTCTGAAAACCTGCCGTGATCTCATCCAGATCCTTGAACCCGCTCGGCACACCTGTAATCGATTCACCGCTGGTGCGAAGCTCCTCGAGACGCTCCATCGTCGGGAAGAGGAGCTCCTTGATGCGCGAAAAGCCCTCGTTGCCGCGGCTCTGGTTTACCTCGAATATCCGGTGCTCCGCGGCGTCGACGAGCTCACCGGCCGGGGCTGAAGATTCGAAGGCCTCGGTAACTATCGCTGTGGAGACCTCGATGAGGCGGCGCCGAAGCGCTTTCTCGCGTACGATCTTAGCGTGGTATTCGACGTTCGCCGAAGTGGGTACCGCGTCGACGAGAAACGTTATGTAATCCTTGCCTCCGCTCGCCTGGAGCTCGCCCGTGCGCGAGAGCTCCTCGGAGAGGGTCAGCGGATCGATTACATCGCCGCGCTCCTGCAGCGACAGCATCGCGCGGAAAATCCTGCGATTCCCCTCGCGATAGAACATCGTGTCGTCAACGTACTCGACGGCACGAAGGGCGGCATCACCGTCCATGAGCATGGCGGAGAGAACCGCGTGCTCGGCGTCTTCAGACCATGGCGGCTGCCGGTCGGAGTATGGATCACGCGCCGGTGGCGCTATCGAGTATTCTACGGGCGAGCTGGACATCTTCCCATGTGGGGCGTTTCCACGACGGATTCCGAAGAAGTGCCGCGGGGTGATAGGTGACGACGAGCG
Organism: Gemmatimonadaceae bacterium; assembly: GCA_051306215.1. Classification (GTDB taxonomy): domain Bacteria; phylum Gemmatimonadota; class Gemmatimonadetes; order Gemmatimonadales; family Gemmatimonadaceae; genus UBA4720. The sequence continues at coordinate 5,151 of JBPPMU010000087.1, read as the reverse complement.
GAATGCCGTGGTAGCGATGTACCTCCCCCCGGAGCTTCCCGATGGGCGTCTTGGTGTTCAAGAGAGTCTGCGCTGCAAAGGTCCCGAACGCAACGATTACTTTCGGCTTTATCAGCTCGAGCTGCCTAACGAGGTACGGACTGCAGGCTGCGATCTCGTCAGGGGCAGGATTCCGGTTCCCCGGCGGCCGGTGTTTCACGACATTCGTTATGAAGACCTCCTCGCGGGAGAGGTTTACCGCGGCAAGGATCTTCGTCAGCAGGTTGCCCGCCGCGCCGACGAATGGCCGCCCCGTTTCGTCTTCTGTCGCTCCCGGCCCTTCCCCCACGCAGACGAGGCCGGCGGTTGCCGACCCCTCTCCCGGGACTCCGAGGTTTGCGGTTCTGTAAAGCGGGCATCTGGTGCAGGTGCTCACTTCGGCTGCAATCGTTTCCAGCGATCCAAGGTCCCTTATCCCTGAATCGAATAGCTGGTCGGCCTCTCCAGCCGAAACCAGCCCCTGATTCGGCGCCGCCGGCGCTGGAGGCGGCTGAACTGCCACTCCCAGCATCGATCGCCAGTCACCGCCGGACGTTTCTTCCGCCTTCTCCCGAGGTGTTGGCGGGCGAGGCCCCCGCTTGAACGCACCAATCGCGCGGAGAGCTTCGTCGACACTCATCGAGTCGAGCAGCAGCTCGGATTCGCCGAGATCGCGCCGCTGCTCCAGATACTGCCTGAGTTTTTCTTCAGCGTCCATTCAACAGTGCCCCGGCGCGATCGAGAATGACATCAGCGACTTCAGATTTCTTCATCATCGGGATGTCTTCGCTGGCGCCGTCCTTCGAGATGATTGTTACACGATTCGTGTCGCTGCCAAATCCGGCTCCCTCCTCCACCGCACTGTTCGCGATGATCAGGTCGAGTTTCTTCTGCTCGAGTTTCGACGCGCTGTTCTCGAGAAGATTCTCGGTCTCGAGCGCGAATCCCACGACGACGCATCCGTCGCGCCGGGAGGCGATGGTCGATTCGAGAATGTCTCGAGTGCGCGTTAGCTCGATGACCGGGGGGGAACCGCTCTCCCGCTTTTTCATCTTCTGTGCGGCAGGGGCTGACGGCCGGAAATCCGCTGGCGCTGCAGCCATGACGAGCAGGTCGGCTTCCGCCAGGGCTTCCGCCACGGCATCCCGCATCGACTCGACGGTGCCGGCAGACACGATGCGCACCGGCGCGCCGACAGGTACCTCCAGATGCCCGGCGATCAGAGTCACGTCGGCTCCGCGCCGCCATGCGGCTTCAGCGATCGCCACTCCCATCCTTCCCGTGCTGTGATTCGAGATGAATCTCACGGGATCGATCGCTTCCCGCGTTGCACCCGCCGTCACGACGACTGTCCTGCCTGCCAGCGAGGGGTTCTCGAGAATCCGCCCGATGTGAGCCAGAATCGTTTCGGGCTCGGGCATTCTTCCGGGTCCCTGCCCCTCACCCGCGGCGAGAGGCCCGTCCTCGGGGTCGATCACGTTGTACCCAAGCTCGCGCACGTGAGCGACGTTACGCGCAGTTTGCGCGTTCGCCCACATCCGGTCGTTCATTGCCGGGACGAGCAGCACGGGGGCTACGGTGGCAAGGAGGCAGGCGGAAAGCAGGTCGTCGGCGTGGCCGTGTGAGGCGCGAGCCAGGAAATCCGCGGTCGCGGGGGCGACGACGAACACCGATGCATCACGCGCCAGCCTGATGTGGTCGAGTGCATTGCCGGGCCCGAATATCCCGGAGTAGGTCCGGCGGCCGGTGACAGCCTCAAACGTGATGGCGCCTACGAACTCGAGGGCGCCACGTGTCATCACGACATCGACTTCCGCGCCCGCCTGCGTGAGCAGCCTGGCGAGCATCACGGATTTGTAGCTTGCGATTCCCCCCGTTACACCGAGGAGAATGCGGCGGCCGTCGAATGGCCGCACGGGATCTACTCGGAGCGGCGGCGCGGAACTACGCGATACTGGATCTCGCCTTCGGTGAGATCCTCGAGCGCGCGCGTGGTGAGCTTCTTCTCACCCGGGGCCGAGCGGTCGCGGGGAAACTCGTTGAGGACGCGGGCGAACTTCGCGGCCACGAGAACTCCCAGGTACTTGTTGGTCGCGTGTCTGGCGACGTCGTTCGGAATGAAAACCTGCATCTATCAACCGCTCCTTTTCATTTCTTCGATTTTGCTCTCGAGACCGGCAACGAGCATGTCGATCCGCTCGCGATCCCCGGATCCGCGGTAGAGCCGCAATTCTTCAGCGTCGATGATCCCGGAAATGGCCTGAACCGCCGCCCCGAGATCATCATTCACAACAAGATAACCATAAATGTCCACCGACCGAAGCTCCATGATGGCGCTTTTGAGCCGGCGACCGAGCGATTCATCGCTTTCGCTGCCCCTGGCGGCAAGCCGCCGAAGCATGGTTTCGGCGTCCGGGGGCAGTATGAACACGAGAACCGACCCCGGATATGCCTCAACGAACGGCCGGGCGCCCTGGACGTCGATGTCCATCACCCCGGGGCGTCCGGAGGCGAGAACCCGGTCGACTTCCCGCCTGAGCGTTCCATAGAGCCGGCCGTGAACCTGCGCCGATTCCGCGAACTCGCCTCTTTCCCGGGCTCCGGTGAACTCCTCCTGGCTTACGAAGAAGTAGTCCTTCCCGTGTTCTTCATCGGCGCGGGCCGCCCGGGTCGTGCATGAGACTGAGTAGCCGAGGTCGCTGCGATTGCGGAGGAGCTCGTGGGCGATCGTCGTCTTGCCGCCGCCCGAGGGCGACGACAGGATCACCGGAAACGGTCTCACTCGATGTTCTCGACCTGCTCGCGGATTCGCTCGAGCTCTTCCTTTATGAGCACGACGTCGCTGAGGACTGCCGCGTCGCTTGCCTTGCTTCCGGTGGTGTTCGCCTCGCGGACCATCTCCTGGAGAAGGAAGCCGAGTCGCTTGCCTACGGCTTCATCGCCTGTCGCGCTCACTGTCTGCCTGAAGGCGCTGACGTGAGCGTCGAACCTGTCGAGCTCCTCGGAGATGTCGAGTTTGTCGCCGAGGATTGCGATTTCCTGGGCGAGCCGCTGTTGATCGACGTTCGCGGCGGCGGCCAGCTCCTTCACCGAGCGCTTCATTCGTGCGACCTGTTCGGCAAGGCGCACGGGCGCGCGGTCGCGGATACGCCCTACGGCGTCTTCCACCAGCTGAATCCGGTCGAGGAGAAATCCGGCGAGGCGCGCTCCTTCGTCGCGCCGCATATCGCGAAGCGCGGCGACTGCCTGCTCGACTATCGACACGAGCTCCTGCACAGTGCCGCCATTCGCGTCCTGCGCCTGCGAGTCTATCACATCGGGAAGCGAGAGGATCGTCGCGGCGTCGAGCGAATCGCTGAGGCCGTGCCGCGACTGGAGGTCGCGAATCGCCGAGACGTAGTCGGCGAATCGGTCCTCGTTGATGCCGGAGCCGCGCGTTCCTTCGCGCTCGAGCCGCGCAGCAACTGTCACATGGCCACGTGCGATCCGCTGGCGAAGCAGCTCGCGCACATCGCCTTCCCATTTTCCGAAGATCGGGGGGAGCTTGATGCTGGGATTGAAGAACCTGTGATTGACGGTTCGAATCTCGACGCTTACGCCGAGTGATCCCACCTTGCCTTCGGCTGAGCCGAACCCCGTCATGCTGGAGATCATATGCGCGGGATAACCTGCTGGCCTAGAGGCCCAGTGTCAATTCCAGAAGTCCCACCTGATCCCGTAAATGTTTATCGTCCGGGGCATGAAGAAGTCGGGAATGACCTGATAATTCTTGCTGGCGATGTTCCTCACCTGGTAGCTCAGAACGCCCTGGAGAATGCGAATCTCCAGAAGCCCGGACATTATTCCGCTCGCCTGAGTCGTGCGGTTGCCGGCCGCGGTGGGAAAGGTGACGCTTCCGCGGTGGTCGTAAACAAATGCCGTCTTGAGGCCGAAGTTCCCGCTTGGAAAACGCGAAAGCCAGCGGGTTGTGAGGTTTATCTCAGCGCGCGCCTGGTCGCGGGGCTGATAGAAGCCCGCCGAATCCCAGCGTGTCGCCACCACGTCAACGTTGAGGTCGCGGAAGAGTTTTCCCCTGATGCCCGCGTAAACTCCCTGCCGCCGGCCGATTGACACAGGCGCGTAGGCCGTGTCGAACATCATGGGCCCGGCAAGGATCGCGGTATCACGGGTGATCAAGCCGCCGATGATCCAGGGGTTGAAAAGCCTGACGCCAGCCTCGATCCGCGCTGCGGTCCATTTGGGTTGAACGATGAGCTGGGGCCGCAGCGTGTCAGGATCGTGCGGATTACTTGTGGTGAACGCACCGGCAAGAGCGAGGAACGAAACCGGGGTCAACCGCCCGATCACCTCGGCGCGCGTGGCTCTGGTATACTGATTCGATTCAGCGAAAACGCTGACTATCCCGATCCTGTTTCCGACTTCGAATCGCCCGGCCGGGGTGTTGTACGTCTCGCCTTCGATCGACTTTATGCGATTCTCCACCGAGATTCGCAGAGGCCCTCGGGCAAAACCTGCCGCGGCAAGGTACTGATACTGTTTTGTCGTCGTGTCGGCCGTATCCGCGACGAGCCGCTGCGCCAGTGCGTCTGATGCGGTGACTGGCTTGCTTCGATCAGCAAACCGCAAGTACGATGCGGTGAGTTGCGCCCACGGTCCGCCGGATACGTTTCCCAGCGCGCCGCGGATGTATGCGAGGTCGTGATTGCCGTCGTATTCAGGAATCGAGAGTCCGTCGGTGACCGAGAATGTCGGCTGCAGCGTTCGCGATCCGCTCCGGCGCACGGCGAAGGCATCGAGGCTCCACAGCCGCTTCGCGATGCCGAAGCGTCCCATCAGTGAGAGGGCGTCGCCTCCTCCACCGAGCCTTGCCGCGCGCGTGCTGAACTGCTGCGCTCCTGCCTGAATGCCGACGCCGCTGCCGTAGCGCTTTCCGAAAAAGCCCCGATAGAGGTTCGTGTTCTCATCGCCGGTGAAGACGTCGGTCCTGGTGAACGAATCGGTGCTTTCAGTAGTCCAGCTCTCGAGGTGAACCCTCAGCTCATTCGCGCCTCTCTCGATGCGCACGTTCTGAAGGGTCCAGATTTCAATTGTCGTGAGGTCTGTCTCTTATACACATCACCGAGCCCACGAGAC
>JBPPMU010000086.1:0-2003 GCA_051306215.1 Gemmatimonadaceae bacterium | reverse complement strand
CGGGTTGAATCACTACATCGGCATGAAAACGATCGAGCCGGAAGAGATCCCGGTGCTCGACATTATGCCGGTTGGCCTGGCGGTGCTGGTTGTCACCGGGCTGATAGTCGCCGGATTCGGGCGACGGTGGGCCGTGTGGACCTGGCTCGCGGGTTTTGCCGTCGCCGGAGCGCTCGCGCTCTACGAATTCTGGCGATGGTCGTACGACTACGGTCACAACCTCGACCCGAACGCGATAATCAAGGTGCCGGGGATGACGTACCAGCCCCCGATCATCGGGAGCAAGCAGCTGCTTAACTTCACCGCCGCATCGTGGCCCGACATAGGCGGGATTGCCGCAGCGGTCGCCTTCGCTATCGCGCTCGCGGCGCTGCTGATATGGCGTCGCAAGCCGGTCGCAGCCCGATCGAGCAGGGCGCATCTCGTGCCCGCGGTTGTCGCAGCGTCATTGATGTTTCTGCTGCCCGCCGTGAGCCAGGGGCAGCGGAGTGATCAAGCCACCGTCTCGCCCACAGGCCCCGTCAAGACCATCTCGGAGGGGCTGAACCGGGTGCGCGACGGTGGCCGGCTCGTGATCACTGCCGGGGTATATCGGGAACACGGCGTCAGGGTGTCCCGGCCGGTCGAGATAATCGGTGAGGGCTTTCCCCTGATGGATGGGGAAGGGAAAGGCGAGCTGCTGCTCATCACGGCGAACGACGTGAAGGTGACGGGCATGCGCTTCACCGGAACCGGCGTCAGCCACGTGGAGGACAGGGCAGCCATCAGGGTCACCGGCGCCACGGGATGCGACATCTCCGGAAACCGCATCGAGGAGGCGCTCTACGGGATCTATCTGGCGAAGGTAGAGGACTGCCGGGTCGCGAAGAATGAGCTCTTTGCGAGCGGAGGGACAGAGTCGAGCTCGGGCAACGGAATCCATGTCTGGTCCGGGCGCCGGATTCTCATCACCGACAACCTGATACGTGGTTACCGGGACGGGATCTACTTCGAGTTCGTCCATGACACAGACGTGATCCGGAACGTCAGCGAGAGGAACCTTCGCTACGGTCTTCACTTCATGTATTCAGACGACTGCACGTATACGTCGAACACGTTCAGGAACAACGCCTCGGGTGTCGCCGTGATGTACACGAATCGCGTTCACATGATCGCCAACAGGTTCGAGGAAAGCTGGGGCGGCGCCGCTTACGGTCTTCTGTTGAAGGAGATCGCGGACAGCCGGCTCGAGAGGAACGTCTTTTCGCGCAACACGATCGGGCTGGTAGCCGATGGTGCAAACCGCGTTCAGGCAGTCGGCAACACGTTTTCCGGCAACGGCTGGGCAGTGAAGGTGGAGGGCAGCACGCTGGATGGCCGGTTCACCTCGAACACGTTCACCGGCAACACGTTCGACGTTACGACGAACAGTCGCCGCCCCTCATCAGTGTTCGAGGGCAACTACTGGAGCGAGTACGCGGGTTACGACCTCGACCGCGACGGAATCGGCGATGTCCCACACGCACCGGTTCGCCTTTTCGCTGTGATACTCGAGCGCAACCCGCAGGCGATCGTTCTTCTGAGGAGTGTGCTCGTGGGGCTCATCGATGCCGCCGAGCGTGCGATGCCGTCGCTGACCCCGCGCCTGTTTGTTGACGCGAAACCGCTGATGAGGAAGCCGACATGATCACGATCTCCGGAGTAACGAAGCGATTCGGCGCGCTCGAGGTCCTGAGGGGCATAGATGCCCGCATCACGGCCGGCCATGTCACGGGCATCGTGGGTCCGAATGCTGCAGGCAAGACAACGCTCATCAAGTCGGTCCTCGGGCTCACGCGCCCCGATTCGGGAACGGTCATTGTGAACGGAACACGCGTCAACGGAGACGAGACATACCGCCGGCACATCGGCTATATGCCGCAGATCGCGCGTTTTCCGTCAAATCTCACGGGTGAGGAGCTTCTTGCGATGCTCCGCGACCTCAGGCCGGACGTGCCGGATGTCGACGACGATCTGATCGGGCG
>JBPPMU010000085.1:0-2686 GCA_051306215.1 Gemmatimonadaceae bacterium | reverse complement strand
CGCTAGGTCGCGCTCGAAAATATCATGCAGGGCTCGATTGATTTTCAGCGTTACATTGCTGCCTGCCCGGGGACCTGTGACCCAGCTCCCGGGAGAATCAAGGCGCCGCCCCCTCGCATCACGCGCGAGCGTCGCGCGCGTCGAGTCGCCGGCGAGAATGCTGTCGAGCGCCAGCTCTATGCCGCTCGTCGCGCGGCCGGTCGCGTCGATCGTGCCAACAACCCTCCTGATCCCGGCTGCTGTCACGTATTCACGGTTCACGACAGTCTGCGGGTGGACGCCGGTGATCGAGGTAAGGACGCCTGCCTCCGATGCGACGTGCAGACCGGGAAGCATCACCCACTTCCTCTCCTGGCTGGTTGCGGCAGCGATGACGCGCTCATCGAAGCCCCACTTCCGAAGCGCGGCCGCCAGGGCAGCAACGTTCTTCACTTCGCGGGGCGCCACACTCAGGCGCACGAGCTCACGGCTTTCTGCCAGGACATTGCCGGATGCATCGAGGATCTTCCCGCGCGGGGCCACCATCGGACCTGTGCGGAACTGCTGGCGGCGAGCGCGCTCGGCCCACTCGTCGCCTTCGACGAGCTGGACTCTCGCCGCCTGTCCGATGAGAAGCACTGCGAACACTACGAGTGTCGCGTGAACGATCGTTATCCGGCTAGGGCGAGCCACTGCCCCTCTTCGGTCGCTCGAGGACAACTATCTGAACTTCCGACGGCATGTGCATCCCAAGCCGCTCTGCGACGGGGAGGAGGCGCGCACGAGAGGACGCGTCACGAATCTCCTGGTCGAGACGAACGCGCTCGCTTTCGAGATCCGCCTTGCGACGTTGGAGCGCCGTAAGCTCGATTCCCTCCCGGTGGCCGTAACTTCGCCGGGCAACCACCGCGGCGGAAACAGTCACGAAAGCGATGAGCACGCCGGCGACTATCCACCGGCCGCGCCTTACCTGTTTCTTCGCCACGCGCGCAGTCGCGCGCTGCGCGCACGCGGGTTTCGGGAAGTTTCAGCGGTGCCGGCGGTCACTGATTTCCGGCTGACCGGAGAGCCTGCGGCGACTCCACCGCAAGTGCACTGAAGCTGCCTTGGCGGGCAGGTACAGGTGCGCGACCACTCGCGCATGGCGTGCTTGGTGAGTCTGTCCTCGCCCGAATGATAGGATATGACAGCGAGAACTCCGCCGGGATTCAGCCTGTCGCGAAGTGCCGGGAGAGCGCGCTCGAGCGATCCCATCTCATCGTTGACCGCAATGCGCACTGCCTGAAATATTCTCGCAAATTCGCCTGGCCCGGAGCGCGGCCCGAGGACCGCGCGGATTGCACCCACCAGGTCGTCGCTCGTCGCGAGGGGCCTGTTCTGGCGGCGGCGCACGACCTCCCTGGCGAGGCGGCGAGCCTTCGGCTCGTCTCCATAGTCGCGGAATATTCCGGAAAGACCGGCCTCTGTCTCGGTCGCCAGAAGCTCCGCGGCGGTCACGGGGGTTTCAGGGTCCATGCGCATGTCGAGGAGAGCGCCCTCCCTGAAGGAAAACCCGCGCGAGGCATCGTCGACCTGATGGGAGGACAGGCCGAGATCGGCAAGAATGCCGTCGAAATACTGAGCTTTATCGGGGAGCAACGTGTCTATCTCGGCGAAGTTGCCCAATATAACGCGAAACCGGCCTGCCGATTCAAACTCGGCAAGCCGATTCCGGGCTGACGCGACGGCTTCGGGATCGCGATCTATCGCGATGACCTGAGCTCCCAAAGCAAGAAGGGCGGCGGAATGTCCGCCGCCCCCCAAAGTGCAGTCGAGTACTGAGTTCGCACCCTGAAACAACTCTTCTATTTCATCCGCGAGCACCGGCGCGTGATAGGCGCTGTCCCACGCGCCCGGTGCCCTTCCCGGACTCACCGGCAGAAGCGCCGGATCTGATCGTCTACGGCCGGCGTGAACTGGGGAATCGCTGTGAGCAACTGCTGAGCCGCTTCGGCATACGAAGTGAGTCCCGCCGGCACGTTTTCCTGCGCCGTGGTGAACGACTCCTTCGCAAGGCGCGCCAGTGTGCAGCTGTTGGTATCCTGTGCTTCGTTGACTGCGCTCTGGCCGATGAGGAATGCCGAGGCTCCGGCGAGGAACTTCGCATCGGCCGATGCGTCGAGCTGGTCGGAAAGAAGCAGGAACCGCACGGCCCTCTGAAGGTCAGCGCGATTCTTGGAGACATTGCCCGCCTTGTACGCGTCGCTGCCAGTCTTCAGCGCAACCTGGGCGAGGGTGACCTTGTCGATGCCCCTTGTCGACCCCGCCTGGACAACTGCGAGAACACTGTCGGGCTGGTTCATCGCACCGAAGATGAGGGCCTTCTGCGCATAACCTCCCTCGATCGTCGGGTTTGCGGCAAGCGCGCGATTCACTGCAGCGAGTGCCTGCGCGTTCTGTCCTGCCTTACTGAGGGCGTTCGCCTGAACCAGCAGCAGTGAGGCGTTGTTCGGGAACTTCGCGATTCCCTCTGACGCTATCTGCGCCGCGCGCGTCCCGTCGAGAGCCGATGCGGCGGCGGCCGTGCGGATGTAGTACGAGCTGTCTGCGGCTGAGGTGTCAGCCCTTATCAGCTGGGCTCCGGGGGCGAGTACCTTCTCCGTCTCGTTCGCGGCGAGGTAGACGCGCCACGCCGTATTGAGCATGCTCGGATCGCCCGGGTTCAAAC
>JBPPMU010000084.1:0-8678 GCA_051306215.1 Gemmatimonadaceae bacterium | reverse complement strand
ACCGTGTCCTCGATCTTCTGCTGGATGTCGTCGAGGTCAACGCTGAGGTTCTGCAGCACGGCCGCCGCGACTCCTTCCCCTTCGCGGATCAGCCCGAGAAGTATGTGCTCGGTGCCAACGTATTCGTGGCGAAGCCGCTCGGCCTCTTCCCTCGCCATGGCGAGAACCTTTCGAACACGTTCGGTGAAATTGTAGCCGTTCATCGTGTAGACCCCGTATCGTCAGCGAGAATGCGGCGCACGTACTTCGCGCGTGCAAGGTTCGCTTCGCTCGTTGTCAGCTCGCGCCCTTCGGCATGCGCCAGGTGCGCTGACTGACTGAATATCAGGAGCTTGTTGAGGGTATATACACTTAGATCGGTTATCAGTTTCAGACCGACCGCCAGGCGAACGCTGCTCAGATAGCTCATCACTTCGTCAAAAGTGAGGCTCCTCGCGTAACGAAGCGTTCCGTACGCCCGCCAAAGCTTGTCTTCGATAATATAACCGGCGTCTCTAAGCAATACTTTTCTTGCTTCCTCCTCACGCTCGATGACGTGGATTACCACTCGCGTCAGGTAATCCAGCAACTCGCCTTCGGTCCGGCCGAGCGTGGTCTGGTTCGAGATCTGGAAAAAATTCCCGACGACTTCGCTCCCCTCTCCGTAGAGGCCACGGTACGTCAACCCAACCTGCTGGAGGCCCGCCAGCACCTTGGCTATCTCTTTCGTCAGAACCAGCCCCGGCAAGTGGATCAGCACCGAGGCCCGAAGTCCCGTCCCGGCATTCGTCGGGCAGGCGGTAAGGAACCCGAACTCGTTGTGGAACGCGTACGGCACCCGCTCCCCGAGCTCGGCGTCAAGGGCGTAAACGGAGTTGAACGCCTCCGATATACGGAGCCCGGACTCGATGGCCTGAAGACGGAGGTGATCCTCTTCATTTACCATGACGCTTGTCGCACGGGTCAGGTGCACGGCAGCTCCGCTGCGCACGGGACGCTGTGAGTCGAGCCCGGCCAGCTCGCGGCTAACCAGATGCCGCTCATGGAGCAGAAGCCTGTCGTCGGGCGGCATCTCGTCGACCCGGAGCAGGACCCCCTGGTGCCGCTGGTGCATGGCAGCCATCGCCTGCTCCACCTGCGACAAAATCCGCAGCCTCTCGCCATCGCGGGCCCTTCCCGCGAAAGCATAACCCTCGAGGTTCCGGGCGAGCCTGATACGTGTCGATATCACTATGTCCGAGTGATCCCCGGAAGCGTCAAGCCAGCCGACACCGCCGTCCGGCAGAAGCGATAGATCGATCATTCCATCCCCCGCAGCTTGTCGCGAATATCCGCCGCGAGCTCGAACTGCTCAGCATCGATGGCGCGGCGAAGCCTGTCACGCAGCTCATTGGCAGTCCCCCCGTCGGGGACCACATGGCTCGCGGGAGAATCGTAGCTTCGGCCGATATGCTGCGAGCTTCCGTGCACCCGGCGCAGGAGGTCGCGCATGCTTTTCTCGAAAGCATCGTAGCAGTGAGCGCATCCGAGCCGTCCCGTCGACCTGAAGTCACGGAACGTCGACGAGCAGAACGCGCAGCGGGCCGCATCCCCCTGGGTCGCCTGCATCGCCTGGTGAACGCTCTGGAGAAAATCAGTGATCTGCGGCTTCGGAGCAGCCGTTGTCTCGACACCACGTTCAGCGGCGCAGCGCTCGCAGAGGTGCAGCAGGCGCACGCCCGTGCCCTCGATCTCGGTCAACTGGATGACCGCGTCAGCTTCCTTGCAAACGTCGCAGACCATGCCACTCCCCCTCTCCAGGGACGCCCGGTTGGACGTCCCGCAACTACTGCTACACCATAGCGTCGGACACGGCCGTTTCGGAAAGCGTTCCACCTTCGAGAAGCAGCACCCGGCTCGCTCTCGAGGCAAGCGCGCGGTTATGGGTGACCACGACCATGCCTATCTCGAGGTCGTCGACAACCTCTGAAAGAAGCTCGTGAAGCATCTGCCCGTTGGCGAGGTCGAGATTTCCCGACGGCTCGTCCGCCAGCACCACCTTCGGGTCCATTGAGAGCGCGCGGGCAACTGCCGTGCGCTGCTGTTCGCCGCCGGAAAGCTCCGAGGGGAGATGGTGCATCCTCCCGCTCAAGCCAACCCTCGAGAGCAGCTCCTCCGCCCTGCTCCGCGCCGCCGCCACACTTCTTCCCGATATGCGGATGGGCATCATCACGTTCTCCAGCGCCGTGAACTCCCTCAACAGGTGGTGAAACTGGAAGATGAAACCCACCGACCTGTTTCTCAGAGCCGCAAGCTGCTCGTCGCTCAGCCCGTTGATCGGCTCGCCACCTATCACCACATAACCACGGGAAGGCTTGTCGAGCGCCCCGAGGACGTGAAGCAGAGTCGACTTGCCCGCGCCGCTGGCACCCACGATTGCAACCATCTCCCGGGGGCTGACCGACAGGTCGACGCCCGCGAGAACGTTTATGGTCCCGCCGTCGCCCCCGGTGTAGGCCTTGTGAAGATCGTGCGCCTGAAGAACTGCCATTGTTATTCGTGCCTTATCGCGTCGATGGGATAGAGCCTCGACGCCTGAATCGCCGGATACAGCGTCGCCGCGGCAGCTGTCAGCACGCTCGCAAGGACGATCCACAGTATGTCGGCCGGCTCCGTAGCCACCGGCAGGTGATCTATGAAGTAGATGGAGGGATCGAGCGGGATGAACTTGTACTTCTCGAGCGCGATCGCGCCGCCGAATCCGAGGATCAGCCCGAGCGTGGTTCCCACGAGACCGATAACGATCCCCTGCGCCAGGAAAACCCGGCGGATCGACTTGGCCGGAAGCCCCATCGCCTTGAGGATCCCGATCTCCCGCGTCTTGTCGGCGACGACCATCGTCAGCGTGCTGACGATGTTGAAGGCGGCCACCATCACGATGAGCAACAGGATCACTCCCATGCCGAGCTTCTCCAGCTTGAGCGCCTGGAAGAGCGAGCGGTTCTGCTCCTGCCAGTCGACAGTCCTGTACGGCCAGCCGAGCGCGTCCGTTATCCGCTGGGCAACCACCGACGCCGCCCACCGGTCTGTCGACTTCACTTCGATGCCAGTCACGCCCTCGCCAAGCGCGGCGAACTCCTGCGCCTTGTCGAGAGCGATGTAAACGTACGCGTTGTCGTACTCGTACATCCCCGTCTCGACGATTCCCGTTACCTCGAACTGAAAGATCCGCGGAACGAAACCCCCGGTGACCGCATTGGGCTTGACGCCGGCGATCGAAACGAGATTTATCTTGTCACCAGGCCACGCGTTGTATCGCGACGCGACAAGCTTTCCGAGCACAATTCCCCTCTGTTCGCCATCGCTGCTGGCAAATCGGAAGTCACCGGAAGTTGCATGCTGCCGTATCGTCGTAACCTCGGGCACATCCCTCCCCTCCGGCAGCATCCCTACGACATAAGCCGCTCCGGCATAGTCGTGGCCGGCATTCATGCCGCCCTCGACAAGCACGAACGGAGCGGCAGCAACAACTCCCGGCTGCTGTTTCACCTTGGCGAGCACGGTCTGCCAGTCGTCGATCTTGAGATCTTCGCCGTAGCTCAGGACGCGGACGTCAGGGCTTCCCACCAGAATCTTCTCGCGCAGGTCACGCTGCAGCCCGTTCATCACGCCAATGATGAGAATCAGCGCGCTGACGCCAACGAGCACCCCGCCGATGGCGATGATGCTGATGAGCGAGAGCAGGCGTGAGCCACGCCGGCTCCGCAGGTATCGCCAGGCAATTGAAAGCTCGAGCCTGTTCATTCCGGCCGCATGGTTGGAAATAGTATCACATCGCGAATATTTAAGGTTCCTGTCAGATACATGAAAAGCCGGTCGATTCCAATGCCCACACCCCCCATCGGCGGCATCCCGTATTCCATCGCCCTCAGGTAATCCTCATCTACACCTGAAGCCTCGAGATCGCCCGCTTCCTTGAGACGGCCCTGCGCCTCGAGCCGGTCCCGCTGGTCGATCGGATCGTTGAGCTCGCTGAAAGCATTTGCAAGCTCCCGTCCATTGGCGAAAAGCTCGAACCTTTCGGCCAGAGCAGGGTTGCCCCGCTTCGGCTTCGCAAGGGGCGACAGCTCCATCGGGTAGTCGACGACGAAAGTCGGCTCGACGATCTTCGACTCAACGAGTTCCTGGAATATCTCGTCGATGAGCTTCGAGCGGCTGAGATCCTCGGGATGCGAAACGCCGACATGGCGGGCGAGCTCGCCGAGCCCGGCATCGCTCAGGGCCATCACATCGCGGCCGGCAGCGGCGTTGAGAGATGGAACCCATTCGATCCGCTTGAACGGAGGCTCGAGGTCGGGCACCCTTTCGCCGATTCCCGGCACCGCCCTCAGCGACGCCGACACCCTCACCATCAGTGATTCCACCCGGCCCATCATCACCTCGTAGTCCGCGTATGCCTCGTAGAACTCGAGCATAGTGAACTCCGGATTGTGGGTTCGGTCGATCCCCTCGTTCCTGAAGTCGTGGCCTATCTCGTACACGCGCTCGAATCCGCCGACTACGAGGCGCTTGAGGTAAAGCTCATCAGCGATCCGCAGAAACAGCGGCATGTCGAGCGCATTGTGATGAGTGGTGAAAGGTCGCGCTGCTGCGCCGCCGTACAGCGGCTGAAGCACGGGCGTCTCAACCTCGAGGAATCCGAGCTCGTCGAGAAACGACCTGATCGAAGTGACCATCCGCGATCGCGCCGTAAACAGCGCGCGTACCTCGGGATGAACCGCCAGGTCCGCATAACGCTGCCGGTACCGCTGCTCGGCGTCGCTGAAGCCAGAGTGGCGAACAGTCTCCCCGTCGACGACCTCCTCCTTTCCGAACGGAAGCGGCCGCAGTGACTTGGCGAGAAGCTCGAAGCTTTCGACGCGGACTGTTGTCTCGCCGGTTCTGGTGCGGAACAGCGGCCCCGTTACGCCGATGATGTCGCCGAGGTCGAGGTGCTCGAGTATGCCGAAGCGCTCGTCACCCAGCTGATCCTTGCGGAAGTAGAGCTGAATGCGACCGCTCGCGTCCGAGAGATGCGCGAAAACCGTCTTCCCGTGAGCCCGCCACGCGACGATACGGCCGGCGATCGAAACGTTCGGCCCATCAGGATCCGCCGACTGCGCACCATCTCCGGTTCCCGCTCTCGGGATCAGTGCCTGTGCCTCCGCTGCGGTGTTCAGCCGGGGAAAGGAGTACGCGAACGGACTGACGCCGGCCGCACGCAGCGCGTCGAGCTTTTCCCGACGCGCCTTGAGGACAAAATTGAGGTCGTCGCTCACCTACCCGCCCCCGACGCCGAACTGCTTCAGGTATGCCTCGATGAACGGGTCGATTCCACCGTCCATCACTTTCTGCACATCCGGAATCTTCAGCTCGGTGCGGTGATCGTTGACCATGGTATACGGCTGAAACACGTAACTCCGGATCTGGCTGCCGAAGCTTACGTCCTGTTTACTCTCATCGAGCTTCGCCTTCTCCGCCTCGCGACGCTGGATCTCCGCCTGGTAGAGCTTGTTCTTCAGCATCTGCATCGCCTGCGCCTTGTTCTTGAACTGGGAGCGCTGGGCCTGGGAGGCGACGACAGTATTCGTCGGGATGTGCGTAATGCGCACGGCCGAGCTCGTCTTGTTGATGTGCTGGCCGCCGGCGCCTGATGCGCGATATACGTCGATCCTCAGATCCTCATCCCGGATTTCGATGTTTATCTCCTCGTTCACAACCGGGTAGACGAATATTGACGCAAAGCTCGTATGCCGTCGCGCCGCCGAGTCGAACGGCGAGATGCGCACGAGCCGGTGCACTCCGGCTTCGGCCCGGAGAAAACCGTACGCATAAAGCCCGCGAATCTCGATCACCGCGCCCTTGATCCCCGCCTCTTCCCCCTGGCTCTCGTCGAGAATCTCGATCTCGAACCCCTTTCGCTCAGCCCAGCGCGTATACATCCGCATCAGCATCTCGGCCCAGTCCTGGGCCTCGGTGCCTCCGGCGCCCGCGCTGATCTCGAGCTGGGCGTCGCGGAAGTCATCCTCTCCGCGAAGCAGCGTTCTAAGCTCGAACGAATCTATCTCCGAGTCGAGCGCTTCCATCTCGCGGTCGAGCTCGATGTCCATCTCTTCATCAGGAGACTCGCGAAGCAGCTCGTCGAGCTCGCGCGCGCTCGTAACGCGTGCGCTGAGCCGGTCGTAGGGCTCGATCCAGCTTCTGAGGGCCTTTGCTTCCTGCAGAATCACCTGCGCCGATTCCTGCCGGTTCCAGAAGTCGGCCTCCGACATGCGTGCCTCGCGCGCGCTCAGTGCCTCGCGCTTTGCTTCAATGTCAAAGATACCTCCGCACTTCCGCAAGCCGTTCCAAAGCGCTCGCCAGTGCCCGGACTCTCTCTCCGTTTCTTTCAGCCATGTCGTTTGTGATTCCCTAGAAGATCTTCTTGCCGGCGCCGAGCACCTCGTTCAGCGATTCCTGAAAGTGCGTCGTGCTGCGCGCGAAATCGGCACCTACCTGCGCGACATATTCGTCGTAGCTCTTCTTGATCTCGTCGCGGAAAAGCTCCTTGAGCGTTCCCTTCTCGAGTCCCTCTGAATGTTTTGCGGGATAGTAGGCGACCATGTCTGAAACGAGCGCGCGGGCGAGCCGCTTTGCGCGAAGGCTGGGGTCGCGGGCGAGAAATGGATTGATCGGCCGGCGGGTCGCTGATCCCGACTGTTCCGGCTCTGCGGCATTGCCCGCTGTTTCAGACGCCGATGCTGCCGGGGGGGTTGCCGCCTCCGGAGTGACCGCGGGCCACGACGTCCGCGGAGTAGGCTTCATCGCCGGAAGTGACGCACCAAGCTGAGGAGACTGAGCGGGCGGCACGCTGATCGGCGCGGCCGCGGATTGGGGCGTCGACACTGCCTGGGACGCCACCGGAGTCTGCCGTACAGGCGTAACAGGAGTCTGCCGTACAGGCGTCACAGGAGCCTGCCGGACGGGGGTCACGGGGGTCTGGCGGGCAGGTGCCGGTCGCGGCGGAGTGGCCCGAGCCGGCGCCTGAGCCTGCGGGGTTTTCCCGGCCGGGGCGTAGGGACCAGGAGGGCGGGCACCGAACGCTGCGCCGAGTGCGTCGACAGGAGTGGCGCGCCGGGGAGGTGGCGCAGTCGTGACCCCGACGGGAATCACCCCGCTGCAGGTCGAGCACCGCGCGCGCACGCCACCCTCCGGCACCTTCGCCGGGTCTACCCTGTAAACCGTCGAGCACTGCGGACAACTGACGTTCATTTCCTGTCTCCACCCTCTGTCTTTAAAGCCGAGTCGAAATTTGGCGGACGGTCGTCCGTGCGCCGGTCGATCGAATATACCGAGCCGGTCAGCGATTTGGCGTATGTCTTCATCTCTGTCGCCAGCCTGCTGACCTGACGCGGCTCCCTAAAAGTACGCTGAACGTTGCTCACGACACCAATTGAAAGTGTCATCAGCGGCACCCTGTCGAGCACGCCACGCCTGTCCTTGCCGAAAAAATACCCTGCCCTTCGATCAGGTTCGGAATACTGATACGGCACCAGCAGGTCGAAGGTCGAGGTTATCTCCCCGCAGATCTCCGCGATTTTCTCGTAGGGAATGATGAAGATGAAGTCATCACCCCCGATGTGGCCGACAAACGCTTCTTCTCCGCAGGTACCCTTTGCGACGTCGTGAAGCAGCATCGCGAGGATCCTAATCACGCGATCTCCTTCATTATAGCTGTACCTGTCGTTGTATTCCTTGAAGTGGTCGAGGTCGGCATAGCAGACCGCAAAAAGGTCAGTGCGCTTCAGCCTGTCCGCGATCTCGGCTTCGATGGCATGCGCCCCGGGAAGCCTCGTTGACGGGTGCACCCCGAGATCGCGGTCAGAGCGGGAGAGGAGAATCTCGATACGCCTGACTGATTCGCTCTTCCCGGTTTCCTCCGTGACAACCTCGTCGGCGCCGGCGTCGAAGGCCGCCTGCACTGCAGCAGGGCCGGCGGCAGCAATGACGAAAGCCGGGACGATGCCGGTGTATGAGTCGTTCTTCAGGCGGCGACACGCCGCGAGTGCGGCGGCGGCATCGTCGCGGGCGTCGAAAACCAGCAGTCGCGGCCTTCCGCGCAGCGTGATCGCCATCAGCTCGTCTCCCGACGCGACGGCGATCTTCGGGGAGACCTGCGACGACAGCCATCCCTGCAACTCGGCCGGCAACGGCTCGCCGCCGGTCGCGAACAGGATCATTGCAGGTGCCGCCATCGTCGGGCTCATCCGTTACTCCGGCTGGTCAGGTATGCGGTCAGGCAGCGGCACGACGCGATGGCAGGTATTACCCGGAGCCCCGCATCACACAGGACGCAACAGGGAGCGCAACGCAACGTGTCGGGGCCGACCCGGCATCAAATCTATCTTCCATTGCGGGCCCGGTAGATTCATCAGCGCGAAATAGAGCGCCGAAGCGGCCGGTGCTCAATACCCCGCCGGGATCGAGGCGGCGAACGAGAGCGACCCGTTTTCCATTCGACGGATCCGCATATTGACCGAGACGTACGCATCTACCGCGCTCAGGAAGTGATTCGCAAGGACGATGCTGGCCGCCTGTGTCGCGCGCCTGAAGGCTGAGTTGCTGGCGTCTATGGCGCTCCTGAATCCCTGGAATGACTCGGATTGCCCGTCCCACGACCAGCGCATGTCGTCGCGAACCGC
>JBPPMU010000083.1:0-4959 GCA_051306215.1 Gemmatimonadaceae bacterium | reverse complement strand
GCGGCCGGCATCTCGATCTTCATTCTTGCCCCGGCAGGATATTTCGCCGCGCCGGCACTGCTCGACATGGTGAACGCCGCGCCCGCTGTTCAGGCGGAGGCGCTGCCGTATTACCGCATAATGATGGTCTTCTCCACCGGCATGCTCGTCTTCTTCATGCTGGGAGGCGCGCTCCGCTCGGCGGGAGATGCCAGAACTCCGATGGTGATGGGAATCGCGATGACAGTGCTCAACATCATCCTCAACGTCATCCTGATCCGCGGACTTGGGCCGATCCCGGCTTTTGGAACGGCGGGCGCGGCATGGGGAACGGTTATCGCGTCGAATCTCCTCGCCGTTTATGCGCTGTGGAAGCTCTGGCACGGCGGCTGGGTCGTCTCGTTCCCGCGGAAACACGGGTTCGCGCCTGACTGGAAGATCATCAAGTCGCTTTTCAAGTTCGGGCTCCCGACAGGGTTTCAGGGAATCGCGATGAATGTGGGTGGCGTCTTCATGCTGGCATTCATCGGGTCGCTCGCGCAGAGTGCAGCCGCGCAGGCCGCGTTCGCTATCTCTTATTCGCAGCTGTTCTCGCTCATCACCTGGACGTCAGTGGGGCTGCTCGGCGCGGCGGCGGCCGTGGCCGGACAGAATCTCGGCGCCGGCAACCCCGACCGCGCGAACGAGGCGGTTCACGTCGCCGCGCGGATCGCGCTCGCCGGCGCGGCGTTCATCGGGGTTTTCTTCCTGTTTTTCCCGCGAATGCTCCTCGCCGTGTTCGGGATGACTGATCCTGTGGTCGTCGAGATCGCTGTTCAGCTTCTGCGCATCCTGAGCCTCTCGGGACTTCTCATCGCAGTCGCGCTTGCGTACACCGGCGGGCTGCAGGGCACTGGCGACACAAAGAGCCCGTTCTACATCTCGGTCATATCGCAGATAGTGGTGCCGCTTGGCGCGTGCTTCGTCATTCAGCAGGTGAGCACCCTCGATCCGCTCGACATCTGGCTTGCGATACTCGCCGGTCACGCGACGCGCTGCGTACTCAGCGTCATCCGCTTCAATCAGGGGAGGTGGCGCACAATCGCAGTCGAGTAGGGATAGCGACGTTGTGGCTGGGCAAGAACGCGAGGATGAGGGATCAGGGATCAAGCTTAAGGCGTGGGGCGTCAGGTCTCAGGTTAGGAGCGCATACCGAAAGACAGCATAGGCATGAGGCCCCAGGCTGCGCAGGCGCCAGGCTCGAGGCAGACGTGGGGATAAGGCGAGGGGCGGAATCGTTCGATGATTAGCGGAGAGCATGCTGCGCGATTCTTTGGCATGTCCGATTTCAAGGAATTGAAGGTGTGGCAGAAAGCGCACGACCTCGCGCTCGCTGTAAATCGGATAGCCAATGTGTCGCGCGCGCCAGCCCATTCGGCACTCCGCAGCCAGGTCATTCGCGCGGCAATGTCGATCGATGCAAACATCGCGGAGGGTCGGGGGCGCCAGAGCGACCGTGAACAGATCCGCTTTCTGAGAATCTCCGTCGGGTCATGTTATGAGCTAGAGTCCCACCTCATCATGAGCAGAGACGTGGGCTTTGTCCGGGCGTCGGATGCCCACAGCCTGCTCGAGCAACTCGTGGAGGTGAGAAAAATGCTCTTCGGCCTCATCAAATATCTGCAAACCGCTCCCACACCTCGAGCCTGACGCCTGCGCAGCCTGGGGCCTATTGCCTATGCTTTCTTTCAGTATGCGCTTCTAACCTGAAGCCTCAGGCCTGAGGTTCTCAGGCCTGTCGCCTGTGGCGAATGAGGAGATTGGGCGTGGCCACTCGCATTGAGAGCAGGCCGGATCGCTACAAGTCCTGGTAGGGAATCTCTTTGAATCGCGGAAGGCCTGCAGCGGCTATCACATGCTCGAGTCCTTCCCGATCGTGGAACTCGATCCCGTCGCGATCGATCACGACAGAGCTGGGATAGAAAGGAGCGAGCCGCCTGAACTCGCTGTCTATCAGCCGGAACCTGCGCACCATATTGTCGACCTGCTCATGGGCGCGCTGGCGGCGCTTGATGTGCTTCTCGATCGTGTCGCTGCTCGACGTGAGCACGATTGTGCAGTCGGGTGCCCACTTGTCCCCGATCGAGAGCACCTCGCGCAAACTCGCGTGAGACTCCACTGGGTACTCGACGATGTGCGCCTCGAGAGTGATACGCGCGCCCTCGATGAAGATCACCCTGCCGGGCTTGTCGTGCTGCGCCGCATCCCGGTAGTTCGCGTCGTAGAGGTCGCCGAAGTATGCAGTCACGCCCACGGGATTGGCGCCAGCCTCGATGTCGACCAGAACTCGCGGCTCCCACACACCCTTTTCGCCTTCACCATATGACCCGTTGTGGTAAAGGTCGCCGAGCTGGCGAACGAGTGTGCTTTTTCCTACACCAGGTCCACCGACGATCGCGATTCGCATCTGTTCCCGGGGGTGCGGTAAAAGTGGCGGAAATCAGGCCGCGGCAGGCACCGACGGATCGCCGCCCTGCTGCGTTCCCGTCCTGACCCGACGCAAGAGTATCAGGGTCACGATGGAGGTCGCAATGACCATCGCGGCGCTCAGTGCCGAAACGAGCGCGAGCGACTCCGAGAAAGCATCCCGCGCGACCGTCGCCACTTCGCTTCCCAGAGGCCCGGAAAGCCGCGACGTGACCTGCAGCGCCTCGGCGAGAGTGGCGCGAACACTTTCCGCCTCCGCCCCCGAGAGGCCGGCCGGCAGCTCCCTCGCCATTGTAGCGCGGTAAGAGGCAGTCCCGACGCTGCCGAGTACAGCGACCCCCAGGGCCATGCCAAGCTCCGCGCTAGTCTCGGAGATTCCCGACGCTGCGCCGGCGCGCTCAGGCGGCGCGACACTCATTATCACGTCTGTGGTGAGAGTCATCGCGCCGCTGAATCCGATCGACATCACCACGAACGATGCGACTATTGTTGCGACAGGAGGACCTCCACCGACCTGTGTGAGCACGCTGATTCCCAGGGCGGCGATGATCATCCCTGCTGCGATTACGTAAGCCGCCTGAAACCGCCGCACGAGGAATGGCGCAAGCATGGTTCCGGCGATGCCGCCAATGTTGGACGGGAGCAGCGCGAGCCCTGCCTGGAGCGGTGAGAGTCCAAGAACGAGCTGGAGATACTGCGCGACGAAGAGGTAGATGCCTCCCATCGAAAGAGCCGCAACGAGCTGAGCCACAACTGCGGCGCTGAACGGAGGGACGCTGAACAACCCCATGTCGATGAGCGGATCGGCGAGCCGCTGCTGGCGGCGGACGAAGATCGTTGCGAGGCCGAGCCCCACGGCGACTGCAAGCAGGGGCACCGGGCCGGCTCCGTCCGCCGCGAATCGCTTTACTCCATAGATGATCGAGAGCATGCCGCTCAGCGAGAGCGCTGCGCTCGGGATGTCGAGCCGGCCAAAGCTCGCCTCGCGAAACTCGGGGAGGAGGAGTGGCCCGAGAATCAGCAGCAGCACCATCACCGGCACGTTCAGAAGAAATACCGAGCCCCACCAGAAATACTCGAGCATCACTCCGCCGAGGAGCGGCCCGATTGCTCCGCCGATGACGAAGCTGTTTATCCAGACGGCGATGGCGATGCGGCGCTGGTGGTCGTCGTGGAACATGTTGCGTATCAGCGCGAGTGTTGACGGCATCAGGGTGGCGCCAGCGACGCCGAGCATTCCGCGTGTTACGATCAGCATCGCCGCGCTCGATGCGAAGGCTGCTGCAATCGACGCGAGGCCGAATGTCGCGGCGCCGATCAGCAGGAGCTTTCTCCGTCCTATCCTGTCGCCGAGAGTTCCCATCGTTATGAGGGATCCGGCAATGAGGAAACCGTATATGTCGACTATCCAGAGGAGCTGGGTGCTGCTTGGAGCGAGCTCCCGTGTGAGTGACGGAACCGCGAGGTGAAGAACAGTGAAGTCCATCGCCAGCAGCAGGCATGGGAATGCGAGCACGGCGAGGCCGAGCCATTCGCGGCGGGTGGCTCGTGGGGGATTGGGCGGAACTGACTCGTCGGCCGTCTTCATTGGAGGCCGGAATCTTACTGGGTTTGCCGATTTTTCAAACCCAGGTGGGAAGCGGATCGGGCGGATTTGGGGCGGATTTAGCTGATCAAGCGGGGGGCCAGCGACAGCTGCGCGTCGCGAACTGGCATCCTTGGGACGGCAGGATGCCCTGGCTTTCTGGGGTTACAACACAAAGAACAGTCATCCTGCCCCTCAGCGATGCTTGTTCCCGGGACCCTCGTTGGCCCTACCCCGCTTGATCCGCTAAATCCGCCCCAATCCGCCCAATCCGCTTCCCCTCCGGGTTTTTTTCTAACCCTCGAGCCCGGCAGCAATCTTCAGGCATCGATCGAGAAGCCGCTTGTCACCAAGCCGCTCCACCATCGCAGGAAAGCCGGGCCCCGGCCCCCTCCATCTGATCTCATCGACGTCAGCAAACAATGGAGCATCAATTCGCAATGTCGCGAGATCCTTGAACAGGAGCGCCAGTTCACGCTTGTCCCCGAGCACAGTGTCCGGGAAACTCTCGATCGGGCCGTGGAGCTCGATGAGTCGCGCGGCTGTAGTTTTCCCGATTCCTGGAATACCGGGATATCCATCGGCGGCGTCGCCGACCAGCGCGAGATAGTCTGGAATCAGCTCCGGATTCACGCCGAACTTCTCGCGCACTGCTGCCGCGTTCCTGATGTTTCCGGATTTACGGTCAACCTGCACGATCCGGTCGTCGCGCACCGACTGTGCGAGATCCTTGTCGGGAGTCCAGATCGACACTTTTTCGACAGCCGGATCCTGCGCAACGAGATACGCTGCTGAAGCGAGTGCGTCATCCGCCTCCAGCTCGACCATCGGCCAGACGGCGACTCCCATCGCGGCCAGCGCCTCTTCGAGAGGGTGAAACTGCGATTTGAGCGCCCACTCGATTCCCTCGTCGGTCTTGTAGTCCGGCC
>JBPPMU010000082.1:0-22855 GCA_051306215.1 Gemmatimonadaceae bacterium | reverse complement strand
CCCGGCAACGCCTGGTCGTGGGATCCGGCAAGCCGCGCCGGTTTCGGGAAGAATCCCGACGCGTTTCCCGCGGAGTGGAAGGCCTACAGGACCGGTCTTGTCAACATGATGGTGAAGGAGGCGCACGACAGCATAATCGCGGTCAAACCCGGCGTCGTGTATTCCGCGGCGGTGTGGGGGATCTACTTCGACAAATGGCCGTGGAAGACTCTCGCCGGCGCGACCGATTTGATGCAGGACTACAGGGCATGGGCAAGAGAAGGCTACATGGACATCCTCGTCCCGATGACTTACTCGAGGATCAAGGAGCCGTGCGCGCGCATCGACTGGGGCTGCATGCTCGACGAGCAGATGAAGGGATCGGAACGGGAGACGGGTCGCCACATGTACATCGGAATCGACGCCAGCAAGGGTCCGCGAGAGGTGGTAAGTCAGATTCGCCTCGCCCGTGAGCGTGGCGCGACGGGAATGGCCGTCTTCTCGTATTCCGCCCTCGCCAACGCGGGCGGATTCAGGCTCCTTGGCTCAACAGTGTTCTCGGAGCGTGCGGAAGTCCCCGCGATGCCCTGGAAAACCCGCGCGACTCATTGATGAACGATCGCACCTGCGTCATCGTGAACCCGGAATCGGGGCGAGGGCGCGGGGCGAAGATGATTCCGTCGCTCGCCGCGGCATTCGCCGAGGTCGGAAGCCCTGAGATCAGGACTACGGCGCATGGCGGGGACGAGACGCGAGCCGCGACTGAGGCGATCTCCGCCGGTTACACGACTCTCGTCGTGGTGGGAGGCGACGGAACGATGTCGAATGTCGCCAATGCCATTCTCCAGTCCGGCGAAGACGTAAGGCTCGCCGTGATGCCGGCCGGCACTGGCAACGATTTCGCCAAGCTCCTCGGGACGGTCAGCGCTGACGCCAGAACTGTCGCGCGGCTCTGCGCGACGGCGCCCGACCAGCGCGTCGATGCAGGAAAGATCGAAGACAGATACTTCGTGAACTGCTGCGGCTTTGGTTTCGACGTCGCGGTCCTGCAGGGAATCAGGAAGCACAAGCGGCTTCGCGGTAACGCTGTCTACGTCTATACCGCGATCGCCGAACTTTTCGGCTACCGCGGGTCGAAGATCGGCGTGAAGTCGGTGGCGTCGACTCGTCCACCGGAAAAACACATGATGCTCGTCCTCGCGAATGCATCGTACTTCGGCGGGACATTCGAGATCGCGCCCGGCGCTGTAGCAACCGACGGGAAACTCGACGCGATCTCGATTCTCGACGTCCCCGCCTGGAAAAGAGCGGCAGTGCTGGGAGCCGCGCTCCTCGGCAGACACGAGTTCTTTCGCGAATGCGTCAGGGAGCGCTCAGGTGAGTTCGAGCTGTCGTTCGAGGAGCCGCCGACCTATGACGCCGACGGCGAGCTCCACCGTGCCGGAAGCGCCGATTTGAGGGTAAGTTCATGTCCGCGGGCGCTCAGGGTGGTCGCGAACAGAAATCTCGGCCCGGACATCGACAGCTAACCGAAAGGCGGCAAATCATGAACCTCAGGGGAATTGCAGTAATCGCAGCGATCTCTACCGCGGGTCAGGCTGCGGCACAGGCGCCGGTGCCCACCACTACGGTGATCAGGGCGGCTCGCATGATCACGATAGCCAGCCCGGCCGTAGTGTCGGGCGCAGCGATCGTAGTGACGGGTGACAGGATCGTTGCCGCGGGTCCTTCAGCAACCGTTTCGATACCGGCAGGCGCAGAAGTCATCGACCTCGGCGACGTGACACTCCTGCCCGGATTCATCGATTCTCATGTACACATCGCGGGACGCACGCTCGGCGACCCGTTGAGGGACAACGCATCGGTAAGGGATTTCGAATCATATGGCGCGATACTCGGCGTTGCCAACGCGCTGAAGACGTTGATGGCCGGTTTCACGTCGATTCGTGTGCTGGGATCCGGCAACTTCGACGACATGGCGCTCCGGGAGGCGATAAACGACGGGAATGTCCCCGGCCCGCGTTTGTTGAACGCAGGTCACTCGCTCGGTATTACTGGCGGGCACTGTGACTCGAATGGCTGGCGTCCCGGGATCAATGAGCGGGGCGTGGCAGGAGGGATCGCAAACGGTCCGGAAGAGGTTCGGGCCGCAGTCAGGCATCAGATGAAGTATGGCGCCGAGGTCATAAAGACTTGTGCGACGGGTGGCGTTCTGTCGCAGGTCGCCGCAGTCGGCACTACGCAGTACTCGTTCGAGGAATTGAAGGCGATGGTCGACGAGACCCGGAATTTCGGCCGCAAGGTCGCCGCGCACGCGCATGGTACCGAGGGGATAAAGATCGCCTCGCGTGCGGGAGTTGCCTCGATCGAGCACGGATCCTTTCTCGACGAGGAAGGCGCGAAGCTGATGGCGCGAAATGGCACTTACCTCGTGCCGACGCTTATGGCTGGCGAGGCAGTCGAGATATTCGCAAAGGATGGAACGCTTACGGGGCTTCGCGCCGAGAAGGCTCTCGCTGCAGCAGAAGCGATGCGGCGGGCGATACGGCTGGCGGTCGCGAACAAGGTGCCTATTGCCTTCGGAACTGACGCGGGGGTCATCCCGCACGGCACGAATGCGAGGGAGTTCAGGCTGATGGTCGAGTGGGGCGGCCTTTCACCGATCGCCGCTCTCACCGCCGGTACGATCGATGCGGCGAAGCTCTTCGGCTGGGAGGACCGTGTGGGAACGCTTCAGCCGGGCAAGCTTGCCGACATAGTTGCAGTGCCGGGGAATCCGCTCGAGAACATCCACGTGACTGAGCAGGCGTCTTTCGTCATGAAAAACGGGGTAGTGTACAGGAGGCCGTAGGCTCGATCATTTCCGGACTTCTGCTCCCGCGCAGATCGACGCAGGCCGCGACCTCATAGCATTGGCTCTATTCTGGTTTACGTGATGAAAAGTCTTTCTGCGAAGGACTCCATAAAACGCATCTATTTCAGCATTCCCCACCTGATCGGGTTGGTGACGGCGACCGGACTGCTGTGGTTTGCCTGGGGATTCAGCAGGATCGTCAGCCAGGAACCACCGGTTGACCCGGTAACTACCTGGCTTGGAGGAATGCGGGAACCACGCCCGTGGATTGTCCTGCTCCTCATCTTTCCTGTCGTCGTAGCGATTTCCCGGCTGCAGGATTCGAGACCGCCTATTTCGCTTCGGCACTCGATGATCTGGCCGCTTCTCGGTTGGTTCGCAGCCTCGACACCGAGGCTCCTCACCGGGCTGCTGGAGCGGACGCCGATCAGGCTGCTCCCGTTTGTTATCGAACTCGCCGGTTATCTGTGTGCGGGTTTGATCTTGTTCAAGGCGAAGGAGATCGCGCGGCGAGATCCTTCTTCAGGGCCGGGCGACCTGGCTGAAGAAAGCCGATACGGAGTCTAAGACAACGTTTGAGCGGCTGCTTACGGCCGCGACCTCGTAGCTCCGGCTCCGGGAAGCGCGACCGGCGCGGCGCCGACCACACCGTGCAGCGAGTTCTGTCCTTTGCGTGCGATGTCGATCGCGTGCCCGAGGACGCGGGCTGCCTCCTGCGGCGCATGGAAGCCCATCGAGTTTTCGGCCTCGACGAAGTCGACAAGGAATTGGGAGTAGCGCTGCGCCTTCCGGGCATCGGCAAGTCTGGGTGACGTGCTGTCACTAGACGCTGCCGCGCCGATGTTCCGCGTGAGCTCGAGCACAGCGTCGAGCGCGATATTCCGGAGCTCGAACGTGCGATCCTGGATCGTCTCGACTCGTGCCTTGAGTTCCTCCTCGGGGAACTTGTGGCAGGTCTGGCAGGACCTGTCGATGCTGAGCAGCGGGCTTCGTACCTGGTGCTCGCTGATCTTCATTGCGCCGACACGCTGGTACGGCATGTGGCAGTCGGCGCACGCTACCCCTGAGCGCGCGTGCACTCCCTGGCTGTACATCTCGAACTCTGGATGCTGCGCCTTCAGAACCTGCGCGCCGCTTATGGGATGCTTCCAGTCGTTGTGCCCGTCGATATCGTAGTAGGATAGAATGCTGTCGGCGGTGAGGCCTTTCGTCCACGGATATGTCAGCCGCTTCTCCGGGCCCTTGAAGTAGTACTCTACGTGGCACTGGCCGCAGACGAAGGTGCGCATCTCCTGGCGTGTCGCGTCGCGGTTCACCTCGAAGTTTGCGACGCCTTGCGTCGCCTTCACCGCGCGAATGCCTTCCATGAACGCCGGGCGAGTGATGCGAAGTGCCATCGTCTCGGGATTGTGGCAGTCAACGCACGACACGGGATGGGTCACCTGCTTGCGCGCCTCCTGATACGGCATCTGGTTGACAGCCTCGAAACCGCGGGTCAGGTCGCCGCCGCCGAGTCGCATGTATGCCGCGTACATCGATGCGTGACAGTTGAGGCAGGTGCCTGGCTGCTGCGAGAACTGCTGCCGCTGCGTGAACTCCTGGTCGCTGAGCATGTACGCGTGGCCGCGCTCCTCGCGGAAGTCGTGGCTGAACGCGTAGCCCGACCAGAAATCACGGAGCCGCGGATCCTCCTCGAGCCGCGATTGCGCGAGAACTGATCTCGGGTCGGCGTTCGTCGGACTGTGGGGAAGGGCTTCGCTTCCGCCGTACCGGGTGCGGACCTGATCGACGGTGCGGAGGTACGCATCGTACTGCTGCGGGAAATTTTTCCCCCAGATCGCAGGGTCGGTAGTCGTGTCGGTGAGCGTGACGACGCGGTAGAACGGATTTCGCGCTTCCTGTCTGCGCTCCATGATGTTGGCCAGTAATGCCGCCCCGCCAATGGCAGCGACGAGTCCGAGCGCGGCGACGGCGGCTATTGTCTTGATGCCGACCTTTGTGCCTCTCGTCTCGTTGTCCTGCCTTCCGTCGGGATGCGTCATCTCGGTTCTCCGTGGCGTGCTGATTTAGTCAATTGCCGGCTCTTCACCTGACGAAGTGCCCGACGTACTTGTGGCACCTTATGCACGACATCGTGGCGTCGCCGTGCGCGCTCGTATTCGCGAGGGCTGAGCTCAGGCCGGCCCGCGCCACAACCGGAGCCTGGTTCAAGTTTGCCGCGAGCCTGGGCTCGATCGCATCGACGATCGGCTGGTGGCAGTACCGGCAGGCATCTTCGGTCACCTGCCGGTTGCGTTCGGTGATGCGGAGCGGATCCGGGTATCGTCCGGTCGTGAAATAGAAAGAGTGCCAGAATCCGTTCTGGGCCTTCACCACATATTTGCCGACGAAATTGTGGGGAGTGTGACAGTCATTGCAGGTCGCCGCCTTGTGGCTGCCCTTCTGCCAGGCGGCGAAATGCTCGCTCATTATGTGGCAGTTCGCGCACGCCGCTGGATCATTTGTCAGGTACGACGCCCCTTTGGCGTAGCCGAATGTAAAAATGCCAAGGCCTGCCGCCATGCCAACGGCGAGCGCGGCAGCGATCGATGCTCGCTGGCGCGTGGTCAGCTGCAAGCTTCACCTTCGTGTCCTGCCGGATTTTCACGCTCAGTCATGGCCAATCGGGATACGAGGGAGCAAGTTCTGAACCTCAGTGAGTCCGTCGCGGTGGGGCTTCAGGCAAGCTACCTTCGATGGGCCTTCGCTGCTCGACACACTCTACCCGATACGGGACGGAAATGGAGGAAGCCTCGTCTGGGCACGGAGAACATACATGAGTGAGAACCCTTCGGAGCTCCGCGCGCGCCTCGAGCAAACATTCGGGACAGCCTACCGGTTTGACCGCGAGCTGGGGGGCGGCGGCATGGCCCGGGTTTTCCTCGCAGAAGATACGGCGCTGGGCCGGCGCGTCGTCGTAAAAGTGCTGGCTCCTGAGCAGATTGAGGGCTTGAGCGCCGACCGATTCGCACGCGAAGTCCAGTTGGCCGCTCGCCTTCAGCATCCCAACATCCTTCCGGTATTCACGGCGGGGGCCGCTGATGGAATTCCCTACTATACAATGCCGTTTGTGGAGGGCGAGTCACTCCGCGCGCGCCTCGAACGAAGTGACCGCATTCCGCTCACGGACGTGGTCGGAATTCTCAGGGACATCGCGAGGGCGCTTGCCCACGCACACGAACAGGGCGTTGTGCACCGCGATGTGAAGCCCGAAAACGTGCTGCTCTCGCGTGACGCTGCTGTCGTCGCTGACTTCGGAATTGCGAAAGCCGTGAATGCCGCTCGCACTGAGACTGCGGCTTCCCCATTGACCTCCGCCGGCACGGCCGTGGGGACCCCCGCATACATGGCTCCGGAGCAGGCGGCTGGAGATAGTGTCGATGCACGGACTGACCTTTATGCGTGGGGGGTCATCGCCTACGAGATGATCGCGGGGCGGCATCCGTTCTCTCCGCGTCATACGGCGCAGGCCCTAATCGTAGCGCACCTGGTCGAGGTCCCAGCGCCGGTTGAGACCTTGCGCCCCGACGTGCCCGCCGCCCTTGCAGCACTCGTCACACGCTGCCTGAGCAAGGTTCCTGCGGAGCGGCCCTACACCGCCCGCGAAGTGGCGGAACAGCTCGGAGATCTGGGGCCAGCGGGTAGTGTTACTACGGTCACGGCAGGTTTGACCACGCCGTCCATCGCGGTCCTGCCGTTCGTCAATCTGAGCACGGATACGGAGAACGAGTACTTCTCCGATGGGATGAGCGAGGAGGTATTGAGCGTGCTCGCGCAGGATCCCGATCTCCGCGTCGCCGCACGGAGCTCGAGCTTCGCATTCAAGGGGCGTCAGGTGGATCTCAAGGCCATCGGCGAGCAGCTGCATGTCACTACGCTGCTCGAGGGGAGCGTGCGGCGATCCGGCAGCCGAGTTCGCATAACCGTGCAGCTTGTGGACGCCGCCAGTGGCTACCACCTCTGGAGCGAAAGGTTCGACCGCGAGCTCACGGACATCTTTGCCGTACAGGATGAGATTGCGGTTGCCATCGCGCGAACGCTGCGGGAGCGGCTGCACGCCTCAGCCCGCGGAGGTGCTGCTGAAGGAGGTGCTTCACTTCGGCGCATTCGGCAGCCAGTGAGGGTGGAGGCGTACGACGAGTATCTCAAGGGACGCTTTGCAAATAATCGGCGGGGCGTAGGACACGATGAGGCGCCGGAGCATTTCGAGCGAGCGCTGTCGCTCGAGCCGGGATTTGCAGCCGCGCACGCTGGCCTGGGTGAAAGTTATCTCTGGCTCGGCATTTTCTTCGCGATGCCGCCGACAGAGGCATTCGCGCGAGTCAGGCGACACGCGGCGCGGGCACTCGGGCTGGATCCGGAGCTGCCTGACGCGCATTGGCTTCTCGCCGAGGTGGCGCTCTGGCACGACTGGGATCTGGAGACGGCCGAGCGTTACGTGAGTCACACGCTCGCGCTGGAGCCACACCATGCAGGCGCAATGATGACGAACGCGCTCTGCCACGGCGTCCGGTGCCAGCGTCAGGAGGCGCTGGCGGCTGCCGCCGCGGTTGTGCGCGTTGACCCGCTCGGACTTGGCACTCGCATCTGGTATCTGGCGATCGCCTACAATGCAGGGGCGCAGGATCTCGTGATCGCGGAGGCGGCGCGGCTCATCGCGGAGCAGCCGTCGTACAGCGAGGCATACCGTTGGCGTGCTATGGCGGAAATCGTCACCGGCGATCTACAACAGGCGCGGCTGGATCTCGAGCGCGCGGGGGAGCTAACTGTTCCAAACGTCTGGTGGCACGTGAACATCGCGCTCATGAGCGCCGCCGAGGATAAGCCCGACGATGTGCGCCGGGTTCGCGACGAGCTCCTTCGGCGCTCGGAAACCGAATGGATTCCTCCGATCGCGCTCGGCCAGGTCGAGCAGGCGCTCGGCGACTACGACGCGGCGCTCACGTGGTACGAGCGAGCGTTCCAGATGCGTGACTTTCTCATGACGGTGCTGCACACTGATCCGGCATTCCGGTTCAGGCCGCCATGGGAGACAAAATCAATCAGCGACGATCCGCGGTGGACGATGATCGTCAACCGTGTCGGGCTCGCGCCCGACGCCACAAGCGGAGTGCCTGTTCTCATACCTCCCTGAGATTGTTAGCCTTGAGAGCTGCCGGGGGGACCCCTGCGGTTTGGTCAGCCGTCAGCCAGAAGCTGGGTGCTGGATAACGGCGTTCCGTCCACCCTCCAGGCCACCATGCCGCTTTCGTCCAGCAGCATAACTGTGGATGTGTGCTCGATGTCCCCCGTCCTTTCATCCCGGCGCCTCGCGATGTTGAGCTCGTCGAGCGCTCGCTCTACATCATCGATCGAGCCGGAGAGGACGCGATCCTTTGGCCCCAGCTCCCAGTGTCGTGTAATCGTTGCAAGACGCTCGGGGGTATCGCGCCACGGATCGAGGGTGATGACGATGATAGGAATATCCTCGCGCTTCGCGTTACGGCGGGCCCCCTTCACGTCCAGCACGATGGTCGGACACATCGTAGTGCAGTGCCCGAATGCAAAAGTGACGAGAGCACGGGAGCCATGAAAATCGGCGAAAGAAGTGGGAGCCCCGTGCTGATCGACGAGTTTCACCGCGGGCGCGGGGCGATTCACCCTCACGGGCGTGCCCCGCACGTTCACCGGAAACGGCTCCCCCCCCGGAAGCGCGCGCGCGACCCGAACGACGATCGCCCCGGTACCGAGCATCATTCCCGCGACGACCCCGGCGAGAGAAATCCGGCCCCATCGTTTCGCCCGCAGCCAGCGGAGGTCGCGATTCAACGACCGGCCCCAGAGTGCGAGCAGTGCACCGAACATTCCCACCGGCTCACCGATGAGGAGTATCCAGCCGCCGGAATTCGGGAGACCTCCGCGGGCCGATCCGAAGCAGGCCGCGCGCGTCCGCACGAGCCACTCTGGCTCGGCCCCTACGGGCCATAAGGCGAGCGCCCACCAGGCGGCAGTGACCGCGATGATCACCGCGAGGGCAATCAACGCGAATCCCTGCCGCTCCTGGTACTCGTCTGCTATCCGATCTTCCACAGGAAACTCAGCAGCTTCCAGTTTGTGAAGTAGTAGAGCATGAAGGCGAGGAAGAAGACGGCGACGAGCACGAGCGTTCCAGGCGTCGGGCCAAGAATCCCGCGCGCCGGCGCGTGAAGCTCTTCGTTGATCTCATTCGCGTTGGCCGGGTGTACCGGGGGACGCGTGAGTCCCTGTGGAATGCCGGCAACAGCTACGCCGCTTGGAAATTCCGTGATCTTCTCGCCGAAGAACACAGACTTCACGGCGATGAGAATGAACGAGAAGGCGCCGGTAACCGCGATGATTCCCCCGATTCCAACCATGGCCATGAACAGGTCGACTGCCGGATTGAACGGGACGTCGAACGCGGAGTTCGCGAAAGAGATGTCATAATGCCGCCGTGGAACCCCGAAGCTGCCCGCGAAAGTCATCCCGAACTCGACAATCAGCATGCCGATGGTGAACAGCCATGGCTGCGCCTTGGCCAGGCTCCAGAAGGCGACCTTTCGCTGAAAGACGAGCGGAATCAGGTAGTATGTCGCTCCCATGAACGCCATCGCCGTCCCGCTCACGACAGTTGCGTGAAAGTGGCCGGGAACACGCAGCGTATTGTGCGCGATGATGTTGATCTGCTCCGTCCCGATCGTGACACCCGTGATGCCCCCGAAAAACCCGAACACGACTACCGAGAAGATCAACGACGAGAAGCCGGGATCACTCCACGGAGCCTTCCGGAGCCAGCCGAAGAATCCCTGGGTATACCCGCGCAGCCGCATGCCCAGCTCCATGCCGGCGGGGACCGTGAATCCGTGCACCATCGACGCCAGCACCGCCATGTACATGAAATAGGACGTATTGACGATCTTCCACGCGGGACCGAAGCCGGGATCCACGAGCAGATGGTGCGCTGATGCCATGGAGATGAAGAGGATGTACAGCACGAACGCCCATCGGCTCACCTTTTCATTCAGCACCACGGCGCCGACAGTGAGCGCGCCAAGCATGTACCATACTGCGACCATCGCCGCGACGTTTATCTGCTGCGCGGAATGACCCAGCGCCCACCAGAGGAGGCGGTAGACCTGCGGATCTACGCCATCGATCAGGCCGATCGACCACAGGAACGTCGGGATGTAGACCATGGCCCCATGAAGCAGCGTTATCACTGCGATGATTGCCGCGGTCATCGCACCGTAAACCACAAGCGGGATAGATCCCGAATACGTCTTCTCGCGCTTTGCAATCGTAAGCGTCGCGAAAAACTGGCCCACGACGCCAAGTGCCCCGACTGCGAACAGGATGATTCCGAGATAGAAGAGCGGATGTGCCTTGAGCGGAGGGTATGAGGTGTAAAGCACGTCCGCGCGCCCGCTCCACTGCATCGCCTCGACCATCAGCGATCCCGACAGCATCAACCCGAAGTTGAACCAGCCATACCTGGGGGCAGCTGGCCGGGCGTTGAGCAGCGCGGTGCTGACGAACCACAACACCGCCATCTCGAAGAAGATTATGAAAAAGATCAGCATGTTCATGCCGTGCACTCCGAGAATGCGGTAATACCACACCTCGGGGAGCAGGTGTATCGCCTGCCATCGTGTCAGGGCAAGAAGAAGCGCCGCCGTTGCGCCGATCAGGAGCGCGACGATCGCGACGACGGCATTCACCTTCACGAGTGACTGTGCCTTCAGGTTGATCTTTCGCTTCGTCACCGGACAGGTGCGGAATTCTTCCTCTTTCGCCTTTGGAGCATACGCAGCTCCGGGCATCGGGACGGCGGTCACTGGCTGCCTCCTTCGATCGAAGCGGATGAGTTGTCAGCGACGGTCCTGCCATCATCATCGACTACGATAAGGCGCCCGACCATGGTATGGTGTCCGATCCCGCAGAACTCGTTGCAGATGATACGGAAATCGCCCGATGCGGTCGGCGTCACGCGCAATGCGTAGTCGTAGCCGGGCACCACCGCGAAGTTCACGTTCAGCGGATAGAGCGAGAATCCGTGATTCACATCGAGGGCGGACAGGTGAAGCACGTACTCCTTGCCCTCCTGAAGCTGGAGAATCGGATACCATTGGTAGGTGAGCCCCACCAGATACGCATGGGACCCCGGCGGAGGCGCAACGATCGGGAGACCCCGGTCGTCACCAATCTTGTACTGGCTCGCAAAAGCGACAGTGCGCGCGTAGAATGCCGCGGGTTCGACCCGCGTTCGAATGCCGCTCGGGTTCTGCCCTCCCTTCCAGTGCCAGAGCGGCATCATCGCGAAGAGCACGATGCACCACACGAACGCTATCGAGACCCAGATCTTTTCCGACTTGTGCGCCGGCTTCCACCAGACGCCCGGCACGGAATCGAGACCGGTATGGACTTTGGTGAGCATATTCGCGCCTCTAGGGTAGGGTGCCTTGCGGCATCGAGACGATCTCCCACAATCCCCAGCCGGTGAAAATGATCAGCATCACTGCCACGCCGAGAACTAGGAGGAGATACATGTTGTCGAAGACGCGCTGTCCGAGCGGCACTCGCTCGCCGCCATCAGCGTCTTTGCCATCTGGCTGGGTCATGCTGACGACCTCTGGTTGGAGTTGCGGAGTGATCTGATCAGCTCGCGCGTCTCCGCTGACGCGCCGGGATCCCCATCGAGTAGCGTGGCAACCGTAGTGTTCCTGAAGAAATCCTCGACCCCCGTAGCGACGGTCATCCAGCGATCGTGCACAGCGCAGACGGTCGCGCCCCCGCACACCGGCCGGCCAAGGAGGCATCTTCGATCCGAGGCTGGCTCGAACGGTGCAATGATGCGCGCGAGAGCCAACCTGCCCGGGGGAATCGCCAGCTGGAATCCGCCGCGCGGTCCACGTCCCGAGCGAAGCACGCCGGCCCGCGTCAGCAGATAGAGCGTTTTCGAGAGGTAGTTTCGCGGGCAGCCAGTCGCCGCCGCGATT
The DNA here is from genome assembly GCA_051306215.1 of Gemmatimonadaceae bacterium. GTDB lineage: Bacteria > Gemmatimonadota > Gemmatimonadetes > Gemmatimonadales > Gemmatimonadaceae > UBA4720. Next base: position 10,990 of record JBPPMU010000082.1, on the reverse strand, counting down.
TCGTCGACGCGGACAGGTCCGTCATCCGCGCTGCCCGCGATGCAGACCACTGCGTTAATTGCCTGCTGACCCGTGCTCGAAAGCCACACCTGCTGGTCCAGGATGTTGTGGCGAACATCATGACGATATGATAAACTCTGCGCAAGAGGGAATTTCATGAGACATGCCGAGCGGGCGGTGAGGCGCGGGCTGCGGGTCCTCGATGCACTCTGTGCGCGTCTCTACGGGGTTGCATGGAACCCCATCCATCAAAGTGGAACAGTCGCAGTAGCGATGCTGCTCGTGCTGATCGGCACCGGGTTGTACCTCGTTCTGTTCTACCGGGTGGGAAGTCCGGCGGAATCAGTAGCGCGCATAGCAGCAGATCCATATCTCGGGTCGTGGATGCGGAGCCTCCACCGCTACTCGTCGGACCTGTTCATAGTTGCCGCAGCGGTTCACATGCTGCGGATGTTCGCCCAGTCGCGAAGCTGGGGCCCCCGGACGATGGCGTGGATTTCCGGACTTACCCTGCTCGGTGCAGGGATTGTCTGCGCGTGGACCGGATTCGTGATGGCCTGGGACAGCTTCGGGGAGCGGCTCGCTCGCGACGGAGCGCGACTCCTCGACGCACTGCCAATTTTTTCGGAGCCCTTGAGCCGGATCTTCGCAGGCGACCGCCCGGTTCCGAGCGCATTCTTTTTCGTAAACCTTTTCGCGCACATAGGGATTCCCCTCGCGATGGGCGTGATCTTGTGGGTGCACGTCTCGAAAGTCGCGCGGCCGGTTCTTCTGCCGCCGAAGCGTCTGACGTGGTCGATCATCGGCGCGCTCACCGTGCTCTCGATAATCCTTCCGGCGGAGCTTGGGCCCCCCGCGAACGCACTGCTGGTGAGGCCCTCGACTCCCATGAATCTCTTTGCTGCATGGTGGCTTCCGGTGTCGGAACGGCTCTCCCCGGCTACCGCGTGGGGGTCAATGATCGCCGCTGCAATCCTGCTCGCGTCGGTGCCCCTCCTCACGCGACGACGCCGCGAAGGCCCGCTCGCTGCGAGCGTCGTCGACCCGCGTCTCTGCACCGGATGCAACCAGTGCCCGCAGGATTGTCCGTGGGAAGCCATCACCATGGTGGAGCGGGACGACGACAGGCCCACACTCGTAGCCCTCGTGGATCCGGCACGCTGCGTGAGTTGCGGGATCTGCGCCGGTTCGTGCGCGCCAATGGGAGTAGGGCCGCCCGGTCGGACGGGAAGGGATCAGCTCGCGTCATTGCGCGAGGAGCTCGTGACCCTGCGTGAGACCCAGCCGGTCGTCGCAATCTGCTGCTCTCAGGCGCCAGTCTCACACGTTGACGCCCTTCGGGTGCGCGGGGCACACGTCCGTCCGGTGTCATGTGTCGGCAACCTGCATTCGTCAGTCGTCGAGCTGCTCATCCGGGACGGAGTGCCGGGCGTCATCGTCTGCGGGTGTCCTCCGCGCGACTGCCTGAGCAGGGAAGGACCGAAATGGCTCAACGAGCGTCTCTTCAACGAGCGGGAGGCGGAGTTGCGGGAACGCGTTGACCGTCGCCGCGTGCGCGTTGCGACGCTTGCGCCAGGAGATCTGTCGGGAACAGTCGCTGCATATGAGGCCTTCGCGCGCCATCTCTCGGCGCTCGATGCGCCTGTCGGCGAGCCGGCTGTGGAGATCGACCTCATATGCGATCCGGTACCGATCGAGGCTGACGCATGACGACGCCGGCGCTTCTTCTCCGCCGAGCTCCGGCAATCGCGGTTACCGCAATTGCCCTCGCCGGGCTGGCCTGGCTCTCGGCTGCGCCCGTTCCGTTATCCGGAGCCGAATCGGCGCGACTTCGCCTTTCATTGTCGGCAAGGCCCGAGCGCATCGAGACCTGTCGCGTGCTCTCGAGCGATGAGCTTGCCAAACTTGGCGAGCACATGCGCCAGCGCGTCGAATGCGAGGGCAAGTTTGCGAGCTATCAGTTGCGGGTGAGCGTCGATGGGTCACCAGTCCATGAATCAGTTGTCCGCGGCGCAGGGCTCCGCAGCGACCGGCCCATCTATCTGCTGGAGGATTTCAGCGTCAACCCAGGCACCCGCGCCGTTCACGTGAGTTTCAGGCGGCGCGAGCATGTTGAGGACGAGGACGACGACTCACGTGGTCAGCGTTTCGGTGCCGACACTGGTCTCTCGATGGGCAGGGCCGAACGTGAGGATGTCGAGCGTGCCCGGCGCGCGCGAGCAGCTATTCCACGGCTGCTCGAGCTGGATACCGCGCTGACGTTTACGTCCGGCCAGGTCATCGTTGTCACGCTCGACCCCGAGAACCGTGCCCTTCAGGTACTTGCGGCGGCTCCTGCATCGAGATGATCGCGCGAGCCCAGAGTGCGGCGAAGCTGAGGCCGCCGGTTCAGCAGATAGGATGCTCCGAGTACCACTGCAACCGTGTTTGCAATGACGATCGACCAGTACGGAAGAAGCGGGCGCAGCGGCGCTGTCAGGAACCCGATCACGGCAATCGTTACGAAGAAACCCGCCACGATCACGAAGAGTACGATCGCCCGCCGTGCGGGGTTCTCCTCGGCGTGCTTCACGAGCGCGACGACAACAAGGCCGATGGCCAGCGCGACGGCGAGATGAAGCGCATTGTATAAGAAGATGCTCCCGGTGTCGGGTTCTACAGGAAACCGAAGCACGGTCGGATCTCGCAGCCCGCGAAAGAGCGCCTTGCCGAGGAGGTCAACGGTGTGCAGCGGACCCCGCGAGGCGAGCAGGTCGAAGATGCTGTAGAAAATGGCGACAGCCGAATACCCGATCAAACCGACGACCAGGCCATCGCGAACTATCCCACGGCTAGCAGGCATACGGGCTCCGGTGAATTCTTCACCCAATAGTCGGGCCCGGTCTGCGGATGGGTCAAGAGCAAACGAAAAAACGGGCACCTCGTCGCGGGATGCCCGTTTCTATAACTCGTTGTTCAGCAGAGCTTTACAAAAGCTCCCGAGGAGGGACTTGAACCCCCGACCCGGTGATTAACAGTCACCTGCTCTACCACCTGAGCTACTCGGGAATGGTCTTTGAAAGTTAGATAAACGAGACAGTCAAATCAACTCCGACCCGTCTGCGACTGAGAATTGAGGATTTTGCGGGCTCAGGACCAAAAGCCATTGCAGATCGGCGATTAAGTGAGGACTGCGGAGAGAAGCCGGTTCGGTCTGCACACTTACCAATCCTCCCGGTCTGGGCCCGCCTCTCTCCGCAATCCTCAATTAATCGCCGATCCTCGGTGGTTCCTGGTCCTGAGGCCGCAAGGGTCCTCAATCCGCAGTCGCACGCAATGACGCGGTGCCTTGCCCTTGTTAATTTCCGGTGATGAAACGTGAAAAACTCACCGTGCTCATCACCGGTGGCTCGAGGGGCATCGGGCTCGAGCTGGCTAAGCAGTTCGCGGCCCACGGCCACGATCTGATCCTCGTCGCCCGCCATCGTGACGCCCTCGAGGCTGCCGCGGGAATCCTCGAGGGCAAACACGGCGTAAAGGTCACCGTCATGTCCTTCGACCTCGCCGATCCCCAGTGTGCGCAACGGCTTTTCGACGCGGTCACCTCCGAGGGGCTCCAGGTCGATGTCCTCGTCAACAACGCAGGCTTCGGCCACGGTGGCGAGTTCGCAGAGACAGACCTTTCCGCCGAGCTCGACATGATCCAGGTCAACGTCGCCTCACTCGTTCATCTCACGAAGCTGTTCCTGCAGCCGATGATCCTGCGGCGAAGTGGGCGCATCCTGAATGTGGGCTCGACGGCCGGCTTCCACCCGGGCCCGCTCCACTCCATTTACTTCGCGACGAAAGCGTTCATCCTCAGCTTCTCGCAGGCGATCGACGAGGAGCTGCGCAATACCGGCGTGACCGTCACGTGTCTGACCCCTGGTGCAACCGCGACAAACTTCGCCGAGCGCGCGAACCTCTCGAACACAGTGCTCTTCAACATGACCGGCGTCGCCGATGCGGAGGATGTCGCCCGCTACGGATACGCGGCGACAATGCGCGGGGAGCGCCTGGCGATTCCCGGCATCAAGAACAAGTTCGTGGCCCAGGCAGGGCGGCTCATACCGCGCGCGATCGCAACGACTCTCGCGCGGAAGGTGCAGGAGAACCGCTAGCGCCTGCGAGCATCGGCGCCAGCCACTCTCCGGTGTGCGACCCCGCCGCCGCCGCGATTTCCTCAGGCCTTCCCATCGCGACAAGGGTTCCGCCACCGGAGCCCCCTTCAGGGCCGAGGTCGATGATCCAGTCAGCGATCTTAATCACGTCGAGGTTGTGCTCGATCAGCACGAGCGTGTGGCCCTGCTCGATCAACCTGTCGAGAACATCGATGAGCTTGCGGATGTCGTCGAGATGCAGGCCGGTCGTAGGCTCGTCGAGAATGTAGAGCTTTCGTCCCTTCTTTTTCGTCGATGCTATCAGCTCGCGCGCGATCTTTATCCGCTGCGCCTCGCCACCGGATAACGTCGTCGCCGGCTGGCCAAGCCGGAGGTAACCGAGCCCGACCTGCTGAAGCTGCCACAGCGCCTGGCCGAGCTTCTCCTCGCGCGGGAAGAACCTTATCGCCTGGTCGACTGTCAGCTCCAGAACCCCTGCGATGCTCTTCCCGTTGACCTTCACCTCGAGCACCTCGGGCTTGAACCGCTTTCCGCCGCACGCGTCGCAGGGAACGTGGATGTCCGCCATAAACACCATCTCGACCTCGATCGAACCGGCGCCCTCGCACTCCTCGCACCGCCCGCCAACAACGTTGAAGCTGAAAGTGCTTGGGCTGTACTTCCGCTGCCGCGCCACCGGCGAGTCGGCGAATATCGCGCGGATCTGGTCGAACGCCGTGATGTACGTGACGGGCGTCGACCGTGGTGATTTCCCGATTGGCGACTGGTCGATCATCACGACCTCGTCGATCGCCTCGCAACCCGTGAGTGAATCGTACGAGCCGACCGCCTCGCCGAGGTGCCGCTTTGCCGAGTTCTCGCCCTCGAGCCGGGTTTCGAGCGCGCGGTAAAACACGTCGTGGACGAGCGTGCTCTTGCCTGAGCCGGAGACGCCGGTCACCACGGTCATCGCGCCGATCGGAACGCGCATGTCGACGCCCTGCAGGTTGTGCTGCCTCGCGCCGCTCAGCGTGATCCATCTCGGTCCTACTCTTCGCCGCTCGAGGGGAACTGGTATCTCGCGTCGCCCGGTCAGATACTGGCCTGTGAGCGGACTTTCGCTGACCCGGGATATCGGGCCCGCGAAAACAACCTCGCCGCCGTGGTCTCCGCTGCCCGGTCCAAGCTCGACCATGTAGTCGGCGGCCATTATCGCATCGGGGTCATGCTCGACGACGAGCACGGTATTGCCCGAATCCCGCAGTCGATGGAGCAGCTCGAGCAGCCGGCCCATGTCGCGGGGATGAAGGCCGATTGACGGCTCGTCCAGCACGTAAAGCGTATCGACGAGGCGTGAGCCGAGTGAGTTTGCGAGGCCGATGCGCTGAGCTTCGCCACCGGACAGTGTGCGTGTGGCGCGGTTCAGTGACAGGTACTCGAGACCGACATCTCGCAGGAACCTTATCCGCTCGCGCGCCTCTCTCAGTATCGTCTCGGCGATAGACTGATCGAATGCTGTCAGCTCGAGCTGGTCGATCCATGTGAAAAGCACGCCGACTGACAGGTCGGAGACATCGGCTATCGTCCTGCCATCGACTCTGACGTTCAGTGCTTCGGGCTTGAGCTTTGTGCCGCGGCAGTCGGGACACTCCTGCGCCGTCTGGTACTGCCTCAGGAAGATCCGGATGTACTGCTTGTACCGCTTTTCCTCGAGATCCTTGAGGAAGGGAAGAATTCCCTTGTAGCCGCGGGTCTTCGCATTGAGAAGCTGGTGGCGCTGGGCATTCGTCAGCTTCCGCCACGGCGTATCCATTGGAATTTCTTCGCGGCGGGCGAAGTCGGCGAGATTCCTCCGTTTGTTGTCGTAGCGCGGCTTCGTCCACGGGTCGATCGCGCCGTCGCGCAGCGTGCGGTCAGGGTTGCAGACGATCAGCGATTCGTCGTACTCGAGAACCGCGCCGAATCCGTTGCACCTCTCGCAGGCGCCGCGCGGATTGTTGAACGAGAAGAGCTGCGGCGACGGGGCTGGCGCCCTTGTGCCATCATAAGCGCACTCGAAGCGTTCAGTGAACCTGAGCTTCTCCAGCGTATCGGCGAGGATGACGACGCACTCGCCGTCGCCGTCGGCGAACGCTGTGCCGATCGCGTCGTTGAGCCGGGCACCGACCTCATCTGACAGAACGAGCCGATCGACCACCACAAGTACTTCCGCGACCCGAGTGAGGTCGATCTTCGATTCCTCGAGCTCGTCGAGATGAAAGATCACGCCGCCGGCATAAACTCTCAGGAATCCCTGCGCCCTCAGGTTTTCCACTACGACATTATGCGTCACACGCTCCGACAGCCTGAGCGGAAACGCGACGTAGAACCGCGACCCTGGGGCGAGCCGGAGAACAGTGTCCGCGACAGAGGAGACGGTATCCGGTTTCATCTCCCGGTTGCAGACGGGGCAGTGAGTCCGGCCTATCCGGGCCCAAAGCAGGCGGAGGTAGTCGTAAATCTCCGTCGCCGTTCCGACTGTCGAACGCGAGGTCTTGGTGGGATTCCGCTGCTCGATTGCGACAGCGGGGGAAAGTCCCTCAACGCTGTCGACGTCGGGTTTCTCCATTCTCTCGAGAAACTGCCGCGCGTATGCCGAGAGTGACTCGACGTACCTCCGTTGTCCTTCGGCGTAGATGGTGTCGAATGCGAGCGAGGACTTTCCAGACCCCGAAGGGCCCGTGATGACTGTCAGCGTCCGGCGCGGGATCTCGAGGTCGAAGCCCTTGAGATTATGCTGTCTTGCCCCCCGGATGATGATGCTGTCTTTCACACACTCAATCTATTCAGCAGGAGGGGCAAATGCCGAACAAACACCGATGAGGAGAGGGCTATAGGCGCCTGGCGAGGCGCCCGATGAGCAGGAGGACAATGGCCCCGAACGTGGCCAGTCCAATCGAGCGGAGGTCGAACGCCCCGGCTGTGACAGTTCCCCAGCCGAAGCGGGTACCGATGAAGCCGCCGATGAAAGCGCCGACAACGCCGAGTACGATCGTGACTATGCAGCCTGAGGGGTCCCGCCCTGGCACCAGGAACTTTGCCAGCGTCCCTGCTACGAGACCCAGAAGGATCCAGTAGAGCCAGAGCGGCATCTTATCCCCTCGTCACCCTGCGAGGCAGCGGAACGCTATGGTACTCGCGTTCGCCCCTTTGTAGCCATCCGGTAGACCCAGAGAAGAACGAGTGCGCCGACGATAGCGAGAAGCAGGCTCTGGACCGAGAAGCCGGTCAACGGCGCACCCATCAGGGTGCTGCCGAGGAATCCGCCGATGAGGGCCCCAACGATTCCTATGATCATCGTCACGATGATGCCGCCCGGGTCGTTGCCGGGCATGATGGCTTTGGCAATTGCGCCAGCGAGCAAGCCAAGGACGATCCATGCGATAAAATTCATTTCTCCTCCGTAGGGTGAAATGCGTCCAGAAACCTGGATGGCATACCGGGGGGAAGTGCAACCTGCGTACCAGCCCCGGAAGCCGGTGGCGTCGCGCTAACTCGATCGTTAGCATACCGCTCGATGTCGAGCCCCGCAACCATCCATGAAGAAGATGCGCTGGCCAGAACATATGATGCGCGTCTCATGCGGCGGCTGCTTCAATATGTAAGGCCGTATCGGACGCTCGTTTTCGGGGCCATGGCTCTCCTGATGATAGAAGGAGCGCTTCAGCTCGCGGGCCCGCTGCTCACTCAGTACGTAATCGACGACGCCCTGCCGCAGGGAGATGGCGGGGCGATAGTAACCGCGTCGATAATCTTCGTGGCGGTTCTGCTCGCCCAGTTCGCCTGCTCCTTCGGCGAGGCGATGCTCACGAACCTCCTCGGCCAGAGCGTCATGCGAGACCTGCGAATGGAAATATTCTCGCGTCTCCAGCGTCTCTCCGTGTCGTTCTTCGATCGCAACCCTGCAGGCCGGCTGATCACCCGGGTGACGAGCGATGTCGAGACTCTCAACGAGCTGTTCACGTCGGGCGTGGTCTCGGGCATCGGGGACATGTTCACACTCGTGGCGATCGGGATCGCGATGTTCATCCTCGACTGGCGCCTCACGCTTGCCGCGCTGATCGTGATCCCCCTCGTGGCCGTCGTGTCGCACTGGTTCCGCACGACTGTTCGCGAAGCATACCGAGACATCCGGACCCGGCTCGCCCGGATCAATTCGTTCCTCCAGGAGCGAATTACGGGAATACGGATCGTTCAGCTGTTCGGAAGGGAGCAGGGAGAAGGGGAGCGGTTCCGCGAGCTCAACAAGGAGCACCTCGACGCCCACATCAGGTCGATCACCGCCTACGCCGTGTACTTCCCGGCCATCGAGCTCCTCACATCCATCGCAGTCGCATTGCTGATAGTCGTTAGCGCGTCGCTGATCCAGGAGAACTCGCTGACAGTGGGCACGGTCGCGGCATTCCTGCAGCTGGGGAGGCGCTTTTATCAGCCGCTGCAGGATCTCGCCGAGAAGTTCAACATCCTCCAGAGCGCGATGGCGAGCTCCGAGCGGATTTTTGCGCTGCTGGATACCGAGGCAGCGCCCGGAACGGAAGGGGCGGCGCCCCGGGCGCGAATCAGGAAAGCAGTGGAAGTGAAGTTCGAGGATGTCTGGTTCGCGTACGATGCGGGGCACGTTGCGAGTGGCCCGGCCGACACGCCTGTCGATCCTGAATGGGTGCTCAAGGGCGTGTCTTTCACGGCGCCAGCGGGCCGCAGCCTCGCGCTGGTCGGTCACACCGGCGCCGGAAAGACGACGATGGTGAATCTCCTCATGCGATTCTACGATCCCCAGCGGGGACGCATTCTCGTCAACGGCACTGACATCAGGGAAATGCAGCTTGAAGAGCTTCGGGGCCTGATCGCTTACGTCCAGCAGGACATATTCCTTTTTGCCGGCGATGTTTCAACGAATATCCGGCTTTCCAACCCCCTGACTGACGACGAGGTCGCTGAGGCAGCGGCCCGAGTAGGCGCCGACCGGATAATCCGCCGCCTGCCCGACGGTTATTCGCACCGACTTGGGGAGCGCGGTGCGTCCCTGAGCGTCGGTGAGCGGCAGCTGCTCTCATTCGCCCGCGCAGTTGCCGCCGATGCGTCGGTCCTGATTCTCGACGAGGCGACCAGCGCAGTCGACAGCCAGATAGAGGCCGATATCCAGAGCGCGCTGGCATTTCTGATGGAGGGGAGGACGACGATCGCCATCGCTCACCGGCTCAGCACAATCGTGGGTTCTGACGAGATACTCGTTCTCCACCATGGAGAAGTCGTGGAACGGGGAGGCCATGACCGGCTTCTGGCCAAGGGTGGACTGTACGAGCGACTTTGGCGGCTTCAGAGCGGGGAAACGCCCCCAAAGGTGCTGGCTGAATGATGACGCTTGCTGCCCCTGCGGACTGTGGCGTAGTTTGTGTACTCAATCGACCAGTTCAAAGAGCTGATTCCTTGACTTATTTCATCCCGCGAAGAGCGGGGAGCGCGACTTAGTGCACCTGGCTGTATCAGCGAGAACCGACACGGGCAGGCTACGCAAGGGGAACGAAGACAACCTCTACGCGGACGCCAACGAGTACCGCGGCCTCTTCATCGTGGCCGACGGCATGGGCGGTCACGCCGCCGGCGAGGTCGCGAGCCAGATGGCTATCGACCTCATCGCCGCAGAGCTTGCCGACCTCAATGATCTTGCCGCGCCGGAATCGGGGCCCCGCGTGCTGGAGACACTCCGCCTTGCGAACAGACAGGTCTTCCAGCGGACGATGAAGGAAGTCGAGAAGACCGGGATGGGGAGCACCGCGTCGGCGCTTCTCGTCTCGGATACCAGATATCTCATCGGCCATGTCGGTGATTCCCGGATATACCTCGTCCGGGATGGCACCATGACCCAGCTGACGAAGGATCACTCGCTGGTTCAGGAGCAGGTCGACGCAGGGCTCATAACTGCCGAGCAGGCGCGGCATCACCCCCAGAGCAACGTCATCACATGCTGCATCGGGATGAGCAGCGAGATAGAGCCTGACGTCATCACCGGCGACACCCACGTTGGCGATGTCTTTCTTCTCGCCAGCGACGGCCTCACCGGGATGGTCGAGGACCGCCGGCTCCAGCAGCTTCTCCAGTCCCGCGCCAACCCCGAGCGCATCGTCAACGCCATGATCGCTGACGCGAACAACAACGGCGGCATCGACAACATCACGGCAATTGTCGTGAAGGTAGTCACAGCGGACACGAGGTTCGGGACCGGCGAGGTGACGCCAGTCCCACAACGCCGGTGAAGAACGAGGCACAGAGGGCTTCGGCAAAAAGAGACGCAGAGGCTTCGCACGCCGAGACGCAGAAGTGACGGGTGACGAGCAGGGTGCGGAGACAGTGTCCGCCCTCGCCGAGCTTTATCTGGGTAATATTCTATATGCGCTCGAGCTCTCGGCGCTGACTCTTGACGAGCAGCAGAAACCCGCGGATGCAGCGTTCTACCGCGGCATTGCGCGAAAGCTCGCCGAGGCGCGCGGGCGGAGCCGGCAGGCATAGGACTGGCAGCATTGGCCTTTGCGCCGGCGCGCGCAGCGAAAAACGAAGTCATCAATCAGCTGGGGAACAACAATGGCCACCGCCACTCAACCGACCACCGACCACCCGGTCGACACCTTTCCGATAAACGGCACAGACTACATCGAGTTCTGGGTCGGCAACGCAAAACAGGCAAGTCATTTCTACCGGTCTGCCTTCGGCATGGAGGTTGTCGGCTACCGCGGCCCCGAGACCGGCGTCCGCGACAGGGCAAGCTACCTTCTCCAGCAGGACAAGGTCCGCTTCGTCCTCACGACTTCAATCCGCTCAACCGGCCCGATCGCCGA
>JBPPMU010000081.1:0-3502 GCA_051306215.1 Gemmatimonadaceae bacterium | reverse complement strand
TGCCGCCTGCATTGCATGCTGAGACCGCAAATGTCGATGAGATCAGCAGGGCTGCACGAAAGCGCATCATCCGTCAGCCGGCGAAGAAGACACGGCCATCACCGTCGAGACTCCACGAGCGGATGGCGTTGAAATGGTAGTCAGTTCCCGGGCCTCGCCCTTTGCGATAGGCGGCAACCGATGGCTGGACGTAACCTGTCTCGTCGCGCGCTCGGCTCAAAATCGTCGTCGGGCGACCATCCCATTTCCACATTAGCTCGAACCGCGTGTGGGCCATCGGCAGCACGTTGCCGGCGAGCCTCGCGGGCATCCAGGTGCGCCCGCCATCGGTGCTCACGTCGACCGCGGTGATTCTCCCCCTTCCGCTCCATGCGAGCCCGCTGATTGGCCACCATCCGGCCTTTGGCAGAACGTCGGGATACGATGGCGACGTGATAACTGACTTCGCATCCATCACGAAGCTGAACTGGCGCGCTTTCCCACCGGGAAGGGGATCCGTGTACTTCGACGTCTCGTCCCTCGACATGTTCGGCTGGTCGATCAGCTCGAGCCGGCGCAGCCATTTCACGTTCATGTTGCCCTCATATCCGGGAAGCAGGAGCCTCACGGGATAACCGTTCGCAACACGCAGCGGCTCGCCGTTCTGCGCGTACGCTACCATCGCGTCATCGCGCATCTTCGCCATCGGCACGCTGCGGGAGAGCACTGCCGCGTCGCCGCCTTCAGCGAGCACCCATGACGCCGATTGCTTTGCACCTACCTCGCGCAGCAGCGTGCTCACCAGAACTCCGGTCCACTCACTGTTGCTGGTGAGCCCGTCGACAACCTGCGGGGTCATCTCGGGCTTCGGGTTCCGGAAAGCAGATCGCCCATTCCCTGCGCATTCTATGAAACATGTGCGAGTGACGGCTGGGAAGCGCTTCAGGTCTTCGAGAGAAAAGGCCCGCGCGCGATCAGCCATACCATGAACGATCAACTCGAACTTCGCTGGATCGATCAGCGCGATCCCGTTGTGATGCCGCTGAAAGTGAAGGTCTGACGGAGTGATGGTGCCGGTCAGATCCTGAAGCGGCGTGAACGAGGCACCCGTGATGACTCCGGTCGGCGAGAGAACGGGGTTCTCGAACTGGGACCTGGCGCCCAGAGCCATCGAGGCGGCTCCCGGAACTTTTGTCGCGTCGATGGGGACTGGAGCGCTTGCGGGTGCGGCAGGGCTCTGCGAGAGTGCGCGCAACGCAATCGCGGGAGTGCTCAAACCCGCGACGATTCCCGCGGCAGTTCCGAGAGCGGCGCGCCGGCTGATGCCATCTGGTTGCGGCTCGGGCTTCATCTTCACGATTCCATTACCTCGCCGCCGGAATGTCCGGTGCCCGCTGAGGCGCGCCTACTATTGCCCCCGCAGCGTTCCGACGCGGAAGCAGCGTTCCCGGCGGCCTGAACGCACTATGACCAGCTGTGTTGTATGGGACGTCGGCTGCCGCTCCACCGCGGGGCCAGTCGTCCTCCTTGCCCGGCGAGTCCGGACGCGGCTGCGAATTAATGAACGCAGCGAGGTCGAATGCCTGCTGGTCGGTGAGCGACCCGCGCGCGTTCTGCGGCATGAAATGCCGGATGAATGATGCCGCGCGCTCCTCGCGAGCCATCGATGCGCCGATGCTGTATGACCCAGGTCCCCATAGGGCAGGGAATACAGGCGGAGTCCCCTGGCCGTCCGTGCCGTGGCACACCGCACACGTAGTCGCGAACAACGCCGCTCCGCGCGATGAGTCACCCCTCAAGGCCGGCATCTTCGGCATGCCTTCGCCGATCACCCGCTCGCCCCATGGCACTCCAGTCGAAATGAATGCCAGGTACGAGATGATGTCCTGCATCTCCCGGCTCGCCGGTGGCAACTGCGTTCCCGCGAGACTTCTCGTGAAGCAGTAGTTGATACGATCGGTCAGCGGCACCACCGCCCCGGTGCGATCCATGTACCTCGGGTATCTCGCAAAGACGCCTGCAAGGCCCGCCGCATTTCGGCCGCGGCCTCCCTCGAGGTGGCAGCTCGCGCATTGAATCCGTCCCGGCGCATAAGCGGGAAGGCTGTCAGTCGTGTGAGTGAAGAGAGCGAGTCCGCGGCGGATCGACCTGCCCATCTCATCATCGGGGATGAGTGAGTCTGATGGGGGAGTGTAGTCGAGAGGCCCTGAAGAGAGCGCGATCGGCTGTCCGGCATTTTGTCGACTCCCGGCCGGAGCTCCGTCGGGAGCAGTGCACGCGCCGGTTAAAACCGCGGCGACGAGCGCCAGCAACAATCTCGAGCCCATGCCTTGCCCCATTTGATTTGATCGATGAGTCTCCGGCTGCCTGGCGGATTTGTCAAGCGCTGCCATGTGCGGGCAATATTGTAACTCCTTATTCCCCGAGAGACGGCTTCCCTGATGAGCGAAGAACGAAGCTCCCACGAAGTGGACGCGAGCAGCTGGGTCACGGCGACGATCGGGCTGAGCGGCTTTCGCACCGAGGTGAGCGCGCGAAGCCATGCAATTGTCGCTGACGAGCCGCTCCCCCTGGGAGGAACCGACCTCGGCCCGACTCCTTACGAGTTCCTCCTCACGGCGCTGGCGACTTGCACAGTGATCACCCTGCGAATGTATGCCGACAGGAAGCAGTGGCCGCTGGCAAGCGCATCGGTTTCGCTGCGGTCGAGTCGCTCCCACGAGCGCGATTGCGAGGATTGCGAGACAAAGAAAGTGGATATTGGCCGCATCGAGAGTCGCATCGACCTGGGCGGCCCCATATCCGAGGAGCAGCGCGCGAGGCTGATCGAGATAGCTGGCCGGTGCCCGGTCAAGCAGACTCTCGAGCGGGGAATAACAGTCGAGCTCGTATTGCGGCGCAGCTGAGTTATCGCCGGCGGCACCCTACGTGCTATAAAGGTCGGCTCAAACCCTACCGGACCGAAAAGATATGCCGCTGAAGAAATCACAGCTGAAGGAGATAGAGAAACTGCTTCACGAAGAGCGTGAGCGCGCTCTCCGGATAGTCAACAGGGCCGTGGAGGACAGCGCGGGCGAACAGGAGCGCGCCGGCGACCTTTCATCGATGCCGATGCACCTTGCCGATCGCGGCACCGACACCATGCAGGATGAGCTCGACGCCTCCAATGCGACGCGCGTTTCACGACAGCTGGTGGAGATCGATGCCGCGCTCGAAAGATTGATCCAGACGCCGGAGAAGTTCGGCGTGTGCGAGGCGACAGGTGCCGACATCTCCTTCGAGAGACTCAGGATCATTCCCTGGGCGAGGACCTGCGAGCAGGGAGAGTAGCTGCCCCGGACCCCGTTTACGTCGCGCTCCGCAGAAAATCCTGCACCACTCTCCGGTAACTCCTCCCGGTCGTAATTCTCTTCCCGTTCCGGAGGATCAGCATCTGGTCGCCCTGGTCGAACGGCTGCGCTGCGCGGATGTGTGACGTGTTCACTATCACCGAGCGGTGAACACGAAGGAACGAAGAAGGAAG
>JBPPMU010000080.1:0-6210 GCA_051306215.1 Gemmatimonadaceae bacterium | reverse complement strand
GGGCTAGAGCGGGTGGCGGGGCGGTTCAAGACGTGGTTCCAGGATTTCTTCTAGCGTTTGACCGGCCGGAATGCGCAGGCGCCGCCCGCACATTGTGCGTAGGGGCGAAAGCGAGGCGTGCGTCCCCTCGCGAGCCCTCCATCCGACAGCCATTTCAAGCAGAATTGGACGGCGTTGTGCTGCCGTCCATTCTGCGTCGGGCATATCGAGGTCGCATGCCGTCATCTGCCTAGGTTGGGCCTACGGAACTAAGCCACGCTGTATGCTGTGGATTAGATCCCGAATCGTGGCGGCTCTTTACGCTTCGCTACAGGTCTATCCTGGGATCCAATTCTTTTGCCGTCTAATCATTAGTTAGGTCGACTCCACCCGCTCAGACCGCTTCATCCTGCCATCCGCAATCCGTGCCGCATCTTGAGCTAGTCGCGCTTGTCGTGCGCGAGTACGACCCGGCGATCGACTTCTTTGTGCGCGTGCTCGGATTCGATCTTGTGGAGGACACGCCGACGCGTACGAATGACGGGCGTGCCAAGCGCTGGGTTGTCGTGCGTCCACCTGGAGCAACAACGGGCCTCCTGCTAGCGCGGGCGGACGGCGAGGTGCAAACACAGGTGGTCGGCCAGCAGTTCGCCGGGCGGGTCGGCTTCTTTCTTCGCGTGGAGAACTTCTCGGCGACCTACACCCGGCTCTCTGCCGCGGGCGTGCGGTTCGTGAGCCCTCCCCGCAACGAGCCGTACGGACAGGTCGCCGTCTTCCTTGACTTGGAAGGCAACCGGTGGGACCTCCTCGGGCTGAACAGACGGGAACATCGGTAACACCATAGTCCAGCAACATGGGTAACACTTTGGGGTTACCCACGGATGATGTAGTCCTTCTCGTCGAGTGTCGCTAGCAGGACGGTGTTGAAGAAGATGTTCCAGACACCGTCGTCGGTCTCCTCCAGGCCGATGTGCTGGTCAACCATCGCATTCGCAAGGTAGAGCAGCCGGTGGCGGAATCGGAAGGTGCCGCCAGTCGTGATCTTCTTCACGACGAAGTGCTCTGGGTACTCGAGCGGTGGCAACTTGTTCGGGAATGGCCGTAGGGACGACCGATAGCGGGAGCCCGGGGTGTCCTGGTTCAGCCACTCATGCGGCCGCAGCGTGTTGTACTCCGACCGGAACTCGTCGAACGCCTCCTGCTGGGTGGAGACGTTCCGGCGCACGGGACGCGTGACCTGACGCTTGAGCGTGCGGTGCATGCGCTCGTGCGCCCCATTCTGATCCGGTCGTCCCGGCAGGATGCGCTGGTGCTGAATGCCGAGTCGCATCCACCACACGTTGAGGTAGGAGAGGCCGTGAATCGCTTGGGTCGCGAACGACACCCCGTTGTCGGTGCGGAACTGGCCCTTGAAATCCGCCGTCCAGAGATCGTTCGGTTCGGCCGTCGTCGCCGGCACAACGCCCGGATGGATGTGCGGTCGCCGGCGCCGGCGCCGCTGCACCAAGCCGCGCCGCGCCAGCAGATCAGCCGCCGTACTCGGCGCCGGCCAGCCCGCGATCTCCGGATGTCGCTTGGCCAGCACCGTGAGCAGCTTCCGCGCGCCCCAGAGCGGATGCGCGCGGCGCATTGCACAGAGCAGCTCGGCGAGTTCGGGGTTGATCCGATGCGGGCAGTGATGCGGCGCCCGACTGCGATCCTGCAGTCCGCGCCGTCCTTCCTCTTGAAACCGTTCGATCCACTTGTAGCCGACCCGACGGCTCACGCCGTAGCGGGCGCACAACTCGGCCATGCTGAAGCGGTCGCTTCGCGCGTCCTCAATGAACCGCAATCTTTCTTCCACAGGGGCAGTCTCCAACCAGGGCATCGGCATCCTCGCCAACTCGAGAGAGGCCGCGCAGTTTAGAAGGAGTGTTACCCATGTTGCTGGACTACTCTGTTACCTATGTACCCGGTCTGTACCCTCGCAGCAGCATAACATTCGTTGCTGCTGTCAATCACTTTTCTGTAGCACGCTTCGCTCGCATTTATTGGATGTGCTTGCAGCAGAACTTGAACGTTATGCGGACGCCTCGGAATCGCGGTAAGTTAGAGAATGCGCCTATCACGCGTTTACGTCGACACGTCCGTGCTCGGCGGCTACTTCGACCCCGAGTTTTCCCGTTGGTCGCGCGCCTTGGTCGCCGATTTTCGGGCTGGAAGATTGCGGCCGTTCCTCTCAGTGCTCTTGGCCGCTGAGCTCGAGAACGCCCCTGAGAACGTCCGCGCGCTCTACGCCGAATTGCACCCGCTGGCTGGACCCGCCATCGAACTTTCGTCTGACGCGCTCGACTTGGCGGCTCGGTATGCGGCGCATCAGATCGTGCCGGTCCGGTTTCGGAACGACATGCTCCACATCGCCTTGGCAACGGTGGCCGACGCCGACATCGTGGTCAGCTGGAACTTCCGGCACATCGTGCGGTTCGACAAGATTCGACAGTTCAATGCCGTGAATCTCGAATCCGGCTATAAGGTGATCGCGATTCATTCGCCCCGGGAGGTGGCATCCGATGACACTCAAGACCGATAAGCGACAGGTCGCCGAAGGCGACGCAGGGTTGGATTGCATGGCGTGGGTGCGGAGTGTCCGTGACGCGATGTACGAGGCTACGGCCGAGTTGCCCCCCGAGGAGTTCATCTCCTATGTCCAGCGGGCGGCACGTGCGGTCGATGCCGGTGTCGGAGTCCGTCAGCCAAGCTCTGGCATGCGCACCGCATAACACGCCGATGCACCTGCCGGCGCGGCGCGCCGGCAGGTGATCGGCAGGTCGTTAGACGGCACGAGACCGCGTCCCTACATCCTGGAGCCACAGCCATGGCACAGCGTTTCGTTCTCATTACCGGCTCTTCGCGCGGCCTCGGACGCAGTATGGCGTTGGCTCTGGCTCAACGGGGCTTTTCGGTGCTGGCCGGTGTGCGCCGTCGGCAGGATGGCGATGACCTCAGGGCCGCGGCCGGCCGTGAGCTAACGCCAGTGATCCTCGATGTTGCCAGCGTCGAGAGCATTGCGATGGCCCGAGCCGAGGTGGAACGACTCACGACAGGTCATGGCCTCGCTGGGCTGGTCAACAATGCCGGACTCGCCTGGTTCGGACCCTTGGAACAGACACCAATCGATGTGATCGACCACGTATTCCGGGTGAACGTGTCGGGAGTCATTGCGACGATTCAGGGCTTCCTTCCCTTGGTGAGGCAGGCAAGGGGCCGCATCGTCAACATCAGTTCGATCAACGGGAGGCTCAGTTTCCCATTCGCGTCGATCTACAACGCTTCTAAGTTCGCGCTCGAAGCGCTGAGTGATTCGCTCCGAGTCGAACTTGCACCCTGGGGGATCCGTGTGGCGGTCGTGGAGCCCGGCGCAACGCGAACGGACATCCGCGACTGGGCTCACCTCCGACGTGCCCCGCGCCCGGTACCTCACCGGTGAGGATACCGTTCAATTGATGCAGCTGGCAGCCTTGCCAGATGCCGAACGTGACGCGGCGTTGCTGGGAATGGTCTCCTAGTTTCGGTGTTCAGGGAGCCGTCGATGTTCTTCGTTTCTGACCGTAAGGACATGAAGGAGCGTCGGATCAAAGAAACGCTTAGGCGTGAGCCGATGATCGCTGTGCTTCTCGCAGCGGCAAACGTCGAGTGGACCATCGGCCGAACCATTCTCATGCTTGGCCAAAGTCCAAACGTGGACGTTCGCGATCGACTGAATGCCACGTACGGCCTCAAGAAGTACAAGGAACTCTGGAAGCATGAGCGTCAGCTCCATGACCGGCATTTCCCTGGCCTTGCCACGGTTATCAATGAGTGGGACAAATTTTCAACGGCCTTTGAACTACGCCACAAGCTCATTCACGGTCGCGGAACTTGCGGCCGCAGTATGGCCGCGGATCCGGTTTCGCGCATGCTCAGGGCCGTCGTTGACCTCTACTCATTTGCAGAATCTCGCGGAGTTGATCTGAACGCAAGGCCGAAGATCCGGAGACGAAAACGTTAGGCGGACACGAAGCACAACTCTCCCATGCAGCGCACATATGTCAGACATGACTAGAGGATGTGCATGGCCATGACGTGGCTATCCGTCTTGCCCCCGCTTCTCACCATTGCCATCGCGATTTGGTCCAAGAGAATTGTTCCGTCGCTGCTTGCCGGCTTGTTGCTGGGTGGGTATCTGCTGGACCGGCGGATCACCGGCGGGTTTGAAACGGCTGTGGATCAGATCGTCAGCACGCTCACAGACAAGGACAGCCTTCAAGTACTCCTCTTCCTCTACTTGTTCAGCGGCTTGATGGGCATCATCAAGAAGTCGGGCGGCATTCAAGCGTTCTCGGCCCTGGCCGGCGAGCACGTGGCAAGCCAGAAGGGCGCGTTCTACGTGCTGTGGGCGCTCATTCCGGTGACCTTCATTGACTGTGGCTTCCGAATCGTCGGCGCTGGGTCCATCACGCGACCGCTTGCAGAGAAGCACGGGATCGCCAGTGAGCGCCTTGCGTTCATGCTGAACAACACGGCAAGCCCAGTCGTCGAACTCATCCCGATCGCAACCACATTCGTGGGATTCAACCTGGCGATCATTACCATTGGCCTGAAGAGCGCCGGAATCAGTGATCAGGCCACCGCCTACTCCATCTGGCTCAAGGCCATTCCGCTCGAGTTCTTCAGCCTCGCCGTGATCGCAATCACGTTTCTCTCGATGTTCCGGACCTCCCGCGAGGGGAAGCGGGGCCCTGCCGCACCAGCGTCTCACACGCCGCCTGCCGAGGCGGGCATGACGATGGACGCTCCCGTGCCCGTGATCGAGCCAAGACTCGTGAATCTCGTCATTCCGATGCTGACGGTCATTGCGCTGAGCATCTTCTTCTTCTGGTTCCTCGGGCCGCAACAGTCGAGCGACGCCTCGGTGCGTTGGGCGATCACGAATACCGAGCCGAACAGGGCGATGCTCGTCGCGCTCTTCATCTCGATCTTCGTGACGGCCATCGTCTACGCGTTGCAGAAGTACGGCATCAAGGAGATGGTCACTGACTTCATCTCCGGTGGGAACGACATCATGCCGACCCTGGTGATCCTGGCGATCGCCTGGCCGCTGGCCGCCGTCTCGCAGGAACTTGGGATGAACGTGTTCATCCAGAACCTGGTGGGTGGTGCCCTGCCGAACTGGAGCGTTGCGGTGACGCTCTTCATCCTCTCGGCCTCGGTCACCTACGTCATTGGCTCAGGTTGGGGGTCCGCTTCGCTCATCATGCCGTTCGCGATTCCTTTGGCGGTGTCTGCTGGTGCCAGCGTTCCGCTGTGCGTTGCTGCCGTCATCACCGGAGGCACGTTCGGCGACGTCACTTCCCCTGTTGCAGGAATGACCAATATGGCGTCGAACATCGCGCGCGCGGACCACGCCAAATATCTGCGCTACGCGGCCCCTTACAACTTCGCAGCCGCCGGGATCGCGGCCGTGTTGTACGTGGTGGCTGGATTCGTCGGGTTCTTCTAACCCAGCCGTGGCTGCGGTCCTGATGCCGGGTCCCAGCGTCCTCGTGCCCCTCTTGCCGCCAGGGAGCGCGAAGGGACTGTCCGCTTTTGCACATCGCCGGTCGGTCGGGATGGGCCATCCTGCAATGTGGAGACGCACGTCGATGGGGTGGCCGTGCCTTGCGTGGTGGTGTTCAACGGCGGGTCGTCGAGCATTCGGTTCGCGGTGTACGAGGCAGGCGACACGCTGCGGCGACGACTCGACGGCAAGATCGATCGCATCGGCGTGAGCGATGCGACGTTCAGCGTCAGCGATCCGGCCGGCACACCGCGGACCGCGCGCCCCCTGGGCGCCGCCGACCGCGGCGCGGCCGTGGGTGCCTTGTTGGATTGGCTGGAGGCCCAGCCGATCTTTGCGTCGGTCACGGCCGTGGGACACCGCGTCGTGCACGGCCTGCAACGTTTTGAACCCGAGCCGGTCACACCGGCGCTGTTGGCGGAACTGCACCGGATCACGCCCTACGCGCCCGATCATTTGCCGGGCGAGATTGCCCTGATCGAGGCGTTCTTGCGGCGGCATCCCCGGCTCCCGCAGGTGGTGTGTTTCGACACCGCGTTTCACCAGACCATGCCGAGGGTCGCGAAGCTGGTGCCGATTCCCCGACGCTTCGACGCGCGGGGCGTTCAACGCTACGGCTTCCACGGTTTGTCGTACGCGTACCTGATGGAAGAACT
>JBPPMU010000079.1:0-15116 GCA_051306215.1 Gemmatimonadaceae bacterium | reverse complement strand
GGCAGTCAGCGGCAGTCTTCAGCTTCCTGATGAGCATGCCGGTGATCGCTGCCGCGCTCGTCCTCAAGGGACGCGAGGTCCTGCTGCAGGACGATCTCGGGATTCAGGTGATAGTGGGCGTAGTTTCTGCGGCGCTTAGCAGCTGGCTCGCGATCGCTGTGCTTCTCCGGTACGTGAGCACGCGCAGCTATGGCATCTTTGCGCTTTACCGCGTCATTCTCGGAGTATCGGTGCTGGCCTTCCTCTACCTGCGTGGCTGAGGCATACAGGTTCGACGGACTCGACGCGCGCGAGCTTGCCGAGTTGCTCGACCTTCCCGCGGTCGAGCTGCGGGAGCGCGCGACGTCAACGCTTGACATCGCGCACAGGCTTGGAAACGACGGTGCAGGAGCAGGAACGCTTGTGCTCGCGGACGTCCAGACCGCAGGCCGCGGGAGGGGAGCTGCGGAGTGGAGCTCGCCGGCCGGAACAGGGTTGTGGATAACGATCGTCGAGCGGCCCGCCGACACTTCAGGGCTCCAGGTTCTCTCGCTCCGCGTCGGCCTCAGGTCGGCCCGGGCGCTTGACAGGTTCGCGCCCGAGCCGGTGAGAGTGAAGTGGCCAAACGATCTTTATGTCGACGACAGGAAGCTGGGCGGAATTCTCATTGAGGCACGATGGCGGGAGCGTCGGCTCGAGTGGATCGCGATAGGCGTCGGAGTGAATGTGAGGATGCCCGACGACGTTCCGCTCGCTGGCTCGCTCGATTCCGGAATCGCGCGGGTCGAAGTTCTTGGCGATCTGATCCCGGCGATCCGGTCCGCCGCGGCCGCGACGGGTTTCCTCAGCGAAATCGAGCTTGCAGAATGGAATGCAAGGGACCTCGCGCGCGGGCGAGCCTGCACAGAGCCCGCACGGGGAATCGTCGAGGGCATCACGCCCGCCGGGGAGCTTCGTGTTGCGCTCGCTGACTCCGTCGCCAGATTCAGCTCCGGCTCACTAGTCCTCGACCAGGTCAAATGATCCTCACATTCGATGTAGGCAATACGGAAACCACGGCGGCGCTCTTCGAGGGAGACGAAGTGCGCTCGCACTGGCGGTTTACCACGGGCCTGCCCCGGACGGCAGATGAGTTCGCACTGTTGCTTCGCTCGATTCTGCAGTCCGGGTCGATTGACTCGGGGTCCGTGCACGGAACGGCTATCTGCTCTGTCGTGCCGCCGGTGACGCAGACACTCGCCGCTGCCTGTGAAACCTGCTTCGGCTCGGCGCCGAGGATGATCGACGCCCGGGCTTCCCTCCCGATCAGGCTCGAGGTTGACGAGCCATTCACCGTGGGGGCTGACCGCATCGCCAATACGCTCGCCACCAGCATCCTCCATAAGCGGGACGCGATCGTAGTCGACCTCGGCACAGCGACCACCTATGACTGCATCACGGCCGACGGAGCGTTCATCGGCGGCATCATTCAGCCCGGCGTCAGCTCGTCGGCTGAGACGCTTTTCCGCAGGACTTCACAACTCTCGGCGACCGAGATCATTCCACCGAAAAAGGTGATAGGGACTCGCACCGACGAGTGTATCCGCTCCGGTGTTCTCTACGGGGCGGCGGATTCCATAGATGGCCTCGTAAAGCGGATCAAGGATGAGTGGAAGGTGGATTCCCCCATAGTGATAGCCACTGGCGGCCTGGCTGCGACGCTCCAGCCCTGGTGCGAGTCGTTCGACCAGGTAGACCCTTTTCTCACCCTGAAGGGGGTGATGATCGGGTACCGGCTGCTCTCCGCCTAGACGCCCTCGCCTCACTGGCCGTCCCATCAGCGGGACGGGTTGAATTGAGCCCTCCAATCGGGTAGGTTTGGGGTCGTTAGCACTCTGCATGCGTGAGTGCTAACGACCCCATTTTCATGCCATTCTCAGCAGGAGGGATGCACAATATGGCAACAAAGACAAGCAGCAGCGTATCACCCCTCGCGGACCGTGTAGTCGTCCGTGCCCTCGAGGAAACCGAGCAGATGCGCGGTGGACTTTTCATCCCCGACACCGCCAAGGAAAAGCCCATGCAGGGCGAAGTACTCGCGGTCGGCCCAGGGCGCTACGAGAAGGACAAGCGCGTTCCCATGGAGCTCAAGGTCGGCGACAAGGTTCTGTACGGAAAGTACAGCGGGACCGAAGTCACGATCGACAATGAGCCGCTCCTGATTCTCCGCGAAGCCGATGTGCTCGCGGTCGTCAGCTAACCGTAACGACAGGAATACCGATCCATGGCAGCCAAGGAACTCCATTTCAACGTTGACGCGCGCGCTGCACTGAAGCGCGGTGTCGACCAGCTGGCCGAAGCGGTGAAGGTCACCCTCGGACCGAAGGGCAGGAACGTCGTCATCGACAAGAAGTTCGGCGCACCAACCGTCACCAAGGACGGCGTCACAGTGGCCAAGGAGATCGAGCTTTCGGATCCCCTCGAGAACATGGGCGCGCAGATGGTGAAGGAAGTTGCGACGAAGACTTCGGATCTCGCCGGAGACGGCACCACGACCGCGACAGTGCTTGCGCAGGCGATCTTCCGTGAAGGCCTCAAGAACGTCACGGCAGGTGTGAACCCGATGGCGCTCAAGCGTGGCATTGACAAGGCAGTCACTGCAGTCGTCGAGGAGCTCAAGAAAATGAGCGTCGTGACGCAGGGCAAGAAGGAGATCGCCCAGGTAGGCTCGATCTCCGCCAACAACGACAAGGAAATCGGCGATCTGATCGCCGAGGCGATGGAGAAGGTGGGCAAGGACGGCGTCATCACTGTCGAAGAGGCAAAGGGCCTCGAGACGACGCTCGAGACGGTCGAGGGAATGCAGTTCGACCGCGGTTACCTCTCGCCGTACTTCGTTACCGATCCCGAGAAAATGGAAGCGGTTCTCGAAGACGCGATGATCCTGATTCACGACAAGAAGATCTCGTCGATGAAGGATCTCCTCCCGATCCTCGAGAAGGTCGCCCAGCTCGGCAAGCCGCTGCTCATCATCGCAGAGGACATCGAGGGTGAGGCGCTCGCGACTCTCGTCGTGAACAAGCTTCGGGGAACGCTCCGTGTCTGCGCAGTGAAGGCGCCCGGCTTCGGCGACCGCCGCAAGGCGATGCTGCAGGACGTCGCGATCCTGACGAACGGTCAGGTCATCAGTGAGGAAGTCGGCTTCAAGCTCGAGAATGCCGTCGTCACCGACCTCGGCCGCGCCAAGCGGATCGTCGTCGACAAGGACAACACGACGCTCATCGACGGTGGCGGAGAAGACGACAAGATCCAGGGACGCATCAAGGAGATCAAGGCAGCGATCGACAAGACGACCTCGGATTACGACAAGGAGAAGCTGCAGGAGCGCCTTGCGAAGATCGCGGGCGGTGTTGCGGTCATCAATGTCGGCGCGGCGACAGAGAGCGAGATGAAGGAGAAGAAGGCTCGCGTCGAGGACGCCCTTCACGCCACCAGAGCTGCGGTGGAAGAGGGAATCGTCCCCGGCGGCGGAGTTGCTTTCGTGCGCGCGCAGAAGGCGCTGAAGTCGCTCAAGCTCGAGGATGCTGACGAGCAGATCGGCGTCGGCATCGTCAGCCGGGCGATCGAGGAGCCGATCCGCATGATCGTTCAGAACGCCGGTGGAGAAGCTTCAATCGTCGTCGAGAAGGTCCGCAACTCGAAGGAGCCGAACTACGGCTACAACGCTCTGACTGACGAGTACGAGAACCTTGTCGAGGCCGGCGTCATCGACCCGACCAAGGTTACGCGCACCGCTCTTCAGAACGCTGCGTCGATCGCGGGACTTCTGCTCACGACCGAAGCACTGATCGTCGAGAAGAAGGAAGAGAAGAACGGCGGCGGTGGCCAGGGTGGCCCGCCGGGCGGAATGGGCGGGATGTACTAGCCGCACATGCGCTTGCAGCAGGAGGCGGGGCCGTGAAAGCGGCTCCGCCTTTTGTTGTTGCAGTTACAAAAACCCTCAGTGTCATCAGTGCCACATCAGTGTCATCTGTGGACCCTGCTCTTGCCGCCCGTACTCTCATTCGATGGTCGATTCCCACTGAACGGATGTGACGACGATTAATTTCAGGAATGCCTCACTTCGTATCCCTGATTGCACTTTCAGCGATTGCCGCCTGCTCAGGCGCCGATGCGCGCAATGATTCAGGTGCTCGAGAGGGGAAAACCTCGTCCTCCAGGATTGCCCTCGACACATCCCGCCTCGCGAACGCGTACGAGCGTGCGTCGAAGCTTCCGCGGCTACGCTCTTTCATCGTGCAATGGAAGGACAGCGTCGTCCGTGAGGAGTACTACGGTGCCGGCGCAGCCGACCGTCG
This sequence comes from Gemmatimonadaceae bacterium, assembly GCA_051306215.1. Lineage (GTDB taxonomy): Bacteria > Gemmatimonadota > Gemmatimonadetes > Gemmatimonadales > Gemmatimonadaceae > UBA4720. The sequence continues at coordinate 10,800 of JBPPMU010000079.1, read as the reverse complement.
AACAAACATTAAGAGCGCCTCGAAGAGCATAATCTCCGCGCTGACCGGCATTGCGATGGCGCAGGGAAAGATTCGCGGAACTGACCAGACGATCGGCGAGCTGCTGCCCGCCGAGACGCGAGGCCTCGACTCGCTCAAGCGGTCGATCACCGTTGGCGAGCTGCTCTCGATGCAGGCGGGGCTCGAGCCAACGAGCTTCGGCAACTACGGAGGATGGGTCCAGAGCTCGAACTGGGTGCGTAACGCTCTCTCCCGCCCGATGGTAGCCGAACCCGGCGGGCGCATGCTCTACAGCACGGGCAGCACTCACCTCCTGTCGGCGATAATCACCCGCGCGACGGGGATGAGCACACACCGTTTTGCCCAGGAGCACTTTGCAGAGCCGTTGGGGATCGAGCTGGGGCAGTGGCCGCGCGATCCCCAGGGGATCTACTTCGGTGGGAACGACATGTACCTGACGCCGCGCGACATGCTGAAGATCGGCGCCCTTTACCTGCACCGCGGTGAGATTGAAGGTCGGCGCATCGTGCCATCGGCATGGGTTGACAGCTCGTTCGTTCCCCGAACTGTGTCCCCGTTCAACGGTAACCGCTATGGATACGGTTGGTGGATGAGGTCAGCGGGCGGACAGGCAATCCATTACGCGTGGGGATACGGGGGCCAGTTCATCTTTGTCGTTCCCGGCATGGACCTGGTGGTGGTGATGACGAGCGACGCCGATGCAACACGTGACGGCGGCCACAACCGCGAGCTCCATCGGATACTCGAGGAAGAAATCATTTCTCCAGGTGCCGTCCGCTGACGCCAAACATCTGGTCCATCGCTTGCATTAATCGCCGGTATCAACTGATAACGATGAGAAACGGTGATGAATAGACTTCTGAGAAGCGGGGTGGTTGTTGCGGCACTGACGGCGGCGGTTGTGACAACCACCGGAGGCATGTCCCTGTCCGGTATTTCGAGCGGGGGCGGCAAGGCGGAGGCCGCAGCTCCATTCCGGCTTGTAGCTGACCTGTCTGACAAGATCCTCTATGTGTACGAGTCAGATACGGTGACGCTGATGTTCGACATCGCCGACGGCAAGGAACCCTACCCGACACCGAAGGGTGAGTTCAACATCCGGAAGCTCCACTGGAACCCCAGCTGGCGCCCCCCGCCGTCTGAATGGGCGAAGAACAAAACGGCCAAGGGACCGGGAGAGCCGGGGAATCCTATGAAGGTTGTGAAGATCTTCTTCAAGGAGCCCGACTACTATATCCATGGCACCGGGGATATCGGCAGCCTGGGCTCCGCCGATTCACACGGGTGCCTGAGGATGGCACCTGACGACGTGACGAAGCTCGGAAGGTGGGTTCTCGAGCACGGCGGCGAATGGAAAGGCGAGAACTGGTTCATGAGGATTCTTCATTCGAGACGCCAGGAAAAGGTCATTTACCTCTCGAACCCGGTGGTGCTCTCCGTAGTCGAATAGATTTCCACGCATGACCGGCCACAGTTTCATCGAGCGCTCGCGCTATTATCTGGCCTGCGAGTATCCCGCGAAAATCAGGATCGCAGTCGAGTCGCTGCCAGACGAAATCATCTGGCGCCGCCCTGCCGAGGAGTCGAACAGCATAGGGAATCTTCTGCTTCATCTCTCCGGAAACATCCGCCAGTGGATCGTAGGTGGAGTGGGCGGAGCGCAAACCGAGCGCGACAGGGCTTCAGAGTTTGCGGCCCGAGGTGGATCGACGGGAAGAGAGTTGGTGGCGCTGCTCGACAGAGCAGTCGCCGATGCTGACGAAGTGCTGGCCGGGCTTTCGGAGAGTCAACTCTCCGAGCCGCGAACGATACAGGGCAGGGAAACCACGGTCATCGGGGCAGTCTACCACGTGGTCGAACACTTCTCGACGCACACCGGGCAGGTCCTGATGCTCGCGAAGATCTTTGCTCCGGGCAGCGTGAAGTTCTATGAAGATGCCGGCGGTGTGGCAGTCCCGCTGTGGGGGGGGAGCGAGGGTTTGAGCTGAGGCGGTTGTTGCGCGCCAGCGGCCCCGCGAGCACTATGTTGCGGTCGGGAACTCAGCTCCGGGATCTTCATGTCAGCCAGAATACTTGCCGCAGCGTGCGGATTTTTCGTCGCGTCGATCTCCGATGCCCAGTCGCCAACGGTCTCCGGGGCGTTCATCTCGACGCTCGGCAATGATACGGTGGCCGTCGAGCGGTACACGCGCTCGGGGAACAGGCTTGAGGGTGAGGTGCTGACACGGTTTCCACAGGTGCAGGTGCTGCGGTACGTGGCCGACCTCGATGCCGGAAGGTTCCGCGGGATGTCGATCGCAACCCGGCGTGTGGACGGGCCTGCAGACGCTCCACCCGCATTTTCGATGATCACGTTGATAGGCGATTCGTCAGCGAGCGTCGAGGTGCAGAGGTCCGGAAGGCCGGACACCGTCAGCACCGGAACCAGAAAATTCACCGGCAGGGCGGTCCCGGCGATTCCGGGATTGCCCTCCGCGGTGGGATTGTATGAGCAGATTCTGGCGGGCAATCAACCGCTCGGGCGAGACAGCATGAAACTCTCGCTACTCGGCGCAACGCCCGGCCCAAACGCGTCGGTTGCTCTTCTCCGGAGCTCGCGTGACACCGTTGTTTTCGTCAGCAGCTTCAATCCTGGATGGATCGAAGTCGCAAGCATCGACGCTGGTGGGCGCATAACGAGCCTCGACGCAACGGCGACGACAGTCAAGACACGCTCGCATCGCGCTTCGGGAGTCGACCTCGATGCCATTGCGAGGCGGTGGGCGTTGGTCGAGGCGGCTCAGGGGAGAGCGGGAAGACTTTCACCGCGCGACACCGTTCGCGCGCGGATCGGCGCAACCGACATAGAGATCGCGTACAGCCGGCCGATGAAACGCGGAAGAACGGTATGGGGCTCGGTGGTCGAATGGGGAAAGCCATGGCGCACGGGCGCCGATGCGGCGACCACCCTGACAACCTCCGCCGACCTCCTGTTCGGCACGACCGTTGTCCCCGCCGGCAGTTACACGTTGTGGTCGCTGCCGACCGCCGCCGAGACTCAGCTCATCATCAATACTCAGACCGGGCAGTGGGGAACGCAGTACGATGCGTCAAGGGATCTCGCGAGATTCGCCATGAGACAGACAATGCTCCCGCGGCCCATCGAGCGCTTCACCATCGAGATTGCTCCGGAGGCCGGCGGCGCAGTGCTCGGGATCTCATGGGACGATCGCGTGTACTCGATTCCGTTCCGGACACGGCGATAGCCGCTGCATGACCTCTGACGCCGGCGCACCGCCGGCAGCCGCACCGCGCTCTCCGCTCGATCTCGACCTCGCGACGATGACGCGTCTCGGGCACGAGATCGCGGACATCGTTGCGACCCATCTCGCGTCAGTTCGCGAAGAGCCCGTACTTGCCACGCTTCCGCGGCGCGAGTTGAATGCCGCACTGATGGAGCCGGCTCCGCGGTCGCCGATGGAGTTCGATTCGATCATCGCTTCCCTAAGGCAGAATGTCTTCCCGTACCATGCCCGCGAGCCTCATCCCGGATTCATGGCATACGTCCCCAGCTGCCCGACATTCCCTGCGCTGATGGGCGACTGGCTGGCGACGGGTTACAACTTCTACGCCGGCGTGTGGCCGGTGGCGGCCGGCCCGAATCAGGTGGAGATGGTAGTCCTTGAATGGATAAGGGACTGGATCGGCATGCCGGACGGCGCTTCCGGACTTCTCACCTCCGGCGGATCGTCGGCGAACCTCACAGCGATGGTGGCGGCTCGTCATGCCTCGGTTCAGGATGGCGCTGAAATCTCGCGCCTGGTTGTTTATGCCTCATCACAGGCCCACTCCTCAGTGCTGCGCGCCGCATGGATTGCAGGGCTGCCGAGGGAAAATGTCAGGATCGCTGGTACTGACGAGCAATTCAGGATGAGCGCTGACAGCCTCTCGTCGCTGATTGCTGCGGATCGCCTTGCCTGCCTGACGCCGTGTATGGTCGTCGCGAACGCAGGATCAACGAATACAGGGTCTGTTGACGCACTGCACGATATCGCCGATCTCTGCCTTCGCGAGCACATCTGGCTGCATGTCGATGCGGCCTATGCGGGGTTTGCCGTACTGACCGGAGAAGGCAAGTCACTGTTGAGCGGGATCGAGCGCGCGGACAGCATCACCCTCGATCCCCACAAGTGGCTCTTCGTTCCGTTTGAGTGCGGTTGCCTGATGGTCAGGAATCCCGCAGTGCTCACCGATGCGTTTCGTATCTGGCCCGAGTACCTGAAGGACGTGGAGCCCGGAGAGGAGGAAGTCACCTTCGCCGACCGGGGCGTGCAGCTCACTCGCTACTCCAGAGCGCTCAAGATCTGGTTCTCCGTCAAATATTTCGGAACTGAGCTGATCGCCGCCGCGATAGGTGATGGAATGAATCGCGCCCGGCTGCTCGAGTCTCTTGTCGAGGCATCACCCGACTTCGAAATATTATGCCCGGCTCAGTTCGGGATCCTCTGTTTTCGCGCGCGTCCGCAATCGGTTGATGAAAATTCGCTCGACTCGCTCAACGAGCGTGTCAACGCACGCGTCGTGTCGGAAGGAAGATTTCTCATCTCTTCCACCCGGCTCGGCGGCAAGTTCTCACTCCGGATGTGCACCCTCGGCTTCAGGACAACCGAGCAGGATATCAGCGACCTTTTCGCGTCTATCGAGCGCGCGCTTGCCGCGGAGGTTCGCAAGCCGCGCGGCAACTGACTCTCACCTCGCCAGCACTGCTCCGCGGTCGGGTCCCAGAAGCTGCCCGGGTCTTCTGGTGAGCAGTGAAGCATCGATACCCATCTCTGCTATTCCGAAAACGGCGCGAATTTCACGACCGCGGCGAATCCGTTGCCTGATGTCATGATTTCGCTTCCACCGCACTGGATCCGCGTACGGTCGCTCGTGATGGAGGTGTAGACACGGTGTACGGTGCCGCACCTGCCTGCCGCGCACGCCGGCGTTCAGGAGCCGCTCGCCCAGAGCGCGGTCGAGCCCGCCGTATCCCATGTCGATATCGAATCCGTTTGCCCTGACGATCGCGGATTTCCAGGCTGAGGAGTTGTGCCCGTTCCATGTTCGCCGCGTCGGTGTGATGGAGTCGAGCAGCAGCGCCAGGTGCCGGTTCCTGAGCAGCCTGAGCGCCCTCTTGCCCGGATGCCATCCCCGCTCCCGCAGCCACGCGGGCTGCGTGACATCACCAGACTTCACTGACGCGATCGTGATCTGTGCGCTCACCTCGCGGGAAAGCTTGAGATAGCCGCCCGAGAGGAAGGATCCGGGACGGGCGAGCCGGGCATGGGTCGCGACGAAATCATCTCTCGGAATGCAGTCGCCATCGGAAAAGACGAGATAGTCGGAACCTGCAGCGACGATCGCGCGATTGAGTATCTCGGTTTTCCGGAATCCGCGGTGCTCGTGCCAGATGTGAATGACTTCGAGCCCGGCAGCCAGCGCCACCCTGTCGACGACATCGGTAGTCTCCGGGCCCGAGCCGTCGTCGGCGACGATCAGCTCGAAGTCCGCGTCCCTCTGGCTGGCGTAGCCCCAGAGCACCTTCTCGAGCTGCGCCGGCTGATTGTAAGTGGTGAGGATGACGGAGACACGCACGGGACAAACTTATCGGTCAGGACGGTTCCGCGCGACGCTTTCCTGCGGCTCGCTGAAGATCAGAGCCCGAGAGAAAGCTGAACGGCGCCGAACGAGCTCGAGCGGCCCGCACCCACTGCCTGCGAAGGCACATCCTGCTGTGCGGCGATGACGCTTCCCGCGAACGCTGTGCGGACAAGAGCCCTGCGCATCGCCTCGACCGCAACGCGGGGCGTGTTGTTAGTCTCGCTAAGGTGTGCGAGGACGACATGCGCAAGACCGCGATGGGCGCAGGCGGCAGCAGCTCCTCCAGCTGCGCGATTGCTGAGATGACCGCGATTTCCCGCGATGCGACGCTTGAGCATGGCGGGATACGGTCCGTTGCGGAGCATCTCGCCGTCGTGATTCGATTCGATGACGAGGATCTCGATGCCCTCGATTGCCCGCTGAACCCCCTCGCTCATCACCCCAAGGTCGTAAACGATCCCCGCGCGGACTCCGGTGGTTGAGTCGGTGGCAATGACTGCCACCGGCTCCGTGGCGTCGTGAGATATCGACACTGGGAAAATCTCAACGTCGCCTACCTTCAACACCTCATTGGCCACCAGCGTGTTGACGCCGTGCGCCGCGAGCGACTCGCAGCCGTTCTGGGTTCCCCGCGTCGCGAACACCTTCCAGCCCCAGCGGGCTGCCCCCGCCCTGACTCCCTTCGAGTGGTCGGTGTGCTCGTGCGTCAGCACGACAGCTTCTATCGACGATGGATTCACGCCGACCGAGAGAAGCCGCTTCGCGATGGTGCGGGGACCGAACCCGGCATCTATGAGGATTCTCGTCTGTCCTGACTGAATGAGCACGGAGTTACCGCGGCTGCCGCTGCCGAGCAGACAAAGTTTCACGCAGGATCTCCGCAGGCGCGATACGCATCAGCGAGCTGCGACTTTGCTTTTTCGGTGAGCGAGACGTGACGCCGCTCCATCACCCGTGCAGCAACTTCGCAAAACCGTGAAAAATCGTTTCGTCCCCACGGCTCGCGGGCGCCCCAGGCGAATGGCGGCACGACTTTCGGCGTGACACCGGCGCCATAGACGTTCGCGCCGGCGCCTACCACGCAACCCGTCGTTAGCATCGTGCCGATCCCCAGCTTGGCGTGGTCGCCCACCAGGCTGCCGAGGAACTGCAAGCCAGTATCACGCACGCCACCGGGGGTCCAGAGCGAGACGGTTCCGTATGTGTTCTTGAGGTTGCTCGTCGTGGTGCCCGCGCCAAGATTCACCCATCGCCCAAGATAGCTGTTGCCGACGAAACCGGTGTGCCCCTTGTTGGAGTGGCCGAGCATCACGGTCGAGGAAATCTCTCCCTGGACCTTGCAGACATCGCCGATCGAGCAGCCGCGAATCGAGTCGCCCGCAACGTGTGTGTTCTCGCCGATGTAGCATGGTCCGAAAATCCGCGTGAACGACGCGATCGTCGCGCCGCGCCTGATGAGTATCGGGCCGTCAGATGCGTCGAGCACGACGAACGGCTCTATCCGCGCGCCAGTCTCCATGTATATGCGGTGCTTCCCGATTATCGTCGCGTTCTCTATTGCCGCGCCGGACAGCCTCGACCCGATGAGCGGGACATCCTCGCTCAGCTGTATCTGAAGGTCGCCGACGAGGTCCCACACATCGCGCAGCCACCTGCCGCGAATTTCTGTCGGCACTGCACCCGCAGGAACCAGCGCCGCGAGATCCTGCGTCCCATCGAACAGCGCGGCGATGTCAGTGGACTTCCTGACGCGGACCGCGCAAATGGAGCCATCCGCGATGAACGCGAGGCTGGTTTCGTCAATGCGTGAATCGAGGGCGACGACGAAACGCGAGTTGACTATGACAGAACCCGCCGGAATCGTCGAATCTCCCTTTACCGCCGGAGGTGAATTGAACTCCTCGAAGTCAGCCAGATGTGGTGCCGCGATGAAACCGAAAGCGCTTGCCCTGGCCGCACCCTCCCATCTCAGGCGGATCAGCTCAGCGCCGGCTCTCAGCTCGGAAATCGGGCGGGTCAGGGCAAAAGGCGCGAACTCGCGTGCCTTAGCGTCGTCATACAGATAAAGCCGCTTCATGCTGGATCGCGAAGGTCGCCGGGAAGGGAGTCGATCAATGTCTTGAGGTCCGCCGACTTGTCGGCCGTTGTGACAAGAGTGAGTCCGCCCCGTGTCACCACGACGAGGTCCTTGACGCCATACATTACGACAGCATTCCCTTCAGCGTGCACGACGTTGCCGGTCGAGTCGACGGTATGAACGCGCCCGCTCACCACGTTGCCAGTCGCGTCTTCCGGCTTGACGCGCCTGAGCGCCGCCCACGTCCCTACATCGTCCCAGCCGAAGTCACCGGAGACAACTCTCACGCGGCTGCTTCGCTCGAGAACGCCGTTGTCAACTGACACGGGAGTCACCGCATCGAAGAAGGCGGCAAGCCCGGCAGGAGCCTTCTCCGCAAGCGCGACTGCAACTTCCGGCGTGTGGGCGCGGACCTCAGCGAGAAAGTCAGTCACTCGCCAGACGAATATACCCGAATTCCAGAGATACCCCTCGTGCAGCATCCACTCCGCCCGGGCGCGCTCGGGTTTCTCGACGAAGCGGAGAACCTCGCGGGCTCCGCCGTCCGTCGCGGGCCCGGGCTGGATGTAGCCGAATCCGGGATCAGCGCGGGTGGGCACAATGCCGACAGTAACCAGCGCACGTTCCTCGAGCGCGACTCGCTCGGCAGCGATCAGTGCTTCGCGAAAGCCTGCGTCGTCCGCGATTGCCCAGTCGGCATGTACGCAGATCATCGTCGCTTCGGGGCCGCTCCGCAGCTCGATCTCGCGTGCTGCCCATGCGAGGGCTGCGGCGGTCCCTGCGGGCTTCGGCTCGGCAACGATGTTCTCACCTGGAATCGACGGAGCCGCCGCCGATATTGCTTCGACCAGCGAGGCGTTCGTGAGAATCAGCGTTCGACCGGGCGGCGCGATATCAGCGAGACGGGTCAGCGTATTGACCAGCAAGGGCTCCGCGTTCACCAGAGGAAGAAGCTGCTTCGGCCTGGCGGGCGTGCTGAGCGGCCAGAACCTCGACCCGATTCCCCCCGCGAGAATCACCACCCACCGGTTCATTCAGTCGTCTCCGGCCGATTCGTCTGCCTCGACGCCCGTCAGCCTCGCAATCAGCGAATACAGCTTTTTCGGGCTGAACGGCTTGGTGAGGAATGCCGTTGCTCCGCTCGCCCTCGCATTCCTCTCGTACTCCTCGTGTCCAGCCGCTGTCAGGATGACGCACGGCAGGTCACTTAGAGCCTCATTCGACCTGATGCGGTCGAGGACATCGAGCCCGCTGAGCCGCGGCATCATGAGGTCGAGCACGACGAGGTCGACCTTGTCCCCCTGCTCCAGGGCATCAATCGCCTCCTGCCCGTCAAATGCGAGCGTGACCCTGAACGGACCCTGCTCCATCTTGATCTTGATGATCCGCCCGATGTGCGCTTCGTCATCGGCGACGAGAATGTGCCGGTCTTCTCCCTGATGGTGCATCATCCTGCCTAGAAAAGCCGCGCTATTGATTCACGATGCCGGCGAACCTCATAGAGGAGGCTGCCGAGGTCCGCGGAGTGCGTTGTGAGGACGCAGAGAAGGGCGTCGTCCCCGATCGAGGAAACGATGGCGTAACCCTGCTCCTGCTCGATGAGGGCGATGCGCAGCGGCCCGCGACCGGTTGTGGCCCCGATTTCATCTGCCGAGGCAACGATTCCAGGCACTCTGGCTGCCAAACCTTCGGCGTCGACATCGATCGTTGCCTGGCTGTCAATCAGAAGCCCGTCGCGGCCGAGCACTACGACGGCTTCGATGCCGGGCCGTCGTCGAATGGCGACTGTGAGGTCGCGGATGGTCGGCATCAAGCTCCCGTGAAAAGTGTTGCGAATCTGGACATCGCCGGAAATCTAGTCAAGCGTATTCGCTTGAACTGGCACGAGTTACAAGGTATTATCGAAACCGGGACGACGATGTCGGCCCACTTCCTTCAATGCAGGCTATGACCCCTCGTAAACTCGCGCTGGCGCTGGTCGCCTGCGCTTCTATTCTTACCGCCTGCGGCGACCCGAATCTTCTGCGCGCGCAGCTTCCCACGATTGCCGACGTGTACGACGTTTTTGCCCTGACAGGCACGCCGGCGGCGTTTCCGAGTGGCATCAACACGTACGTGCGCACCGCCGTCCGAGTCGACGGAAATGGCAACTTCGACGTCGCTTTCGACCTCGATGCAGAGGGGCGGGTGATAGTCTATCCGGTCCAGAAGGTCGTAACTCTAATCAACTCCGCCCGGCGCGTTGGATTGCGCAAGGTTCCGGGCACATTCGACGACCTCACGATCGCGCCAAGCGGGAACTACGCGGATTCGGCGATCGTACTTTCGCCCGGGGAGGTAGTTGTCTCGCAGTCGGTGCGCAACGGCCCCGGCGACGCCTGCCAGTTCGACATCTCGCCATACATCTACACGAAGATTACTGTCGACTCGGTCGTCACCGCGAGCCGGGCGATCAGTGTCCAGACCGTTCTCGATCCCAACTGCGGTTTCAGGTCCTTCGAGCCCGGCATCCCGACGCGCTGACCTATGCACGACCTGCGCATGGTCCGGGAGCATATCGAGCTGCTTCGCGAGGGGATGCGTCGTCGCGGCAAGCTCGACGCGCTTGCGCCGTTCATCGATCGGGCGCGCGATGTAGACGTCGAGCGGCGGGGCCTGATCCAGGCCGCCGAGGAGCGGAAGGCCGCGCGAAACGCTATCACGCAGGAAGTGGCACGGCGGAAGCGGTCCGGAGAAAGCGCTGATGATCTCCTCTCCCAGTCGCGCACGCTCGGTGAAGAGATCGCCAGGCTCGAAGGCGAGCTCGCAACCCTTGAGAGCGACCTCGAGAACGCCCTTCTCGAGCTGCCAAATGTCACGCTCGATGACGTCCCCGAAGGCGGCGAGGAGAACAACAGCCACATAAGGTCGTGGGGAACTCCGCGCGCAGACGACGGAGTGAAACCGCACTGGGAGGTAGGCGTCTCGCTGGGCCTCATAGACTTCGAGCGGGGAGCGAAGATCAGCGGCTCGGGCTTCATCGTCTTTCGCGGAGCGGGCGCGCGGCTCGTACGCGCGCTGATGAATTTCATGCTCGACCT
>JBPPMU010000078.1:0-2750 GCA_051306215.1 Gemmatimonadaceae bacterium | reverse complement strand
CTCGACGACATCTCGGCAGCGTTCAACGGGATCGCGGAGCGGAACGAGCGACTCGCCTCCGAGGCGGTGAGGGTATCGACGACGATCGGCCGCGAAGGGCAGATGAACGAGCGTGCATCGATCGGCCGCGCTGCGGGCGGATGGGCGACGATAACAAGCTCGATCAACGCACTCATCACGGATCTCGTCTCTCCCACGACCGAAGTAGCCCGCGTGCTCACCGCGGTGGCCGAGGGTGATCTCGCCCAGCGAATGGTGCTCGAGATAGACGGCAAGATGGTGCAGGGTGAATTCCTGAGGATCGGCACCACCGTCAACACAATGGTCGACCAGCTCGGCGCCTTTGCGGCCGAGGTCACACGCGTTGCGCGAGAGGTCGGCACCGAAGGGCGGCTGGGCGGACAGGCGAATGTGCCGGGCGTCGCGGGAACGTGGAGAGACCTCACCGACAACGTGAACTTCATGGCCTCGAACCTGACGGGCCAGGTGAGGAACATCGCAGACGTCACCACCGCGGTTGCCCGCGGCGACCTCTCGAGAAAGATCACGGCAGACGCAAAGGGTGAAATCCTCGAGCTCAAGAACACGATCAACACGATGGTCGACCAGCTCAGCTCGTTCGCATCGGAAGTGACGCGCGTGGCGCGTGAAGTTGGAACCGAAGGAATGCTCGGCGGGCAGGCGAACGTGCCTGGCGTCGGTGGAACGTGGAAGGATCTGACTGACAACGTGAACGCGATGGCATCGAATCTCACCGGCCAGGTGAGAAACATCGCCGACGTGACAACGGCTATTTCGCGAGGAGATCTCGCGCGGAAGATCACGGTCGAGGCGAGTGGCGAGACGCTCGAGCTGAAGAACACAATCAACACGATGGTCGAGCAGCTTTCAGGATTCGCGTCGGAGGTGACGCGCGTTGCCCGCGAGGTGGGAACCGAAGGAAAACTCGGCGGGCAGGCGAACGTGCCGGGCGTTGCAGGTACGTGGAAGGACCTCACCGACAACGTGAACTTCATGGCGTCGAACCTCACCGGCCAGGTGAGGAACATTGCTGACGTGACTACCGCGGTCGCGAAGGGAGATCTCTCCCGGAAGATCACCGCTGACGCACAGGGCGAGGTTCTCGAGCTCAAGGACACCATCAACACGATGGTCGATCAGCTCAGCTCGTTCGCCTCGGAAGTGACGCGCGTGGCGAAGGAAGTCGGAACCGAAGGAAAGCTTGGTGGACAGGCGGAAGTGCCTGGAGTCGGTGGTACGTGGAAGGACCTCACCGACAACGTTAACGCGATGGCGTCGAACCTCACCGGCCAGATCCGAAACATCGCCGACGTGACGACTGCAGTCGCGAAGGGAGATCTCTCCCGCAAGATCACCGTCGACGTGCAGGGGGAGATTCTCGAGCTGAAGGAAACCATCAACGCGATGGTCGACTCGCTCCGGATCTTCGCCGGCGAGGTGACGCGAGTCGCCAAGGAAGTTGGAACCGAAGGACTGCTCGGCGGCCAGGCGGAAGTGCCCGACGTCGCCGGAACGTGGAAGGACCTCACCGACAACGTGAACTTCATGGCCTCGAACCTCACGGGCCAGGTGAGAAACATTGCCGACGTGACGACGGCCGTTGCGCGCGGAGACCTGTCGAGGAAGATCACCGCCGACGCGCGCGGCGAGATCCTCGAGCTCAAGAACACGATCAATATCATGGTCGACCAGCTCTCGGCATTTGCTGCCGAGGTGACGCGAGTTGCCCGCGAGGTGGGAACCGAAGGAAAGCTGGGAGGCCAGGCGAGTGTGCCGGGTGTCGGCGGAACGTGGAAGGATCTCACCGACAACGTGAACGCCATGGCGTCGAACCTCACGGGCCAGGTGAGAAACATCGCCGACGTGACGACAGCTGTCGCAAAGGGAGACCTGTCGAGGACGATCACGGTCGAAGCGCGGGGCGAGACGCTCGAGCTGAAGAACACGATAAACACGATGGTCGACCAGCTCTCGTCGTTTGCCGACGAGGTGACGCGAGTGGCGAAGGAAGTGGGAACCGAAGGAAAGCTCGGAGGGCAGGCGAGCGTGCCGGGCGTCGGCGGAACATGGAAGGATCTCACCGACAACGTGAACGCGATGGCCTCGAACCTCACTGGCCAGATCAGAAATATCGCCGACGTCACGACGGCCATCTCCCGGGGTGACCTCTCGCGCAAGATCACTGTCGATGTGCAGGGGGAGATTCTCGAGCTCAAGAACACGATTAACGCGATGGTCGACTCACTCTCCGTCTTCGCTTCGGAAGTGACGCGCGTGGCGCGCGAGGTGGGAAGCGAGGGACGACTGGGAGGCCAGGCCGGAGTGCCGGGCGTAGCGGGCACATGGAAGGATCTCACCGACAACGTGAACTTCATGGCGTCGAACCTCACCGGGCAGGTGAGAAACATCGCCGACGTCACGACGGCGGTGGCGCGCGGCGACCTCACTCGGAAGATGACGGTTGACGTGAAGGGGGAGATCCTCGAGCTGAAGAATACGATCAACACGATGGTCGACCAGCTTTCAGGGTTCGCCTCCGAGGTGACGCGCGTGGCGCGCGAGGTGGGAACCGAAGGAAACCTCGGAGGTCAGGCCGAAGTGCCGGGAGTTGCCGGTACATGGAAGGATCTCACCGACAACGTGAACACGCTTGCCGGAAACCTCACGAGCCAGATCCGCAACATCGCGCTGGTCACGACTGCCGTGGCAAACGGAGATCTCTCGCAGAA
>JBPPMU010000077.1:0-2966 GCA_051306215.1 Gemmatimonadaceae bacterium | reverse complement strand
CGCGGCTTCCGCTTCACGTGAACTTCGCGCGCATGTTCGGCGAGATCACTCTCGAGACATCCGCCACTCACTATGCCGACCGTGGTCCCGTCGACACGCGCGACCATGCGGGTCCCGACTCCGCCATAACTCGAACCCGTCACGCGCACCACAGTCGCCAGCACGACAGACTCGGCGCCCTCGGCAGACTTGAAAAGCGCGTCGACTATCGCGCGGTGGGTCGTCATGCGTTGAATCTATAATCTTGCCGCCCTCCGCAACCGCCCCCATCTTGCGCCATGCCAGCAGTCGGAACGAGCGTCGCGCGAAAGGACGGGATCGGAAAAGCCACCGGAGCAGCGCGCTACGCGGACGATATCTCGTTCCCGGGCATGCTCCACGGCCGGACGATCCGGTCGACGATCCCCTGCGGTCGCATCAAGTCGGTAACCTGCGACTTCGATACTACTGGGTTCACGATTGTCGATTACCGCGATGTTCCCGCGAAGAACGCCGTCGACCTCATGTCGCAGGACCAGCCATTTCTCGCCGAGCGCGAGGTGAGGCATTTCGCTGAACCGATCGTGCTGCTTGCGCATGAGGACAAGGAAGTGCTGCGCCAGGCGAACGTCGTGATCGAGTACGAGGAGACGCAGCCGCTCTTCGATCCCGAAAAGGCCACCGGGATCTTCAAGTCGATCGAGATCCTCAAGGGTAATGTCGATTCTGCGTTTGCCGGCGACGGCGTTGTCGTCGTGGAGGGAACGTATCGGACAGGACACCAGGAGCACGTCTACATCGAGCCGAACGGTGTGATTGCCGTACCGGAGGATGGAGGCGTCGCCATCCACGGCTCTGTGCAGTGCCCTTTCTACGTGATAAAGGCGCTCCGCTGCCTCCTCGGCTCAGCCCACCCGAACGTTCGCGTGATACAGACCGAGACCGGTGGCGGATTCGGCGGCAAGGAAGAGTATCCGTCCATGATCTCCGGCCACGCTGTCATGCTCGCGCTCAAGTCGGGCCGGCCGGTGAAGATCATCTACGACCGCGAAGAGGACATGGTGGCGACCACGAAACGGCATCCTTCTGTCGTGCGTCACCGCACCGCATTGACTCCCGAAGGCAAGCTCGTCGCGATGGACATCGACGTCCTGATGGACGCCGGCGCATACGTGACGTTGAGCCCGACCGTTCTTTCGCGGGGATGCATTCATGCAGCGGGGCCCTATAGCTGCGACAACGTGCGAATTCGCGGACGCGCAGTGATGACAAATACTCCACCAAATGGAGCGTTCAGGGGGTTCGGCGCGCCGCAGACTGAATTCGCGGTCGAAGTCCACATCGATCGCATCGCCGAGCAGCTCGGCATCGATCCGGTGGATCTGCGCCGGATGAATGCTCTTCGTCCCGGAGATGTGACGGCCACGGGACAGACACTCCGCGAAGACGCAAGCGCGCACATGGTTCTCGAGGAGGCGGTCCGCCGGACAGACTTCGTCAACAAGAGAAAGGAGTGGAAGGGAACGCACAGAGCCATCGGGCTTGCACTCTTTTACCATGGTGCGGGATTCACAGGAGCCGGTGAGAGGAATCTCAAGTCCAGGGCACGCCTGGAATTGACTCCCACTGGAGTACGCATCGCGGTGGGAAGCACGGAGATAGGGCAGGGGACGCGCACCATGCACGCGCAGATCGTCACCGACGCGCTCGGCATACCATATGAGGATGTCGAAGTAGCGCAGCCTGACACATCACGCGTCGCCGACAGCGGGCCGACCGTTGCTTCGCGTACCTGCATGGTCGTCGGCAAGATTCTGGAGGAGTGCGCCCACGAGATGAAAGCGAAGCTCGGCGATCTATCGCCAGCCGAGTATTACGCGAAGAACGGCGAGCTTACAGTGGAGCGGATGTACGAGCCGCCGGACTGGATAAAGTGGGACGACGCCACGTATCGCGGCGACGCATACGCGACGTACGGCTGGGGATGCGACGTTGCCGAGCTCGAGGTCGATCCCGATACGTACGAGGTGCGGCCGATCAAGCTGACCGCGGTGCAGGAGTTCGGGCGGCCGATCCATCCCGCACTCGCCCGCGGGCAGATAGAGGGCGGGACCGCCCAGGGGCTCGGGTACGCACTGCTCGAGAAAGTAGTGATGCGAAACGGCTCGATGGCAAATGCGCAGCTAACCAACTACGTGATCCCGACCACTCTGGACATGCCCGAGCTCGACGTGGTGATGATGGAGAATCCGTATCCTGGCGGACCGTTCGGCGCGAAAGGACTTGGTGAGCTTCCGATGGACGGTCCGGCGCCGGCCGTCGTGAATGCATTGCGTCATCACGGGCTCGACGTGCGCGAGATACCTGCGATGCCTGAGCTTCTCGCTTCGTCGCCGCTCATCTGATGCAGTTCACCCTCAACGGTGAGGCGCGCGAAGTTGCCTCGCATCCGATGGCGCGGCTGCTCGATGTACTGCGTGAAGACTGCGGTCTTACCGGAACCAAGGAAGGCTGCGGCGAAGGCGAGTGCGGGGCGTGCACGGTTCTCATCGATGGCGAGGCGGTGTGCTCGTGCCTGATTCCTGTCTCCCAGGCCGAAGGCACCGAGATCGTCACTATCGAGGGGCTCGGCGGAAAACATCCGCTCCAGGAGCTCTTCATGAACGAAGTCGGTGCCCAGTGCGGCATCTGCACGCCGGGGATGATTCTGGCCGCGATGTCACTGCCGGAGAAACCGACGCTCGACGACGTGAAGACGGCCCTCGCGGGGAATCTCTGCAGGTGCACGGGATATTCGGCGATCTACCGCGCCGTGCTCAAGTGGCGCGAAATGCCGGTTCCTGAATGAGAACTCCGCTCTCACAGCTCGACCTCCGGACTGCGTCGTCGGTCGACGAGGCGCTTGGAATTCTGAGGGAGGATCCGCGAACACCAGTTGCGGGCGCGACCGATGTGTATGTCGCGCTCAACTTCGGGACGTTTGCGCC
>JBPPMU010000076.1:0-3578 GCA_051306215.1 Gemmatimonadaceae bacterium | reverse complement strand
GAACGGGTTGAGTCCGCTCGCGCACCTCGACGCGGTCTCGAGTCCGGCCACGCGGTCTTCGATACTTGCCGTCTCACCGCGCAGGTAGTCGTCGCACGGCGGTTCCGGCGATGCGGGCATCGTCGTGTCAGGGGCCGGGCCGCTGATGCCGGAATACTCCGACTTCAGCGTGCGGGTATATCCGGCGGATCCGTATATCTGCGGGAGCAGCTGGCTGTGCGCCTGAATTTTTTGTCCTTCGGCACGGCGCAGTCCTGCGCGGGCGATCAACACGTCCTCGCTCTGCCCCTCGGCAAGTCTTACCGCGTCGTCGAGCGACAAGGCGGTGGTCTGCTGTACCTGAGCTCTCAGATCTCCGGAGGAAATCATGAAAGCGAGGAGGATGGCGGCCGCGGTCGTCAGCCGCCGGAGTAAACCGGGCGTGAAAAAAACTCTCATTTGGCAGCCATTGACTGGTTGGGCCGTCCCGCACGCAACGGCTTTGCGGCGGTGCCTGGTTTCTGTCTCACGCCGATGGCGCGCAGGATCAGGTCGGCGTAGCGACGTGGCGCATTTCTGGCCGGCTTCGGATAGATGTCGGGCATCATGCGGCGGCCCATCGCGTCGTGAAAGATCGCGCCTATCAGCATCGCGGCCGCTGCGGGAGCGTCGAAGTTCTCGCTGGTGTATCCCTTCGCCTTCAACCGGCGGAAGTAGGTGCAGAGCTCGCTCGTCGCCCGCTTCGGGGCGTCGGTAGCGCGAGCCGCAAGCTCGGGTCGCTCCTCGAGCTCGCCCATGCACTTTCTGATCACCGACTGCCGAAGGGTGAGGTGCTCGACCAGTGACCCGCACCATCGGGTAAGCTCGGCGGTTGGATCGATCGGGTCCCTGGGGAGCGAGTTCGTGGTGGAGCTCGCGTTTATTCCCTTTACGGCTTCCTGCAGCAGCGCGGCCTTCGACCCGAAGTAGCGGAACACGGTTACTTCGTTCACCGATGCAGCTTCAGCGATCCGGCGGGTCGTCGAGCCCCTGAAGCCGTGCTGTGAGAAAACGCGGGCGGCGGCGTCGAGAATGGTTTCACGGGTGTCCATGGGGGGAGGAACCTAAGGCAGGCCCCCTGTTGCATGCAAGTATCCACTTGCACGCACCACCGCAAACATATGGAGCCGGACTAGGGCGCTACAGGGGCCGAGAGCACCGAATCAGCCTGGATCCATTTCCGGCCTGCGTCCCCGTTCGGACCGCTGTAGAGAAAGCGGAAGCTGATGAGCTTCTGCACTTCCCGGAATTCCCGCGGATTGCCTCCGCGGCTCTCCGGGTACAGTGGCTGCACCGCCCTGATCTCGTCGAACAGCGCGACATTCGGCAGGATCTCCTTGTACGTCGTCGTCACCTCCAGACCGAGAATCGGCGGGTTGACGGTCCCGCCGCGTGTGAGCCTGAACTGCGCGCGCTTGATCAGGTAAGTAGCGCTGTCGAGGAAGATCGAGCCCTCTACATCGGGGGCGACGAGGGTTGAGTCGGTAAGGAAGTCGATCTTGTGGGCGCGTCCTTCCCCCTCGTCAACCACTCCCGAGTACTTGAAGCAATGGGCGCTCAGAAAATGCCGGTCAGCGAGGTCGGACAGCGTCGGAAGTCGCATCAG
Organism: Gemmatimonadaceae bacterium; assembly: GCA_051306215.1. GTDB lineage: Bacteria > Gemmatimonadota > Gemmatimonadetes > Gemmatimonadales > Gemmatimonadaceae > UBA4720. Next base: position 1,954 of record JBPPMU010000076.1, on the reverse strand, counting down.
TCTCACCTCGCCGAACAGCCGGTTGCGGTCGTCACTCACCACGCGGCCACGGCGATAACGCCAGGAATCATCACTCCTGTATGTGATGGTGTCGTACTGAAGGGAGCTCCGCCGTGTCACGACATCGTGGGTGTCGTGAGACTGGGCGAGGCGGTATTCGAAAGGATACGTGCGCCTGAGCAGCTGCTCCCGTTGCGCGTTCTTGCGTGCTTCGTTGAGCACAAGCGCCAGCTCGGGATCCTCAACGGCTCCCATCTCGTCGGGGAATATGCACATCCGCGGCGGAGCGCTGACGGTCACCTCCTCGAGTGAGGTGGGAACGCGCATCATCGTTATCGTCAGCGCCATTGTCGCGTTCGGCCCGACGCGGATCACTGAATCGATCGGGAGGTAGCCGAGCATCCGTACCTGCAGCTCGTAGGAGCCGGGCGGCACGGAGTAATACACGAACGATCCTTCCCTGTCCGCAAAGCGCTCCCGTCCCAGGGGCTGCAGCCTCACCGTGCTGAATGCTATGGGGTAACCCGTTCCGTCAGCTATTACGGCTCCGCTGATGGTTGCAGACCCTGCCGGAGGCGGGTCTGCAACCTGCCCGTTCGCGGCCTGGACGTGAATCACAGCCGAAACAGTCGCGACAAGGAACAGCAGCGGGCGGGAAGACTTCATTACATCTGTTCGAATGTGGTAAGAAAGCCCCCGACGGCATATCGGGTCAGGGCGGAACTCATAATGATGTATTCGGGCGCATTGTCAAACACTTGATAAAAAGCCGGCATCGCGCCGCCATCAAACCGTTTTGCGAATCGCGCTGTCTCAGAACGTAATTGCCCGATGTCTGTCCGACCCTTCAAACGCGTTCAGGCGGTCTCATGAAATTCCTTTCTGTCACAGCTGCGCTGCTTCTTCCATCGATTCTCGCGGCCCAGGCGCGAACGTCCCTCGCCTCAACCGCCTCGGCCGGGCCTCGGGAGCTGCCGGTTACTTCCACCGCCTCGCCTACCGCCGCGATGGCATCGCGCGCAGCCGCGGCACCCGTGCTCGACGGCAGGCTCGACGATCCCGCGTGGCAGACGGCACAGTCGATCGACAAGTTCCTTGAGTACGAGCCGAACCAGGGCGCGGAGACTCGCTTCAGGACGGATGCCCGCGTGGTTCACGACGACAAGTACCTGTACGTGATGGCGCGGATGTACGACCCTGCTCCGGACAGCATCATATCGCTTCTCAGCCGCCGGGATGTCAGAACCCAGTCGGAGCAGCTCAAGCTCGTCATCGACTCATATCACGACAGGCGCACGGCGTACCAGTTCATCGTGAACCCCGCAGGGGTCAAGCGCGATTTCTACGTCTCCAACGACAACAACGAAGACGCGACCTGGGATGCTGTCTGGGACGTCGCCACCGCAATCGACTCGCTTGGATGGGTGGCCGAGTTCCGGATCCCTTTCAGCCAGCTGCGCTTCGCAAGCAAGCAGGAGCACACATTCGGCCTGATGATCGTGCGTGACGTTGCCCGCACTGGCGCCCGCATCAGCTGGCCGCTCTACCATCGCGACCGGAATGGCTACGTGTCGCAGGCCGGGGAGATATCCGGAATCAGCGGCATCGGCCAGCCGAGCCGTCTCGAGGTAGCGCCGTACGTGGTGACAAAAAACGAAACGAAGCCTTCGGGAAGCTCATACGATCACCCGCAGTCGTTCTCCGCCGGCGCGGACATCAAATACGGGCTTTCCTCGAACCTCACCCTGAACGCCACAATTAACCCCGATTTCGGTCAGGTGGAGGCCGATCCGTCAGTGCTGAACCTTTCGGCATTCGAGCAATTCTTCGAGGAGCGACGGCCCTTTTTTCTCGAGGGATCGGGGATCTTTACCTTCAACACCGCCTGCGGCGACATCGACAGCGGCTGCACCGGGCTCTTCTACTCGAGACGGGTCGGCAGATCGCCGCAGCT
>JBPPMU010000075.1:0-4618 GCA_051306215.1 Gemmatimonadaceae bacterium | reverse complement strand
GCCGAGGCAGTGGGCGAAGTCTCGCTCGGCGCGGAGACGCAGGTGCAGCAGCTGAGAAAGGTGCACGACGCGCTCGACGGAATTCGCGTCCGCGCTGACAGAATGGTCGGCGGTGCGGCAGAGGTTCACGCTCTTGCCGGGGCGATCGAATCGGAGGCTGAGTCGAAGCGCTCCGAAATGGACCGCGCACTGGCAATCCTGCTCGAGGTCCGGACCATCGTTCAGTCCGCCGCTGCCGAAGTCAGTGGACTCACGACAACTGCCGCCGAGATAAACAATTTCGTGAGCTCCGTGAGCAGGATCGCTGAGCAGACGAATCTGCGGGCGCTGAATGCGTCGATCGAGGCGGCGAGAGCGGGCCCGGCAGGGCGCGGGTTCGCCGTCGTCGCCGCGGAGGTCGCAAAACTTGCCGAGCAAACGCAGACCGCGGCCGATGACGTCGTTCGCCTGACCGAAGCTGTGACGTCGCGCGTCACGACGACCACGCTGGCGATGGAAGGCAGCTCAGCTCACGTGGCCGAGATCGAGAGGGTGGGACGCGACCTCAATGGCGCGCTGGCGACGATCGTTGGAGCAGCGGAGCGCACCCGCCAGGGTGCCGCAGCGGTTACGTCCGCCGCACAGGAGAACGTTCGCGCCGTCGAAGGCGCGGTTCAGAACCTCGGCCTTATCGCGAGGACCGCCGAGGGCCATGCCGCGGCGGCCATGCAGGTGAGCGCATCGACTGAGGAGCAGAGCGCGGCGTGCGAGCAGATGAAGAGTGCCTCGAGCGAGCTTCTGATCGGAAGCCGCCAGCTCAAGGGGCTGGTCGGGGAGCTGAGGACAGCTGCGGCCTGACCCTCGGGCGCGCTACTGAACGCAGCGCGCGGCCGGATCTCCAGCCGGCTTGTCAGCGACCGGCCTTGTCTCGAGATTCGCCACTCTGACGGCTACATCGCGAACGAAGTTCGCGACACGCGCCAGTTTCGGGTAATCGATGTACTGCGGCTCGTCAGTCACCTGGTGGTAATCGGGATGCAGGCCGGTCGTGAAGAACGCGACCGGTATCCCGTAGCGCGCGTACAGGTAGTGGTCGCTGCGGCAGTAGATGCGCTCGCTGTGGCCGTCGGCATCGAAATGATAGTCGAACCTGAACGGCCTCGAGCTGGCAGCGTTGACCTGCTCGACGAGGTCGCCCAGCTGCTTCGACAGGCGTCGTGAGCCGACGAGCTGAAGGTAGTCGGGACCGCCTCCAGCTATGTCAGCGGCCCCGCCGCGGCCAACCATGTCGAGGTTCAGCTGGGCGATGATCTGCTCGCGAGGAACCGTTGGATTCTCGGTGAAATACTTCGCCCCTAGGAGTCCCTTCTCCTCGGCAGTATGCCAGACGAAGATGATCGAGCGCTTCGGCTTTACTCTCAAACTCGAGAGCGCTTCGGCTATCTCGAGCACCGACACGCTTCCCGAGCCGTCATCATCGGCTCCATTGCTTATCGAATCCGGTCTGGCTGCGCGGAGTGCGCGAAGGCTGTCGATATTGATGCGGATCACCTTCCGGAGCGAGTCGCGCTTTGCCGCGGCCGATCCGTTCCAGTGTGGGGCGCCGAGCCGGGTGAGCTCCGTGTTCAAGGCCTTCAGTGAGTCGTGATCGATCGGGCCGGCACGGCGGAACCCGACATGGTCCTTGTGCGCGCCGACCGCAACGTACTCGTTCCGGAGCACCGGATCGCTGCCCCGCAGAATCGCGATGACGTTGCTCGAGGTTCCAGGCGGGCCGCCCGAGAAACGTGACGACGTCGCCCTGAGCTCCTGGAAATATGTGCCGCTGTCACCAGCCGGTTCGAGTCCAAGACGGGCTGCTTCGGCGGCAAGGTACGCGGCAGCTTTAGCGCTGCCGGGCGTTCCCGCCTCGCGCCCCATCATCGAGTCGTCGGCGAAGACGTAGAGCCTGTGCCTCAGGTCCTCGGCGGTGATGGCGGCAGACGTCCCGCCCGGCCTCGCCGCCATATCGACAGCCCCGCTCGCGCAGGCGATTGCAGCGATCGACGCCGCACCGAATGTCGAGTAGAGAATTGTCCGCGTTGCGTTCACAGCTGTCTCCCTGGTCTTATCTTGTAATCATGGACAGAAAAAAAGCCGTCCTTCTTCTCAGCGGCGGCCTGGATTCGACCACGCTCCTGGCAGTTGCTGAGAGCGAGGGCCGTGCCGTTCACGCGCTGAGCTTCAGCTACGGCCAGCGACACTCAGCGGAGGTCGCGGCGGCAAGAAAAATCGCCGTGAGTCATGGTGTAGTCCAGCACATCGTCACCGATATCGACCTGCGGGCATTCGGCGGATCCGCCCTGACGTCCGATATCGATGTCCCGAAGGATGAGTTGATCGAAGGAAGGTCCGGGATTCCCGTCACTTATGTTCCGGCCCGCAACACGATCTTCCTCTCGTTCGCTCTGGCCTGGGCCGAAGTGCTCGGCGCCGACGAAATTTTCATCGGGATAAACGCGCTCGACTACAGTGGATACCCCGACTGCAGGCCCGAGTTCATCGCGGCGTTCGAGAAAATGGCCGGCCTCGCAACGAGATCGGGCGTCGAGTCGGAGGGCTCGGCCGTGCGGATCCGCGCGCCTCTCATCGAGCTCTCGAAGCGTCAGATAATCGAGCTCGGATTGAGTCTCGGGGTCGATTACGGACTTACTACAAGCTGCTACGACCCTGCAGCGACTGGCGAAGCATGCGGCCACTGCGACGCGTGCCAGCTTCGGCTGAGGGGATTTGCGGAAGCCGGAGTGCGCGATCCGGCGCGTTACGTGAGTGGCTCATGAGTTACACGGTAAAGGAGATCTTCTACACCCTTCAGGGGGAGGGCGCGAACACCGGCAGGGCGGCTGTGTTCTGCCGTTTCTCCGGATGCAACCTGTGGACGGGTCGCGAGGAGGACAGGTCGACTGCCGTCTGCCGGTTCTGCGACACTGACTTCGTCGGGGTCGGCCCCGATGGCGGGAGGTTTGCTTCAGCAGGACAGCTCGCGGACGCGATAGACTCCGCGTGGCGTGGAGCCGCTGAGCAGAAGCTGGTCGTATGCACCGGCGGCGAACCGCTGCTGCAGATCGACGAGGCGCTCGTCAGCGCGATACACGACCGGGGTTTCACCATGGCCGTCGAAACGAACGGAACGAAGCCGGCTCCGCCCGGCATAGACTGGATATGCGTGAGCCCGAAGGCCGGCGCGCCTCTCGTTCAGACGACAGGAAGCGAGATCAAGCTCGTCTTCCCGCAACCCGGGGCGATGCCGGAACAGTTCGAGTCGCTTGGCTTCGATAGTTTTTTTCTCCAGCCCATGGACGGGCCTGACATCGCCCGGAATACGAGGGCGGCGATCGAGTATTGCCTGCAGCATCCGCGGTGGAGACTGAGCGTTCAGACACACAAGACGCTCGGGCTCAGGTAGCACTTGAAGACCACGCCCGCTCTCCGGGCCGGTGCGATCGCGCTGATCGCCCTGTGCCTTCTGGGATTGTCGCTCTTTGCCGGGTGCGCGCAGGCGCAGCCTCAGGACACGGCGCGACTCGAGCCGGTTCTCGTCACAGTGACTCGCGGATCTGGAACGTCGGTGCTCGGCTCGCCTTTCGCACTGACAGTGTTGCGGCCCGACAGCATGCGACCAGGGCTCCGCCATGCAGGGTTCGACGAGGCGCTCGCGCTGGTGCCCGGGCTTTCGACCACGAGCCGGAACAATCCGTCGCAGGATCCGCGTCTATCGATTCGCGGATTCGGGGCGCGGTCCGCGTTCGGGGTTCGGGGGATTCGGGTGCTGAGGGATGGTTTGCCGCTGACGCTGCCGGATGGCCAGACACCACTCGATTACCTGAGCCTCGAATCAGTCGGACGAGTAGAAGTGATGCGCGGTTCCGCATCTGCCCTCTATGGGAACTCGAGTGGTGGAATAGTCGACATAAAAACGCGCGAGCCAGCGTCGGCACCACTCGATGGAGAGCTGCGTCACTGGACTGATGGTGACACATATTCACGAAGCGCCCTTGCGCTGTCGGGCTCCGCCGGACGGGCCGGGTGGGTGGCGGACGCCGCGCACGTGCGCGGAGACGGAAGTCGCGATCATTCACGCCAACGGTCGACGAGCGGATTCGCCCGTGCGACGTACACGTCTGCCGGCACCCAGTACGGGCTCACCGTGATGGCGCTCGATAATCCGCTCTCGGAGAATCCCGGCGCTCTCACGTTCGACGAGATGCGGGCGAATCCCCGGGCGGCCGATCCTGCGTCAGTCCGGCGAAACGCAAGAAAGTCCGTCACGCAGGTGCAGGTCGGCGCATCAGCGGAGCACGCCGTCGCCGACGGCGAGGTCACGCTATCCGCTTTCGGAGGTGCCCGGTCGCTTGACAATCCACTGACGTTCGCGGTCGTCGAGATCGGACGCCACTCCTGGGGGGCGAGCACTGCGATCCGCAGGCGGATGGGGGGCGCGCGCCTGACTCATCGCCTGGCTGCGGGGGTCGACCTCCAGCTTCAGAACGATCTCCGCCGGAACTATGTGGCATGCGCGGACACCGCAGCACCCACCGCGCCGACTGCATCATGTCCGGTCCCCGGTTCCGGCCGTGGTGCCGTCACACTTGACCAGCGC
>JBPPMU010000074.1:0-8017 GCA_051306215.1 Gemmatimonadaceae bacterium | reverse complement strand
GGGAAAGCCAGCGATACTATGCTGCGCCTCACGGCCGACAGGTTGACGAACGCGAATGTGGCGGCGAGCGCGGCGGAAACAGTGTGCAGGGTCACAAGGTTGCGCAGGCGCTCACGCCAGAGCGGAGTTGCCCCGAGCTCGCTGTACCAGCTGTAGTCCGAGAACAGCAACGCACCCGCGCGGCCGGCAAGGAGTACTGCCGCTGCAACGGCGAGCCCTGTGGCAAGCCGCCGCCTGGGAGTCATGTCAGACCGCTATGCCCTGCTGGCGGAGCCAGCCTTCCATCACCGAGCGAATCGAGTCGAGGTGTTCCTGCGTTCGCGCCTCGAATCGCATCACCAGCACCGGCTGCGTATTCGACGCCCTGATCAGGCCCCAGCCCTCGCCAAAAAGAACCCTGACGCCGTCGACGTCTATGACATCGTGAAGCGAGGAAAAATATTTCGTCGCCTCCTCGACTATCCCGAACTTGAGCTCGTCAGCGCACTCGACGCGAATCTCCGGCGTTGAAACGAACTTCGGAACGTCTGCCATCATCTGCCTGACGGTCTGTCCGGTGTCGGCGACAATGCGCAGCAGCCGGGCCGCACCATACATCGCATCGTCGAACCCGTACCAACCCTCGGCGAAGAACATGTGGCCTGACATCTCTCCCGCGACAGGAGCGTCAGTCTCGTGCATCTTCTCCTCGATCAGCGAGTGGCCTGTCTTCCACATCACCGGCTTGCCGCCTGCCTTCTCGACCTCTTCAGGCAAGGCCTGCGAGCATTTAACGTCGAAGATTATCGACTGGCCCTTCCCTGTGCGTGCGAGGACGTCCCGGGCATAGATGATGAGGATGTGGTCGCCCCAGATTATTTCACCTTCTTCGTCGACTAGCCCGATCCGGTCAGCATCACCGTCGAACGCAATGCCGAGCTCGGCGCCATCCTCCTCGACCGCAGCGATGAGGTCGACGAGGTTCTCCGGGACTGTCGGATCTGGATGGTGATTGGGAAAGGTGCCATCGCTTTCGCCGAACAATATCCGCGGGTTCATCCCAAGCCGGTCGAAGAGCTGCTTCGCGACGACTGCGCCGACGCCGTTTCCGCAGTCGACGACACACTTCACCGGACGCGAGATCTGCCCGATGCGCTCGCCTACATCCTCGACATAACGCGAGACAACATCTTCGTTGCGGAGTTTCCCTTCTCCAGCAATAAAATCCTCCGACACGGCGATCTCGTACATCGCCTGTATGTCGGCGCCGTAGATCGAATGATTGCCGAGGCCGAGCTTGAAGCCGTTGAACTCAGGCGGGTTGTGGGATCCGGTGATCATTATCCCGCCCGTGACGCCGAGCTCGTGCTGCGCCCAGTAGACGAGGGGGGTCGGCACGATTCCAATGTCCACAACGTTGAACCCGCTCTCCATGAGCCCCCGCACCAGCTCGGCATGGAGCGCTACTCCGCTCGGGCGGTTGTCCCGCCCTACCACAATGTCGCCTGTCTCACCCTTCTTCGAGATAAAGGAGGCATATGCGCGCGCAACTGTGCGCGCAACCTCCGGCGTGAGGTCCCTGCCGGTGACACCCCGGATATCGTATTCGCGGAAGATCGTTCGTGACAGCAACTGACTACCTGGTTATCGATGCGTTGATCGCACCGGTTGCGGGTGCGGCACTCACCGGCGGTACGTTGCCGCTTCGCCCTGTCCACCGGATGACGGAATTCGGAAGGATGCCGAGGACGAGGATCAGGATCGCAGCGGCAGTGATCACCGAGCGTGTCCATCCCGCCGGCGCGACGACAGGCGGCGCATTCTCGAGCCGCGGTCGCATGAACATTACCATCACAACGTACAGATAGTAGCCCGCGGAGATCACGCTCGTCACGACGAGAACTATCGCGAGACGCGTCTGTGGAACCGGCGCATCGAGAGCGGCGAGGACTATCAGGTACTTGGCGAGAAACCCGATCCCGCCGAATATCGGGAACCCAAGCAGCGCCAGCATGAACACAGCCATCGCGCTTGCCATCCACGGGGTGACCGACCACAGTCCGGCGTAATCCTCGATCCGCAGTTGTGAACCGCCCTGCCGCTCGAGGGCCACGATGACGCCGAAGGCCCCGAACGTGGCGAGAGTATACGCGAGGATGTAGAACAAAAACGCCGACGTCGCGGCGGGAGTAGCGACAACGAGCGTCACGAGGATGTAGCCGGCGTGTGCAATGCTCGAGTACGCGAGCATCCGCTTCAGGTTTTTCTGGGACAGGGCGACGAGATTGCCAACCGCCATCGTTACAACCGCAAGCCACCAGAGAGGGCCGTGCCAGCTCGCGGAGATTTCCTGAAACGCCTCGAGCCAGATCCGGAGGAATCCGACGAACGCGGCTCCCTTTACGGCAGCGGCCATGTAGGCTGTGATCGGCGTCGGGGCGCCTTCGTATACGTCGGGGGCCCACATGTGGAACGGTGCAAGCGCGACCTTGAACCCGAACCCGATTATGAGAAGGGCCATGCCGACGACCAGCATCATGTTCGACGTGAGCCCAACCTCGGCAACCCGCTGGCCAATGAGCGTCAGGTTCGTCGTGCCTGTTGCCCCGTAGACGAGCGCGATTCCATAGAGGAGGAACCCGGTAGAAAAAGCGCCAAGCAGGAAATACTTCAGGGCGGCCTCGGCGGACCTGCCGCTGCGACGGTCGAGTCCCGCGAGCACATACACCGCGACTGACATTATCTCGATGCCCAGGAACACGATCATCAGGTCGCGGGCGGCGGCGAGCGTCATCATCCCGGCTGTGGCGAACAGCAGCAGAACGTGCGATTCCGCCGGAGTTATTCCCTCGCGCGCGTTGTGATCCATCGACAGCGCAATCGTGGCTATCGTCGCGATAAGGAAGATTATGTCGGCGGTCCACCTGAAGTTGTCGACGGCGATAACGCCCGGAGACGAGCTGTCGGCGCGGGCAATGTAGAAGGCGATAATGACGATCACCGTTACGCAAAGCACTATCGACGCGACCCCGATGTTCCGCTGGAGCGCCTCGCTCTCGCGCTTCCACGCCGACCAGAGGAGGAGGACCATTGCGCCAACCATCAAGACTATGTCGGGCGCAAAGGCCGTCATAAGCTGGGACGGAACCGAAAGGTCGAGGATCATCGCTCAACTCCCGAAAACGCCCTTGCCGCGGCAACTCTCTCTTCTACCGCCCTCTGCTCGACTCTCGTTACAAGCGCCTGTGAAGCTGTCTCCATTCGACGGAGAACCGGCGCCGGATAGACTCCCAGCCAGATTATCACCGCCACGAGGGGAGCCATGAGCGAAAGCTCACGCCAGTTGAGATCCGGTATGCGCTCGTTCTCCTTCTTGTCGAGCGGATTGAAGATCATCCGCTGGAGCGCCCACAACAGGTAGGCGGCGGCGAAGATCACGCCCGCCGTAGCGACGGTAGTGAAGACCGGATACACCTTGAACGATCCGAGCAGGACAAGGAACTCGCCGACGAAGCCGTTGAGGCCCGGAAGCCCGATACTGCTGAGCGAGACGAGAGTGAGCAGCGCCGCGAACATCGGCACAACCCGCGCTATGCCGCCGTAGGAATCGATCCGGCGCGAATGCTTCCGCTCATAGATCATCCCGATCAGGAAGAAAAGAGCTCCGGTCGAGATTCCATGGTTGATCATGATCATCAGCGCGCCCTGAACGCTCTCGAGCGTGAGCGCGAAGATCCCGAGCATGACGAACCCGAGATGGCTCACCGAGGAGTACGCGACGAGCTTCTTGAAATCCGGCTGCACCATCGCGACGAGTGCACCATATATGATCCCGATTACAGCCAGCGTGACGATGATCGTGCGGACCGTCGGGTTCATCGCCGCGCCCGGGAAAAGCGGAAGCGCGAACCTGAGGAAGCCGAAGGTCCCCATCTTGAGCATGATGCCGGCAAGTATGACGGATCCTGCGGTCGGAGCTTCCACGTGGGCATCGGGCAGCCAGGTGTGGAACGGGAACATCGGAACCTTCACCGCGAATGCCGCGAAGAACGCGCCGAAGAGCCACAGCGCGGCGCCCGTTGTCAGCGCCGGGCTCGTGAGCAGATTGTCGTAGCTGAAATTCGGTCCCGTGCCGGCCGCGTTGCCCGCGTGAATCGCCAGGTACAGGATCGCGACGAGCATCAAAAGCGACGGGAACATCGTGTAGATGAAGAACTTGATACTCGCGTAAATCCGCCGTTCCCCGCCCCAGATCCCGATTATGAAGTACATCGGGACGAGCATGACTTCCCACATCACGTAGAAAAGGAAGAGATCCCGCGCCATGAATACGCCGAGCATGCCGCTCGTGAGGATCAGCATGAGGGCGAAATAACTTCCGACTTTCTTCTTGATGCTCGTCCAGCTGCCGAGCACGCAAAGCGGCATGATGAACGTGGTGAGGAGGATCATCATCAGCGCGATCCCGTCCACGCCAAGAGTGAACCTGATTCCCCACTGCGGGATCCACGCTACGTCAACAGGTGCCTGCCAGGCCGGGTTCGCCGGGTCGAAGGACCACCAGAGCCCGAGCGATACGAGGAACTCGAGCATAAGGACGCCGAACGCAACAATTCTCGCGGTTCGATTCGAATCCTCCGTTGCCTCGCGCGCTGTCTGGTTCAGGGCAAAGAGCGGAATCGCCCCAAGCACTGGAATCACCAGCAGCGCCGGAAGCACCCACGAGTTGTAACCGATCGAGCTGAGAAAAGCTTGCATTGAGGCTCTTACCGTAGAGTGACTGCGCCGAGCACAGCGATTACGCCCACCACCAGCACCCACGCGTACGTACCGAGAGCTCCGGACTGGAGCCGCGATCCAACCCAGCCGAACCCGCGCATGAGCGCAGCGGACCCGTTGACCATCAGGCCGTCGATGAGACCCGAATCGATTCCCTTCCACAGCACCGATCTCGATATCTGCACTGTCGGGTTCACGATTGCTGCGTCGTATGCCTCGTCCACGTAATACTTGTTAGCGAGAACCAGCTCGAATCCTTCTTCGGCCGGCGACTGTTCCTTGGGCACCAGCCGCTCCGGCTTGAGCCGCGCAAAGGCCAGGGCCATGCCGCCGGCGGCGACGAGGACGGCTATTCCGATCAGCACGAGCTCGGTGCTGACGGAATGCGCCTGATGCGCAGCATCGCCGGCGAGCCGGGCGCTCGATTCACCAACGACCGGGTCAAGCCAGTGCTCGAGAAGTCCAACAGGACCAAGCGCAGACAGCAGAACCGGAAGGTTGAGCCATCCGCCAAAAACGCTGAGCACGCCGAGTACCACCAGCGGCGCAGTCATCACCCATGGTGCCTCGCCCAGATGAGGCCGCTCGGCATCACCGGTCCGGTTCGGACCGTGGAAGGTGTAGATCATCATCCGCGTCATGTAGATCGCGGTAAGCAGGGCCGAGGCGACGGCCAGTATGTATACGATGTAGAGAATCGTGCTTCCCGGAATTCCCAGGAGGCTGGCATCGGCGAGCGCCGAGTGCCCGGCTCGGAAGAACGTCGCCGCGAGAATCTCGTCTTTCGAGAAGAAACCGGCGAAGAACGGGATGCCGGCGATTGCGAAGGTCGCAGCCCACATCAGTCCCCACGTCCACGGCATGTACTTCCGGAGACCGCCCATGTTGCGCATGTCCTGGGCGTCGTCGTGGTTATGGGTGTGATGATACGCCGCGTGCATCGCGAAGATCACCGAGCCGGCGCCGAGGAAAAGCAGCGCCTTGAAGAAAGCATGCGTGACGAGATGGAAGATACCCGCCGTGTACGCGCCAACTCCCACAGCGATGAACATGTAGCCAAGCTGGGAAACCGTCGAATACGCGAGGACCTTCTTGATGTCCCACTGCTTGAGGCCGATCGTCGCCGCAAAGATCGCGGTGATCGCGCCGACGAGGGCGACGACAAGACTCGCCACCGGTGCAAGCGAGAAGAGGACAGCGCTTCGCGCCACGAGGTAGACGCCCGCCGTGACCATCGTTGCCGCATGGATGAGGGCGGAAACCGGTGTCGGGCCTGCCATCGCGTCAGGCAGCCACACATATAGCGGTATCTGCGCGCTCTTGCCGGCGCACCCGAGGAAAAGGAAGAGGCAGACCGACGTCAGCAGCGCGGCTCCCATCGGTAGCGTTGACGCCGCAGCGTTCACTCCGGCGAAATCGAGGGCGCCAAAACTGGCGAACATCAAAAACATCGCGAGCAGGAACCCGAAGTCACCTATCCTGTTCACGATGAACGCTTTCTTTCCGGCATCCGCGTTAGCCTTCTCGGAGAACCAGAAGCCGATCAGCAGGTAGGAGCAGAGCCCGACTCCCTCCCACCCGACGAACATCACAGGGTAGTTCGCACCCAGGACCAGCACGAGCATGAAGAACACGAAGAGATTCAGGTAGGCGAAGTAGCGCGGATACCCGGGATCCTCGCGCATGTAACCGACACTGAAGATGTGGATCAGCGTTCCGACGCCCGTGATCACCAGCACCATCACCATCGACAGCTGGTCGAGCTGAAGCGCCGCGTCGATACTGAAGTTGCCGATCGGCATCCAGCTGAAGTACGTCTGGACGAAAGGCGTCGACATGTCAACGCCGCGCATCGCCAGAAACATCGCGAATGCGAGAACGAACGAAAGGCCGAGAACCAGCGGTCCGACTATGCTCACGATCCCCGCATGCGAGTGACGGGCAGTCAGGGGATGATCGGGATCCTGATGCCCGGCGATCTCGTGGTCAGGTAGCTCCGAACCTGTGGCGGGCTCGTGATGGTCGACACCACCAGCGTGCATGTCTGGATCGTCAGGGCCAATCCGCGCGGCGCTCACAAACGAGATGGCTCCGTTTATTACGAAGCCGGCAAGGGGAAGAATCGGCAGCAGCCAGACCCAGTCGGCGATGGAGCCCGAAAGGGGATGCGTAACAGTGGCAACTTGAAGGAGCATCATCCTTTCATGAGGTTGATGTTCTGCAGATTCACCGTCTGCTTGTGGCGGAATATCGAGATGATTATCGCGAGCCCAACGTCCGCCTCGGCAGCGGCGACAGTCATGACGAATACAACGAACACCTGCCCCGTGGCCCCGTAGAACCGCGAGAAGGCGATGAACGTGAGGTTCACTGCGTTGAGCATCAGCTCGACGCACATGAAGATGATTATCGCGTTACGGCGCGTGAGAACACCGACAACGCCGATGGTGAACAGCACCGCTGAAAGCGCGAGTGACTCAGCCAGCATCGCGATCCCTCCTTCTTCCGAGGACCACTGCTCCGACGATCGCGACAAGCAGCAGGACGCTCGTGAGCTCGAACGCGAGCAGGTAATCGGTATACAAAGGCCGGGCGACTGAGCCGATGGCGCCGTACCGTTCCATATCGCTGGCAGCCGTGCCGGGCGCGACCTGGAATTGTGGGAGGAGCCGCGTTCCCACGACTGTTCCGAGCTGCGCGATGAGCACCAGGCCGATGAAGCCTGCGACTATAACGGGCCACTTCCCCCGCGCGTCAGCTATGTCGGAGGGATGCCCGAGGTTGAGCAGCATGACGACGAACATGAACACGACCATTATCGCGCCCGCATAGACGAGCACCTGAATGACGCCTATGAACTGCGCGTCGAGCATCACATAAAGCGCGGCAAGTGAAAACAATACGTTGACGAGCCAGAGTGCCGCAGCGACGGGGCTCTTCCGCGTCACGAACGTCAGCGCTGAAGCGATCGCGATGACGCCGAAGAGATAGAAGTGGAACGTATAGAAGAGCGGATAATGCGGCTCCATCATTCGCCCCGCGGATCGTCGGGATCCCACATCTCGCAGACAGGATGCGTCTGCGCGGTCAGCCGCTCGAGGTCGTAAACGAATCCGGCCCTGCTGTACTCGGCGTTCTCGTAATGCCGCCCCAAGTGAATCGCTTCCTCAGGACACACTTCCTGGCAGTATCCGCAGAAGATGCAGCGGAACTCGTCTATCTCGAACACCAGCGGGTAGCGATTTCCCTGCTCGTCCTC
>JBPPMU010000073.1:0-9765 GCA_051306215.1 Gemmatimonadaceae bacterium | reverse complement strand
ACAGTTCTTGCGGCCATCGAGATCATGCGGCAGGAACCGGAGCGCCGGGTGCGCCTGTGGGAGAATGCGCGCCGCATGCAGCGGGAGCTTTCCGGGCTCGGCTTCGATACTTTCGGCAGCGAGTCTCCCATCGTGCCCGTCATCGTGGGCGGAACGCTCAGGACTTTCGAATTCTGGAAGCGCCTGCTCGACGCGGGTGTTTTCACGAATCCGGTGATTGCCCCGGCGGTGCCCACGACGTCAGGGAGGATTCGCACATCCTATATGGCGACGCACACGGAGGCCCAGCTCGATCAGGTGCTCGACGCATTCCAGCGCGTCGGCCGGGAGATGGATCTGATCTGACCGCCGCCAGCCGCACGATTCGCGTCGAGCCGGTGCGCTCGAAACGCGATCGGCGTCAGTTTGTCGAGCTGCCGTTCAGGCTGTACTGCGATGACCCGAACTGGGTGCCACCGCTGCGCCGCGACATCCATGAGCTTATCGACCCGAAGCGCCACCCCTTTCACCGCCACGCCGCAGTTGAGTTGTTCCTCGCCCGAAGCGACGATCGCATCGTTGGGCGGATCGCCGCGATCGACAACGAGCTTCACCGCAGGCATCATGATGAACGCACCGGCTTCTTCGGGCTCTTCGAGTGCGAGCGCGATGTCGCGGTGTCGGAGGCATTGTTCGCCGCCGCGGCACGCTGGCTGCGCGCTCGCGGAATCGAGACAATGCGCGGTCCGGCGAGTTTTTCCCTCAACGAAGAGGCCGGCTTGCTCGTGCAGGGGTTCGATGGCCCGCCGGTAGTCATGATGGCGTACAACCCCCCGTGGTACGAGGAGCTCATCCTGCACCAGGGATTCGCGAAGGCGAAGGATCTGCTCGCTTACTACCTCGCCGACGCCGCGCCGACAGGGCAGATGCTCCGTATGTCAGACCGGCTTCGCGAGCGCTACAAGGTTTCGATCAGGACTCTCGACAAGAACAGGTTCTGGGAGGAAGTGTCACTCGTCCGCCGCATCTACAATGAAGCGTGGATGCAGAACTGGGGACACATCCCCATGACGGAGGACGAGCTTACCTACATGGCGAAGCAGCTGAAGCCGGTCGTCGACCCCAGTCTTGTCATTTTCGCCGAAGTGAACGGTGAGCTCGCGGGGTTCGGCCTGGCGCTTCCTGATCTCAACGTTCCGCTGAAGAAGATGAACGGAAGACTGTTCCCGTTCGGCTGGGCGAAGGCACTCTGGTACGCTCGAAAGATCACGACCGCGCGCATCGTGATCCTCGGGGTACTCGACAAGCACCGCCGCTCGGGCGTTGCCGAGCTCATGGAGCTCGAGATGCTGAAGAACGGACCGCGCCGCGGAATCGTGAATGCCGAGTTTTCGTGGATTCTCGAGGACAACGTGATGATGCGCACTCCGCTCGAGAAGATGGGGGCGCAGGTCTACCGCGTTTACAGGATGTACGATCTCGCCATTGGCGCCGCCTGACATGGCACCCAGGAGGCGCGTCGCTCTCGTCACCGGTGCATCAGGATTCATCGGAAGCCATCTCGTCGAGGCTCTGGTTCCCCGCGACTGGCGCGTCAGGTGCCTTGTGAGAAAGACGAGCAGGCTGAAGTGGCTGCCGACCGACGACGTCACGCTGATCAATGGAGCGATCGAGGAACCCGGGGAGGATCTCGATCGCGCAGTGAAAAATGTCAGCGTGATATTTCACCTGGCAGGTCTCACTTCAGCCGCCGAAGACGAGTCTTACGAAGCTGTGAACGTCGAGGGGACGCGAAACCTCGTGCAGGCGATGCAGCGCTCAGCACCCGAAGCACTTCTCGTTTTCTGCTCGAGCCTCTCTGCTGCAGGACCGGCAAGGCGCCGCCCGGTAAACGAGACTGACGAACCGGCACCGATAACGGCCTACGGAAGGTCGAAGCTCGCCGCCGAGCAGGTAGTGACCGAGTCGGGACTCGACCACCTGATCGTGAGACCCCCTGCTGTTTACGGCCCGCGGGACGTCGACATTCTCGCGGCCTTCCGTCTCGCGAAGTATGGCCTCGCTCTCCGCGTGGCCCCGCCGGGCCAGCGGCTGTCGATGGTCCACGCCGAGGATCTCGCCCGGGGCCTCGTTCGGGCCGCCGAGGCCGAGGGGCGAGGGGTGTATTACATGACTGACGGGATGATCCATACGTGGGAAGGAATCATGGAGCAGATCGCCCGGGCCGTAGGAGAGCGGCCGCGGGTAATCGGCGTTCCTTCAGCGGTCGCCGACATCGTCTCGCGCGCGGAACGCCTGCGCGGCAGTCTCACGGGCACCAAGCCACTGTTGACCCCTGACCGGGCCCTCGAGCTGTCGCAGTTCGATTGGACATGCGATGACACACGCGCCCGCCTCGACATCGATTACGAGTCGACAATCTCCCTGCCCGACGGCATGAGGATGACCGCGGAATGGTACCGCATGCATGGGATGCTTGCCAGGTAAGCCTTACTGACTGCGGACTGCGGACGTACTGCGGACTCTGTCGCTGACTACTGCGGACTCTGACCGCTGACTACTGCGGACTGCGAACCCGTCACTGCCCGCGGTTACTTCTTCCTCGTCGAAAGCGACGCCAGCAACCCGATCGCTATCCACGAAATCTCGCGAAGCCTCGAGAGAACCGCGGCAGCCACGCCGAGGCGGGGCGGCAGCCCCAGCGCCGCGAAGATCATGAAAAGCCCACCCTCCTTCGAGCCCACGTTGAACGGCATGAAGAAGAAGAGGTTCACCACCAGTGAAGAAAAGCTGCCGATCAGGAACGCCGCGCCGAACGACACCGGAGTGCCCATCGCGCGCGCGATGATGAAGAACTCGAGCATCGAAAAAACCCGCGCGCCATATTCGGCGGCCAGCGACCCGTAATAGCGGTAAGGATGCGTCTTGTAGAACGCGATGAGCTGGCGGTCGACCTCAATCAGCGCAGCCCGGCGGGGCTCGAGCTTCCTGACGAGCCGGTTGAGAAGAGGCACCCTGCCGAAGAAATCGAACATTCGCTCGAGCATACCCTCGCGATGCAACGCGAAGAGCAGCACCGTGAACAGCACTAGGACCGCCGCCATGACGCTAAGCAACGGTAGCCCGACCGCGCTGCGCGGCAGCCAGAAGAAGGCCATTACCACACCGGTAAGGAAAATCAGAATGTGCGCCTGCATGTGAACCAGGCGGAAGTTCAGCGCCGAAGCTGTCGCGTTCCTCGCGCCCATCCACTGTGAGGCCGCGACAATCTTGTATGGCTCGCCGCCGATGCTGGCAAACGGTGTCAGGTAGTTGATTGCGAACGCCGCGATGCTGATCGTGTACGCGCGCTCGAAGGTGAGCCGGGGCTGCTCGATCATCGTCAGGCGCCACGCGATCGCGTTGAGGATATAGACGACCCCGAAAACCGAGACGATTGCGGGGACCGCCCAGCCTGCCTGCCTCACATCGGTCACGAGCTGCGCCGGATCGGAGCGCGCTATCAGTATCGCGAGGGCGATCGCCCCGATGCTGAAGAAAATGACCTGGGCGCGCCGGCTCATGGCTTTCGGCGCGGCCGGAACACCTCCTGGATCTTCGCGGCGCTCGACGGTCTCAAGCATAGGACGCTGACCATATCCGGACATGGCGGCGCACGCAAGCGGGAAACCCAGAGGGGAACGGATTGGGCGGATTTTGCGGATTTGGCGGATCAACACTCCCGGGGCAGATGCTCCGGGCGTAGCGGGCAGTCCCGAATGGAACGAGCCTCTCGCTCTTGTGGTTTTGAAAAACACTAAGCGAGATGCCGGGTTAGGCAGCGATCCGGCCTTGGCGGCGACATGCCGGCCCTGCAGCGCGCTCGATCCGCAAAATCCGCCCAATCCGCCAAATCGGTTTACTCCCTGGGTTTTTGCCCTTCTCAATCCTCACTGAGTCGCGACTCTGCAATGGCTCCGAGTCCTGAGGCCGCAAAGTCCTCGATCCACAGTCACGATCCAGAAGCCCTTGCGGGGAAGATTTCCACGTGGGATAATCGCGCGACCCTAATCCGCATCCCAATGAGAAGACAAGCTTTCATCCCGGCCGCCTTGCTCGTCGTATCGATCACCGCTTGCGCGTCGACCGCGGGCACTGCGCCCCCGGGCACTCCCGCTCCAGCGAGCGCGTCGGGAATAGCCGCAAAAACGGCGGGCATGGAAAAGCGCGACGGCTTCATCCCGATCTATCTCGACGACAAGCAGGGCAAGCTCCTTCTCGAGCTCCCTCGCGACTCGATGCGCGTCCTAATGTTCTTCGGACTCGCGACAGGCCTCGGATCAAACCCGATCGGCCTCGACCGCGGCGCCAATGGAGAGAACTTCATCACGCGCTTCGAGAGAAACGGCGAACGGGTGCTCGTCGTATTCGAGAACTGGAATTACCGCAGCTCCGCCGCCGACAACGCGGCGCACGTCAGGACCATCCTCGAGTCGTTCCCGCCGAGTACGTCGGGATCCCTGCCCGTTCTCGCTTCGGACAACGGAAGGATTCTCGTCGATGCGACGGAGTTCATCATGCGCGACTGGAACGACGTCGCCGGAACACTCCAGCGGAGTGACGAGGGCAGCTATGCAGTCGCGCGGGACAGGTCGGGCATCTATCGCGAGTACACGCGGGCGTTTCCCGAAAACACCGAGATCGATGTCTCGCTCACATTCACGACCTCGGGCCGACCGGGACCGACCGTCTCAATGATAGTCCCCGACGGCAAGTCGCTCACGCTGAGGCAGCACATCTCGCTTCTCGAGCTTCCCGACGACGGATATCGGCCGCGCGTGCTGGATCCGCGGATGGGATTCTTCGGCATCAGGTTCAACGACTACGCCCAGCCGATACAGAATCCGCTGGAAGTCCGCTGGATTGCGCGGCATCGCCTCGAGCGCACAAATCCCGCCGATCCGCGGAGCCCGATCAGGGAGCCGCTGGTTTTCTACATCGATCGTGGCATTCCCGAACCGGTCAGGACCGCGACCCGCGAAGGAGTGCAATGGTGGGCTGACGCGTTCGACGCTGCCGGTCTCGTGGGCGCGTTGCGTGTGGAGGACCTGCCCGAAGGAGCAGATCCACTGGACGCCCGCTACAACGTTGTACAGTGGGAAAACCGGCACGAGCGCGGCTGGTCGATTGGCGGGTCACTCGGCGACCCTCGAACGGGGGAGATTCTCAAGGCGATGGCGAGAATGGACAGCCATCGCGCTCGCACCGACTACAATCTCTACGCCGGACTCATGGGAGCGGACGCCGCGGCGGCCGATACTGCATTCGTGCTCGCCCGAGTGAGACAGGTCACTGCTCACGAGATTGGTCACACGCTGGGGATCGCGCACAACTACATAGCATCAACGTACGAACGCGGGTCAGTGATGGATTATCCGCCACCTCGCGTCCGCCTGAACGCCGCGGGAGAAATCGACATCTCGGCTGCTTACGACGTCGGTCCCGGTGAATACGACATCCTGGCCTTGCGCTGGGGATACGGAATCTTCCCGCCGGGAACCGAGGAGGATTCTCTGCGCGCGATCGTTGCCGAGGGGCTCAGCAAGGGGCTCCTGTTCCTCTCTGACGCCGATGCCAGGCCCGAGTTCGCATCTGATCCGCGCACGAACCTGTGGGATGATGCCGCGAGCGCGATGGAGTTCCTGCACCACCAGATGGCAGTGCGGCGCGTGGCAATGTCGCGGTTCGGGCTGCGCAACATACGCGTCGGCGAGCCGGTGGCACTGCTCCAGGAGAGGTTCGTTCCCGTATACCTGATGCACAGGTTCGCCATCAATTCGCTCGCGAAAACGATAGGCGGAATGGAATATCACAACGCAATGCGCGGTGACGGTCAGCAGGCCACGCGACCGATACCCGCGGCGGAGCAGAGACGTGCCCTGAGCGCTCTGATTGGCGCGCTTTCGCCGACCGAGCTCGCAATTCCCGACACAGTGATCTCATTGCTCGGTCCGCGGCCGTTCTCGTTCGGGGGTTCCGTCGAGCTGTTCAGCAGCCGCACGCGCCCGGTATTTGACGAGCTTGGCGCCGCGCGCACGCTTTCACAGATGGTCGTCGATGCTGTTCTCCAGCGTGAGCGCGCAGCACGGCTCGTTCAGTTCGCATCGCGCGGCGACAATCCTCTCACCCTCAGCGAGACAATCGATGCCCTCACTGCGAGCTGGGTGCGACCGGCGGCGTCCGAGACCAGAAAGAATGCCGCGTTGCGCAGGGTTGCGCAGCGGGCCGTCGCCGACAGGATGCTTCTGCTCGCTGCGGACAGGGAAGCTTCGGCTGAAGCGAGGTCGCTCGTAGAGCTCAAGATGACCGCACATCGGAATCTCGCGCGGACCTTCGCCGCATCGGGAACCGAGCTCGACCGGGCTCACTGGACCTCGATCGCGGGCGATTTCACACGGTGGCTCGAGAGACAGGAGCTTCCGACGCCTACATCAGCACTGCGCGCCCCGCCGGGCGACCCCTTCGGCTCGGAATGGTAACGCGGTAGGAGGGCTCGGCCTCAGGGAGGCCGGGCCGGTTCCGGAAGAGCCGATACTCGCCGCTTGAACTCCACATAGCTGGGGAGCTGCTGAAGCAGCCCCCCGGCACCCTCGGCTCCTGACTGCGCGATCAGCCGTCGTGCGTTGTCGATGCGCGTCTCCTCGAGCGGATGCGTGGCAAACCAGCCCTCGACTACGCCAGGGGTCACCTGGCGAGCCTCCATCAGCTTCTCGAAGAGAGAGGGAATTCCCTCCGGGTCGATTCCCACGCGAAGGACATTCGCGACTGCTTCGGAGTCCGCAGCGAACTCGTCACCACGACTGTACCTGGCGATCAACGCGCTCCCGCCGATGTTTATCGCCGCCTGTCCGAGGCCGCTCTCGCAGATGTTGGTGAGAGTGCAGGCGAGTCCTGCGACGACGCCGAGTTTCTGCCTGTCCTGCATCTGCTGCACGGAATGACGCTGGATTACATGCCCGATCTCGTGACCGAGCACGCCCGCAAGCTCGTCGACCCGCGTGGTGGCTTCGATCAGGCCGCGATTTATGTAGATGTATCCGCCGGGAAGGGCGAACGCGTTGATCTGGTGGGAATTGACGACATGGAAATGCCAGTCGAGGTCTGACCGGCTCGTCCGTCCGGCGATCGTGTCACCGAGCTCGCCGATGTAAGCAGCGATGTACGGATCGCCGACCACCGGCAGCTGTGCCTCTATCTGTTCGGCCGTCTCGGCGCCGATTGCGACCTCGTCGTCCTGTGATACCTCGCAGGCGGCGAGAAACAACAGAAGAAAAACGAATCTCATGGGGAGGCTCACGGCAATTCACGTTCCCTGAGCGGCCGTCCGTGACGCGGCGGGCGATGCGCTGTAAGATTCGCGAATGGCAACGTCACGGCACATCCGCACGAGCAAGACTGCAAGATTCAGTATTTCCCGTGCCGCGTCGGCAGAGGTAACCGACGTCTGGTTCGTCTGCCACGGATACGGGCAGCTCGCTTCTGATTTCATCAGGGAGTTCGACTGCATCGCATCCCCTCATCGCCTGATTGTCGCGCCCGAAGGGCTTTCGCGGTTCTATCTCGCCGAGCCCGGCGGATTTCACGGGCCCGATGCGAAGATAGGAGCCACCTGGATGACGCGTGAAGATCGCGATGCCGAGATCGACGACTACGTGGAATATCTCGACAACCTGTACGACCTGATTTTCCAGGAGGTCGACCGCGCCGGGGCTACGGTGACCGTGCTCGGCTTTTCGCAGGGGGGAGCCACGGCGAACCGCTGGCTGACGCGCGGCCGCGTGAGGGCCGACCGGCTGCTGATGTGGGGATGCCTGCTGGCGAGCGACTCGGACCTGAACGAGGCTGCGACATTCTTTCGTGACGTCGAATTGTCGATCGTGTACGGCACTCGCGACAGGTTCGCCGATACCGGAATGGTCGCCGATTACGAGAGGCTTCTTCGCGACAACAACGTGCCCTTCAGGCTCGAGAGCTTCGAGGGAGGCCACCGGATGGATCGCGAGACACTCACGCGCCTCGCTGACCGGTGAGCCGCACCTGCTATCCGGCGTGAGTGGACTCGACGGTCGGATCGCCGGCCTGACTGACCTGATTCCGATGGACGCGCAGCGCTGCAATCCGGCGGCCGTCCATTGCGATGACCTCGAGCTCGCCACCGGGCACCGGAACCCGGTCTCCCATCCTCGGCAGCCGCCCGAGCTGAGCGAATGCATATCCGCCGAGCGTAGTCCAGTCGCCCTCAGGAATTTGTACCCGGTGATCCGACCTGACGTCGATGAGCGACAGCGTCCCGTCGAGCTCGAGCATGCCGTCGGCCTCGATTGCAGTCCTTGCGGCAAGATCGTATTCGTCGGAGATGTCCCCGATGACTTCCTCGATGAGGTCTTCCATCGTGATGATTCCGGCGGTTCCGCCGTACTCGTCGAGGACAACCGCAAGGTGCGCTCGCGTTCGCCTCAGGTCCTCGAGTACACGCTCAGCGGGCCTGCTGTCGGGAATGTAGAGCGGCTCGCGGACCAGCTCGGGCAGGGAAAACGGCTCACCGCTCTCGCGCAGCCAGAGGTCCTTGGCGAGGAACACTCCTACCACGTCATCGAGCGACTCGCGGTAAACCGGATAACGTGAATAGCGCTCCTCCCTCACGACGCGCCAGACTTCTTCCTCGCTTGACGTTATGCTGAGCGCAACGACGTCCGTACGCGGTCGCATGACGTCGCGCGCTTTCTTTTCGTGAAAGTCGAACACACCCGCGAGCATTGCGCTGTCTGATTCGTCAAGTGTGCCGTGCGCCCGTGCCTGCATAACGAGCAGCCGCAGCTCGTCGGCGGAGTGACTCTGAGACTCCGACGCTGGCGCGATCCCGAACAGCCGGAGGAAGTTGTTGGCCGTCCCGTTGAAGAACCAGATCATCGGCGACATGACCCGCGAAAAAATTTTCAGCGGGGTTACTATCACCTTGCTGACCTTTTCTGGACTCACCAGCGCAAGTGTCTTCGGAGCAAGCTCGCCAAGAACGATGTGGAGGAACGTGATAATGAAGAATGCAACGCCGATCGCGGCGGCGGTGTGAGCGCCTTCCGGGGCAGCGGGGAGCCCGACACCGACAAGTGCCCTGTCGATCAGTACGGCCAGGGCCGGCTCGCCAACCCAGCCGAGGGCAAGCGACGCGATCGTGATGCCAAGCTGGGTTCCGGCGATGTACCGGTCGAGGTGAACCAGGGCGCCCTGGACACTGCGGGCTGCTCTGTCGCCGTTAGTTGCCATCTCGTCGATTCGGCTTCGCCTGACCGCGACGAGGGCAAACTCTGATGCGACGAAGAATGCGTTGAGACCGACAAGGAGAAGGACTATTCCGAGGCGCGCTGCTATTGCTCCGCCGGTAATGTGTTCCACCGGAGCAAGCTGGAGTGCCAGAAGATTCATATCCATTGAAATCTATATAGTAGCGGGCGGGAATTGACTGAATCCCCGGGTGCAGCCAACTTGGACCTTCCCTCGTCCCGGGGTGCCTGGATAACGCCGCAAGATCGCTCCACACCGCAGATGTTTGGCCCACGCCTGGTACTGCGGGGCCTCTATGCGGGCCGTCTGCTCCTCGCAGCCGGGCTTTACGCCGGGTCGCTGGCCGGCGGCGTTGGAACAACCGAATCAGCGCCATCGATCCTCGGCGTGATGCTGGCGGCGGCAATCCTGTTTACGGCGGCCTCCTGGTTATGGACAGAGGTCCGGCGGCGGGAACCCGGCAAG
>JBPPMU010000072.1:0-2599 GCA_051306215.1 Gemmatimonadaceae bacterium | reverse complement strand
TCGGTTTTCAGCGCCTTCTGGATCGTGAACAGCACGTTCCGTGTGTGAGCGGCGGTCTCGGCGTTCATCCCGCTTTTGCCGGACAGCTTCGACTGGATCGAACGCAGGCTCGCCAGCGCCGCCGACTGCGAGATGTGATCGTACGGCGCGCTGGTCGGCGCGTTGATCATCCCCGCGAGACGGTTGACGTACTCGAGCTGGAGGTTCTGGCGGAACGTGTTCACGCTGGTTCGCGAATCCGCATCGAAGATGGCGGAAGTCAGATCCGACATCACCTCCGTCAACGGGTACTCGTTGCCGTAGGTTCGCGAGTCCGTGATGCGCGTCTGCACGCGCGGGCTGAGCAGATGAGTCATGACATTCCGCTGGATCGTCAGCACCCGCTCGTGAATCTTTGGATCTTCCGGCGCCCCGAAGAAGCCGAATCCACGGCGCTGCATCTGCAGGTAGTTGTAGAGACCGTTGGGCGCAACGTACGCGCTCGGCGCGAAAACGTTCTTCGAAAGCGACGCCATCGCGCGCTTCTGGTCGGCGCGGCTCACGGGCGTGAACGGCTTCGTCGCGCCGGGCTGGCCAGCGAATGCCCGATCGACATAGACGCCACCGATGTAGCGTGAGATGACGGTTGACGCGGTGTTGAGCTGGCCGGTCAGCACGAGATAAGCGGTGCGAAGCTCATGGTATGACTCGCCGTCGTTCGTATAACGCTCCTTCACACCCTGCATCAGGTCGTTGATGACCTCGAACCGCTCGGTCATGTACCCGATCGCATCGTTCGTCATGTCATTGACGTTCACGCGGGGATCGATACCCCTCACGGCGCTCGTGATGTCGGCGTCGTTCCCGAACGTCAGGTCCGGCTCGGTCGACCGGGCGAGAAGCGCCTTCATCCGGCGGTCCTCCGCGGCAGGATCCTCGAGCGACGGCGTGTATCCGAACTGGATCGCCCACACGTCGTAAGGGCCCGCGAGGGTCGAGAAGTAGTCACCCTGCTGCTGCCCCTTCTTCGCAAGGTTCACCACCTCGTAGTCCATGATCGAGCCCATCACTCCCTTCTTCCGCGTGATCGACTTGTCGTTTATCTGATCCCGCGAGAGCATCTGGCTCTCCTTCATGTTGTGGTTGAGCCCGAGCGTGTGACCCACCTCATGCAGGATAAGGCCTGTGATTCCCTGACTCAGGAACTCTTTCATCTCGACCTGGGTCGCACCACGTGCGACGAGCGCCTGCCGCCCAACCATCATGTTGAGCTGAAGGTGGTCGGCGAACGAGCAGAGACGCCCGAGATACTCGTTGCCGGCGTGCTCGTGAGCTTCCTCCAGCTCCATTCCAAGCGCGGCCGTGCCGAACGCCTTCTCCTGACGCACCCTGTTCGTCACGAAGATGTACTCGAGCATGATGTCGGCGCCGAGGATCTGGCCGGTGCGCGGGTTCACGAAGCTCGGTCCGTAACCTCCGAACGGGGGATTCGGCGACGATGTCCAGCGGAGAACATTGTAGCGAATGTCGCCCGCGTCCCAGTCGGCATCGTCGGGCTGGATCTTCACGACAATTGCGTTCCTGAATCCGGCAGCCTCGAAAGCGGGATTCCATGCCAGAACCGCATTCCTGATGACGTCGCGGAACTCCACCGGCGTCGTATTCTCGATCCACCAGGTGATCGGCTCGACGGGCTCCGACATCGCCGCCGACGGATCCTTCTTCGCGAGGTGCCAGCGGTCGATCATGTCGCGGTAAGGCGCCGCCTTGATGGAGACCATGTCGTTCGTCTCCTGCGTGAAATACCCGACCCGCGGATCGTCGAAGCGGGGCTTGTAGTCGTTCTGCGGCATCTCGATGAGACTGTGCTGGACTGCCACGGTCACGAAACGGGCATCGGTGATGTCGGTACCGCCGCGGTTTAGCGGAGCCGGATTGTCGTACACGTAGTCCACCACCACATCCGTATTCGCCGGATAATTCTTGACCGCGGTAACGCGGGTCTTTGCCTTGCTCAGACCACCGAGCGTGAAGTTCTGGCCCGGGCGGGCGGTTGGATTCGGCGTTGGCTTGATCTGGGTGAAAGCCTCGGTCATGAACAGGTCGTCGGCCTTGATCAGGTACGTCGTGCTGTCCTCTGCAAGAATGTCCTGGACGGCAACCACAGCCGGGCTGATGTTCGCGGAAGCCGCCCGCGCCAGCGCATGGCCTTCCTCGAAAAAGTGCCGCGGATTCTGCGTCACAAATTCGATGCGGTTGAAATGCTTCCGCACCATGAACGTATTGTTCGCGCCGAATGCGCCGCGGAAGAACCCGGCCGCGACGGGCGCATCGACTATGTGCGTGAAGTAGATGAACTCCTTGCCCAGCTTGTCCTTCGATATCGCCATCATCAGCGAGCCGTTCGTCGTGTCCTGATACATCGTGAAGAGTCCGTCTACCTTTCTCGTCGGCTTGACGAGAGTGGCGATTGACTTCTTCTCGCCGGCTGCCGGAGCCGCGGCCTGCGTACCAGCAGGGCGTGCGGCTGTGGCCGATCCGGTCGACGGCGCAGGTGCCTGCGTCGATTTTGCGGCAGCCTGGGCGCAGCCCGTGCTCAACAGAACAGCGGCGATGGCTA
>JBPPMU010000071.1:0-30141 GCA_051306215.1 Gemmatimonadaceae bacterium | reverse complement strand
TGGGAGGAGCGCACTGACGAGATCCTCGATGTCGCCCATGCCCGCCGCATTCTCGACGACGATCACTACGGTCTCGAGGAGGTGAAGGAGAGGATACTCGACTTCATCGCGGTGCTTTCGCTCGTCGGCCGCATCGAAGGGCAGATTCTCTGCCTCGTCGGACCGCCCGGCGTGGGTAAGACTTCACTTGGCAGGTCGATCGCCCGGGCCATGGGACGAAAGTTCATCCGCATGGCGCTTGGCGGCGTGAGGGACGAAGCTGAGATCCGCGGTCACAGGCGCACGTATATCGGGTCGATGCCCGGCAGGATAATCCAGGCCATGCGCCGCGCCGAGGTTGTGAACCCGGTGATTCTCCTCGACGAGGTCGACAAGCTCGGGCAGGACTACCGGGGCGACCCGGCCTCCGCGCTGCTCGAGGTTC
Organism: Gemmatimonadaceae bacterium; assembly: GCA_051306215.1. Taxonomy (GTDB): domain Bacteria; phylum Gemmatimonadota; class Gemmatimonadetes; order Gemmatimonadales; family Gemmatimonadaceae; genus UBA4720. The sequence goes on along the minus strand of JBPPMU010000071.1, from coordinate 29,717 downwards.
TCGACCCGGAGCAGAATACCGCGTTCAACGACAATTACCTCGAGGTGGACTACGACCTTTCGCAGGTGTTGTTCATCACGACCGCGAACTCGCTGAGCGGGATTCCCGAAGCTTTGCGAGACAGGATGGAGATTATCAGGCTCGCCGGATATCTGGATCACGAGAAGATCGCGATTGCGCGGCAGTACCTCGTTCCGCGCCAGCTCAAGTCGCATGGAATCGACCCCGTGAACGTCACCCTCGATGCCGACGTGCTTCCGGCGATCATGCGCGGCTACACCCGTGAGGCCGGGGTGCGCGAGCTCGAGCGCCGCATCGCGAGACTCTCACGGAAGCTCGCGCGCAAGCAGGCTGAGACGCCGGCGGTCGAGTCGAAGCAGCATGTCGCGTCGAGCGACCTCCAGGAACTGCTCGGCACGCCGCCCTTCGACCCCGACGACACGTCGCTCGAGGACAAGGTGGGCGTCGCGTCAGGCCTCGCTTACACGAGCGTCGGTGGAGAGGTGCTCGAGATCGAAGTGAGCGTCGTGAAGGGTCGCGGCAAGGTCCAGCTTACCGGAACGCTTGGCGACGTGATGAAGGAGTCTGCGAGTGCCGCGCTGAGTTATGCCCGCACGCGAGTGAAGGAGCTCGGTCTCGAGCCCGACTTCTACCGCACACGCGACATTCACATCCACATGCCCGCCGGAGCTACGCCGAAGGACGGGCCATCGGCAGGCATCGCGATAGCGACCGGTGTCATAAGCGCGCTGACCGGAGTTCCGGTTCGCGGCGACATCGCCATGACCGGTGAGATAACCCTCCGCGGCCGGGTGCTTCCCATTGGTGGGCTCAAGGAAAAATCCGTAGCTGCCCATCGCAACAAGGTTTCCGACGTGATAATCCCGCACGGCAACGCGCGGGACATCGACGAGCTGCCGGAAGAAGTGCGGGCCGCGGTGAGGTTCCATCCGGTGAAAACGATGGACGAAGTCCTCGCTATCGCGATGCGCGGCGACTCCCTGAAGGTCGCGGCGGAACGCCGGCAGGCGCGGATGCGGCGTGCGCAGGCGGCACCCGGTGCACAGGACAGCGCCACGGCTCACTGATGGCAGACGACTCCCGCCCCGAGCCGCTGGTCATACGGAATCTCGAGTTCATGGGCGGCATGGCATCAGCCGGAGGCTGGCGGCCGCCTACGGAGCTGCCCGAAGTCGCGTTCGCCGGCCGATCGAACGTCGGGAAGTCATCACTCCTCAACAAGCTCGTCCGGCGGAAGGCATTTGCCCGGGTGAGCCGCACACCGGGCCGGACGCGCGAGATAAACTTCTTCCGGGTCAACGACTCATTCATCCTTTCCGACCTTCCGGGATACGGCTACGCCCGCGTCTCGAAGGAGAAAAAAGCCGACTGGAAGCCGTTGATCGAGGGTTATCTCAAGCGCACCCCGACCCTCGCTGGGGTCGTTCTGCTTCTGGACATCCGACGCGAGCCGAGTGAAGATGATATCGCTATGCTCGACTTTCTCGCGGAGATCGGCGTGCCGGCAGTCATCGTGCTGACAAAGGTCGACAAGGTGTCGCGACCAGCGGCTGCCGAAAGAATTGACGCGATAATGGCTTCACTGGCACTCAGCCGCGACCAGACGATTCCCTTCAGCGCGACAACCGGCGAGGGACGGGACGAGCTCGCTGAAGCACTAATGTCGATCGTGGGGTCGGGGACGGCATCGTGATTCGCTCCGCTCGCGCAGTCGCAATGGCGGCGCTGGGCGCCGCAGCGTGCCTCCCGCCGGCGGCCGACACCGGAGTTGCCGCAGCGCCAATCGCCGACGACACCACGGCTGTCACGGGTATCCCGGTGGGATACGGATCTCTCAGGCAGGACGACATAGCGATACGGCTCGAACCACAGGGGCTGCTCGTGCGGGCGATTCCCCTCGACGAAGGAGTGATAAGGCTGCTCACACCCGACTCGTACCGGGCGCTTCGCGACCTGCAGGACAGCAACCGGCGAACCATCGAAAACATCACGCGGCGGTCAGGCGGCAGGTCGCCGGATCTCTGGTATGTCTCGTTCTACGGCCTGGAGGATAATGCGCGGTTCAGCCCGATGGAGCTCGTCATAACGAGCGCGGGACAGGATTTCAGGCCGGTCGACGTGATCCCCCTCACCACCGGGTTTGGCGAGCAGCGCCTTCGGCAGCGTGAAACGCAGAGCGCGGTATATGTCTACGCCGGGGACATCGAGGTGAATCAACCACTGACCGTCAGGTTCCAGGGCGAACAAAGCGTGATCTGGGAGCAGGTCCTCCAGCGGATCGAACGCGAGCGGGCGCTCGTGCGCGCGCGCGCACCCGGCACTCAGCAGTAACAGCCCGGGTAGTGCGGGCCCTGTATTCCGGGCGTAGCTTTTCATATACAACCCGACCGACTAATGCCCCTGATACCACTCAGAAAACTGCCGGAGCGTCAAACCGAGTCGATCGCTACAGACTGGCTCGCAGAAATCGAAGCCGGCCTCGACGACAAGTCAGCGGACCCTTCGGAGCTCTGCCGCCGGATCCTTTGCGCGATCACGTTTCCCCGGTACGCATCGAACTGGGAAACGGCAGTTGCCGATAGATCGATTCCGGCGGGAACGCGGCTCGCTCTCGCCGCGCTCGACCCTCGCAATATCACCCTGGAGCCGGAATACTACGGCGATTGCGATGACGAACAGTTCCAGCGGGTCAAGCCTCTTCTCTGGTTATGGTATTCGTTCGACCGCACGCCACTCGGCGGACAGAACATCGACCTTGGCGTGAGACTCCGGCGCCTGCTCGCCCACCGGATATTCAAAAGGTGCGGAGAGAACTTCAAGGCGTTCCATCATGTCGAATTCTCCTTCGGCTACAACATGGAAGTGGGTGACAATGTCGTTGTGCACCGGCACGTGCTGCTTGACGACCGCGGTGGTATCATCCTCGGCAACAACGTCTCAGTAGCCGATTACGCGAACGTCTACAGTCACACCCACAGCATCGTCGATCAGAAGGACGTCACAAACGCGGTAACGCGCCTCGATGACGGAGTCCGCATCACGTACCATGCGACTGTGCTTGCGGGAGTTCACGTGCACACTGAGGGAATGGTCGGTGCCGTCGCGGTTGCGACGAAAGATGTACGACCGTTCCACGTGAACGTCGGAATTCCGGCGAAGAGCGTACGGGTCAAGCCGAACGCGCCGAGCGAAACCGGGAACGTCACGACGGTAAAGCCGCGCTGAATCCGACTGAAGCGGGGCGCTAGAAAACTCTCAGCACGTCTTCCACCGGGCCGGCGTTGCCGCCGGCAAGAAGGTGGGTGATGTGAGACAGCGCCTCGCGCTCCCGCGGCCAGATGAATCGCGATCCCGCATCGAGTGGCGAGAGCCACTCGAACGCCTCGTGCTCCGGACCAAGAGTGACGTCCGCAGGCTCGGAGACGAAGGCGGCAAAGACTATCGCAAGCTGGACCGCGCCGAACGTGTGAAGGTAGAACGGCTGCACCGTGACGTTGTAGAGCCGGGAAATCTCGAGACAGGTTTCCTCGCGAACTTCGCGGACCGCTCCGTCCTCCGGGCGCTCTCCCCTGTCGAGGCGTCCATGGATTGTCTCCCATGCGCCGGGGCAGCGGGTATCAGGCGCGCGCCGCAGTGCGAGAATCTTCCAGCCGTCGGGCAAAGGGCGGATTACATACACGTCGACAACTCCGGCAATGATGTCGGTCACCGCGGCAGCGCCCGTTCGGAGTCCATGCGCCTGGTCAGCATCGCCTGAATCAAACGCACGCTCCCCGCCTGCGCGAGAGTCGCCCGGCTGCTGCTCGAGAACCCGCAGGAGCTCATCTCCGCTCGTCCTTCCCGCAGCGAGCTGGGAGATGCCTGACTGCCACAGCGAACGTGAGCCTGCACGCCGGGCGATGGCCTCGAGCGAGTCGGCGGGCGCGCCGGCCGCGATCGCCCTTTCGAGCTCCGCGTCAGCAAAAACAATCTCGGTGACGGCAAGCCGCCCGCGGTAACCTGTCATCGCGCAGCTCTCGCAGCCGACGGGCGTGAAAACCATCAGGTCTTCAGGCAAACCGGACCTCAGCTTCGCCGGGACACCATCGTTTGCGACTATCCTGCACTCACCACAAAGCCGGCGTATCAGCCGTTGCGCTACGATTCCCCTCAATGCGGCAGCGAGTCGCGCGCAGTCGACGTCCAGATCCGTGAGCCGCGTGATCGATGTGCATGCGTCGTTTGTGTGAAGCGTCGCAAAAACGAGGTGACCGGTCAGCGAGGCCTGGATCGCTATCGCGGCGGTCTCACGGTCCCGGATTTCGCCTATGAGGACCACGTCGGGATCCTGACGCAGGATCGACCTTAATGCCGACGCGAAGCTGAGCCCCGCCTTCTCGTTGATCTGGACCTGAACGATCCCGGCAATCCTGTACTCGACCGGATCCTCGACCGTGATGATGTTGAGGCCTTTCTGCTGTATCTGTCGGAGCGCGGCGTAAAGCGTCGTGGTTTTGCCCGAACCGGTCGGGCCAGTGACGAGGATCAGTCCCTCTCTTGACTCGAGAAGCCGCCGCATCCGCGGCTCGTCGACTACGTCGAGTCCAAGTGAATCGAGTGAGTTGATGGCGGCCCGCGGATCGAGAATCCGGATCACCACTTTTTCACCGTGTGCGGCGGGAAGCGTTGAGACACGCAGGTCGACCCGCGCAGCGCCGACTCCGGCCGAAGCATGACCGCCCTGCGGACGAAGCCTGTCTGCGATGTCCATTCCCGCCATGATCTTTATCCGGGATACGAGCGGCACGCCGGCGGCCCGCGGCAGGAGCATCACGTGCCGCAGGATGCCGTCGACCCGATACCTGACTGCGACTCCATCCTCCTCGGGCTCAAGGTGAATGTCGCTCGCGCGCTGCTCGATTCCTGCTGCTACTACCCGGTCGACTAGCCTGACGACGGGTTCCCCGGATATCGCCTCGAGCTGGCGGAACGTGTCGGGGTGTCGTTTCGCCGTGGGAGTCGAGTACGCGTCCCTGAGGCGTCTCGCGATGTCCGCCGGTGGCGCGAGCCACATCCTGACCGTCCGCCCGCACGCGAAGCCCAGGGCGCGCTCGCAATCGAGATCCCAGGGATTCGACGTCGCGACATCTATCGAGGTCGCCGTAGCGGAGAGCGGGAGAATTCCATACCGGGTAGCAAGGGCCCGAGGGACCAGCGCTCGCGCTTCAGCGGTCGAAGCGAGGGAGGAGGCTACCGGGGTCCGAAGCCGGTCCGAGACAGCCGCCAGGAGCGCTTCGCCAGGCACAAGTCCAAAGCGCACGGCGGCCGCCCAGATGCTGCCGCCATCAGCCCTTTTTTTCGCCTCGTCCGCCCCTGCCGCTGAGCCAAGCTCCTCGATTATCGGGATTATCCAGTCATCGCTGCCGCGTACACTCCGCATGCGACACACTGAGGAATTCCGCCACTGACTCCACCACCGCTCTGGCGCGCCGCTCAGCGATTCATCGCCGAAGAACAACGGGACGAAGAGCTAGAGAATCCCCCAGAAGTCGCGGCTCACGTCGACGTTGAAGGTCCACCGGCCATCACGCAAGCCACGCGCGACGTCGAATCGGAGAAGATCGAACAGCGCCAGCGCGCCCACTCCGACAGAGGGATGCCAGCCGTTGCGCTCGGGCGCGACTATCTCCAGCCGTCTCGACTGACGCACCGGCGTTGCGCCGTCGATCCATGCAGCATTGACAAATGGCGCAAGCGTGATGCTTGCCGGAGCCCGGCCATACCTGCCGAGTGGAATTGCGGCGAACGGGACGGGTAACTGAAGCTCCAGGCGCTGGGACACTGCAGAGCGTGCGGCGAACTGGTGGAAGTCGTAGCCCGGCGCGGTCGTCGGGCCCCCGATAAATACCAGATTCTGAGGCGGCACAGACTCTCCCCCAGCAATCCACGCGGCGACAGAACTCGACACAATGCGGCTCTTCCCAACCGGCTTCTCCATGTTTGCTCTCAGCGAGAAACGCGACATCGTCCGGGAATCGTCCCCGCTCTCCCTGAACGAAGCGAGCACAATGCCTGCATGGAACCGGGACTCGAATCCGAGCGGGCCCAGCCGTGTCGGCCTGTCTGCAGCAAATGCAACGTTGCGCTGCCGGACGTTCGCCGCAGCGATTACGTCGTCGAACTCGCCTCTCGCGGGGGAAGCGTTGACCGCAAGCCCCCGATGTTTCTCCGACGCGCCGTTAAGTGCGAACGTCCAGCCGACTATCGGCCTTGTCCTCGCGGTGAACGAGAATCCGCGACTTCCGTAGAGATCGGTGAAGTCACTGCCGAACTCCTGGGCGGCGATGCTGCTGATCACCTGGGAGGTCTCGCGCACTTCCCCCACGCCCAGATAATCATCGAATGCTCCGACACTGACTCCTGCCCCGCTCGCCCGCCGGTAGGCAATCTCAGCTCTTCCTTTCGCATATTCATCGGAAAATCCATAACGGCCCCGGACGGTAACGGCGAATCCTTCACCGAGGCGGCGGGTGGCGCCCGCTCCGATCGCGAAGCCTTCGACGCGATTTACTCTGAGGAAGTCAGATATGCTGCGGGCGGCGAGTGAGGTTCCGCGAACGCGGGCGAGCGCCTGTCCACGCACGAGCGCTCTCGCTTCCTCCTGAACTTTAGCGACATCGGCGTCTGTCACTGCCCGGACCTCCGGCGGGAGTGAATCGAGTATCTCACCAATGAACGGGACCGGCAGCGGAGTACCGGGCGGGGCGAGCGATATCTCCGGCCCCCTGAATATCCCTGGCGGAAGCGGGCGGTTCACCTCATAGCAGCAGATTTCCCAGCGGCCCCGGATGATTCCTCTCGCGGGATAGTCAAGCCACTTCCCTGTTCGCCTTATCTCGATCTCCTGCCTGCGCGGGAGCCAGAACAGCCCTTCGATGAGCCCGTTCTCCAGCACCACGCTGACGTCCTCGAGCTCGCGATCCCTCAGCGCGGCCCGCGTGAAGCTGAATGCCATCCTGACCACTTCGCCGCTTTCCCTGTCGATATAGACTGCCCCGACCGCACGCGGCTCCCGGTCGTCCTTCGGCCTGACGCGAACCTCGTACACCTCAAGGGCTCGTGGTCCGAGGCGGATCTGCAGCGAGTCGCGAATTGCATAGTCGTACTGGGTGAGCCCGTCCGCCGACAGCGGGTGGGGCACGTCCCTCACCTCGTCCCCGTCGCCAAGCCTGATGATGCTGGGGAAGTTGTTCTGCACTATCCCGAGATGATCCCGGTGGTAGTTGATGTCGGTCGGCAGGAGAGTGGTATCGCGGCGCCCGGCGATAAGCTGCTTGCTGAGATTCGGAGCCTGCCAATACACTTCTAGCGAGAGCTCGTCAGCTTTGACGATCTTTGGCGGCTCGGTGAATCCTTCACCGACCTGGGCGAGGAATGTCAGGTATCCGTGCGCTGCGGCCTTGTAGGTTACGAGGAGCGTGTCGGCGATCTGGCGGGCTCTTCGCTCAGTAGCCTGCTCCACCAGCATTCGGGACCGCTCGTCATTCCATTCCTGGGCATTTGCGCCCGCGGGGCCGGCGACGGAGCTGACAACTGTAGCGGCAAATGTCACCGCGATTGACCGTCGCATCATCAGGGAAAGTTACGTGAAGGGTGTGCCGGAACAATCCAATACCGCATCTCGGCGCTCGGGGTTCCTGACGCGGTGAGCGCCAGCACGATCGAGGAGTTTCTCTCTCTCGCCCAGGCGGGGCGCGCTGGCGCTCTGCCCGGAGGGGCACGTGTCGTGCCCGTTTGGCGTGAGATACTCTTCGACTTCGATACAGCGGTTTCCGCTTTCGCCAGGCTCAGGCGCGGCCCTTTTGCATTCCTGCTCGAGTCTGCACCCGCGGGCACTGAAACCTGGGCGCGATACACGTTCATCGGAACCGAGCCTGCGGGCGCCTGGAGGCTCCGCGACGGTGTCGTGGAAGACTGGGATCCACTGAGGGGATGGCATTCCGCGCGAACACCTTCAGATCCGCTGGCGGATCTCGAGGCGATCATCATGGCGCGCGACCCCGTCGACGTCGCCGGACTCGGCCCATTCTGGGGAGGCGCTGTCGGGTATTTCGGGTACGATGTGGTGCGGCACATAGAGTCGCTCCCGGCCGGCCCCGGAAAAACATCGGTGGTGCCCGATGCTCTTTTTGTTTTCACACGCTCGGTCGTGGTGATAGACAACCTCATGTCGAAGGCGAAGATAGTCGTGAGCGTCGACCTCTCAACCGAATCGGAAAGCCAGTTGCGCGGCCTCTTCGCGGCGGCAAGTGCCGAGGCTGAAGAGATCGAGAAGCGCATCGTCGAACCGAACCCTCTTCCGCGGCTGCAGCTGGATGAAGGAGTGGCCCCGGCAAGCGGGCGGTCGAGCATCGAGCGAGACGATTTCATCGCCTCGGTCGACCGCATAAAGGACCACATTTCCGCGGGTGACTGCTTCCAGGTGCTGCTTTCGAGGCGGATAGAGGTAGACGCGGATTTCGAGCCGGCAACACTGTACCGCGCGCTCAGGACCCTGAATCCGTCGCCATACATGTATCACCTCGTGCTCGACGGAGTGGAGATCGTCGGAAGCTCGCCGGAGCTTCTGGTACGGCTCGACGGTGGCCGCGTCACTGTGCGGCCGATCGCTGGAACGCGCCCGCGAGGCACTACACCGGAGGACGATGCGAGGCTCGAGCGGGAGCTGCTCGCCGACCCGAAGGAGCGCGCCGAGCATGTGATGCTCGTCGACCTCGGCCGGAACGATGTGGGCCGTGTCGCGCATTATGGATCCGTCGAGGTAACCGAGTTCATGAAAGTCGAGCGATATTCGCACGTGCTTCACATCGTGAGCCAGGTTGAGGGCGACACCGACGGTCGCGGCGCGATTGAAGTCTTGAGGGCGACATTCCCGGCCGGTACGATGACTGGCGCGCCCAAAGTGCGGGCGATGCAGATAATCGACGAGCTCGAGCCGGTTTCCCGCGGTGCGTATGCCGGCGCGCTGGGCTACATCTCAGCCGGCGGAACCCGGATGGACCTCGCCATAACGATCCGGACATGCGTAATCGCCGGCGGCATCGCATCGGTTCAGGCAGGCGCGGGCATCGTCGCCGACTCGGTCGGTAGCAGCGAATGGCGTGAGACGGAGAGCAAGGCTGGCGCACTCCTTACCGCGATCGCGCAGGCAAGAGGGTCGGTGTGCCGGTAATGGTTTCGATGCCCGGCTACGCGAAGGTGAGCGCAAGGCGAGCGCGCGGACTCGTAGTCGAGCCCTGTCTCGAGGCGGTTCAGGCAATTCTGGAGAAAGGAACGTTATACGACTATGCGCGGCAACAGCCGGGGGCACGGAGCTTCACTGGTCGCGCGCCTGCTTATGCCACCGACCTCGGAGATGGTTGCGGCAGCGTCGTTGTCAGGCACTCGATGCGCGGGGGATTGCTGGGGAGAACCGGATCCGACCTTTTCCTTCCTCCCACGCGCGGTCTTCGGGAGCTCGTCAACTCGCTCCAGCTGAGATTGTCCGGAGTGGCGACGCCGGAAGTCGTGGCGATCGTCAGCTATCGGGCCGGCCCGCTGCTGCGCCGCGGGGATGTCGCAACGCGAGAGATAAGTGACAGCCATGACCTGTCCGTCGTGCTCGGCAAGATTCCTCGCGGCGAAGACCGCGATGGTTGTCTTCGAGCTGCTGGGAGGCTGTTGTCGTCACTGACGCGCGCGGGCGCCCATCATCCTGACCTGAATGCCCGCAACATTCTCATCACCTGGGACGATGGAAACGGGGCGAGGGCTCACGTGCTCGATGTCGACCGCATAAGGTTCCACGTTCCAGGCGATCCGATGGTCGCCGGGGCGAACTTCGAGCGACTTGAAAGGTCGCTCCGGAAGCTGCGCGGCCTTGGAGCCTTCGAGTTGGCAGACCCGGAGATCGACGCAATAAGAAGATCATCACTCGAGGCACGACTTGAGGACTGATCGGATCTGCATTGTGATGATGAGCGCGGTTGGGGACGCCGTGCACGTGCTGCCCGTCATCAATGCGATCAAGCGGCATAACCCTGGATCCCGGATTACCTGGGTCCTTCAGCCAGGTCCCGCCGCCCTCGTGCGCGGGCACAGGTCAGTCGACGAAATAGTTCTCTTCGACAGGACGAAAGGTCTGCGCGGGTTCAGTGACACGATCAGCGAGCTGAGGTCGCGCGAGTTCGACCTCCTCGTCGATCTCCAGGTCTACTTCAAGGCCGGCGTCATCACCGCGCTGTCCGGCGCCCGGCGCCGCCTCGGCTTCGACCGCTCACGCGCGCGCGATGCAAACTGGCTCTTCACGACCGAGAGGATTCCCGCCCGCCCGGTGCAGCACGTTCAGGATCAGTACTTCGAGTTCCTGATGGCGCTGAATATCGACCCCGAGCCGGTGGTGTGGGATCTGGGGCCGTGGGAGGACGAAAGAGCATCGCAGCGCGAGTTCCGTGAGCGGTTCGACCGGCCGCTAGCATCGATAGTCGTCGCCACGAGCAAACCGGAGAAAGACTGGATGCCTGATCGCTGGGCGCGCGTAGCCGACATTCTCTGGTCGGACTACGGGATGCAGCCTGTTCTTGTCGGAGGCACCTCTGACCGCGAAGTCGCGGCAGCACGCGCGATCGCCGAAAGCAGCTCAGGCAACCCCTATTCCGCTCTCGGCAGTGGACTCAGGCCACTCGTGTCGATACTCGATGCATCGGACCTGGTGATCGCGCCGGACACAGGTCCTCTTCACATGGCTGTCGCGGTGGGACGGCCCGTCATTTCTCTGATCGGCTACACGGATCCGCGGCGGACTGGACCGTACAGAAGCTCACATGACCTCGTCATCGACGCCTTTCACGACCCGGGGGAATCAGGTCCGGTCACCATGGAGACGAGGCACGACAGGATGAAGAGGATCGCGGTCTCGGACATCGAAGCGAAGCTGACGCTCTGGTCGGAACGCTATCGAGGGAAGTCGTAGGATACGCCAAGCTCGCGCATGAGCGACACCAGACGGACGAGCGAGAGTCCCATTACCGCGAAATAGTCGCCGTCGATCCGGCGAACGATCGTCGCGCCGTAACCCTGAATGCCGTATGCGCCGGCCTTGTCCATCGGCTCGCCGGTCGCGACGTACGCGTCGATCTCAACTTCGGTCAGGTAGCGGAATGTCACTGAGACGTTCTCGACGCCTGAAACGGTGCGTCCTCCAAGCGAGCATGCCATGCCGGTGACGACGACGTGGGTCCGCCCCGAGAGCCTCGACAACATTTTGCGCGCTTCAGCCTCGTCCCGCGGTTTTCCGAGTATCTCGTCGTCGAGTACGACGATGGTGTCCGCCGCGATGATGAGATCATCGCGATTCGATGTGGCGACCGCCTCGGCTTTCTCGCGGGCGAGTCGTTCGGCGTGAGCTTCGGGAAGCTCGCCGGGCAATGGAAGCTCATCGATGTCAGCCGGCCTGACCGTGTGGACGAGGCCGACGAGCTTGAGCAGCTCGCGACGCCGGGGCGATGATGATGCGAGGATAGTCGATTGCACGCAGAAGAATAGGGAAAACGATTGCGCCGCGTTACCGCCGGATCAGGAAGCGGTTCCAGTCACTCGGCGGTGATCCGGTGCTCTATCACGTATCGCGTCAGGCCGGCGACTGTCGAGATTCCCACCTTCCGCGCGATGTTCTCACGATATGTGTCCACAGTCCGCGGACCTATCTCGAGCTCGGCGGCGATCTCCTTTGTCGTGAGTCCGCGCGCTATGCGTGATATCACCTGCCGTTCGCGCGGTGTGAGATTGTCGGGCGCGGAGCCCGGGGCCGGAAATGCCCGCTCACCTCTGAGAACTGCGGCGGCGGCTGTGCGGAGCGCCGTGGCGGCGAGATCCTTCAGCACATATCCGTCAGCGCCGGCGCGCTCGCTCTCGGCGACGTACTCGGGGTTGTCGTACATGCTGAGCATCAGGATCTTCGTGGCGGGAGTGTAGCGCCTGATCTCGGGGATGAGCGAGATCCCCGACCTTCCCGGCATCGAGACGTCCAGAACCACCACATCGGGCCGATGTTTGATGACAAGGGCAAGCGCGTCGTCGGCCGTGCTCGCCTCCCCGACCACAGCGTACCCTTCGCCGGTGCCGAAGATGTGAACGATTCCCGCGCGCACCACGGCGTGGTCGTCGGCGACTACCACTTTCACCGGCTTCATCATTGTGTCACCACGTTCCTGGCGAGTGGAATGCTCGTCTCGAGTATCGCTCCGCCCCCGGGGCGCTCCCGGAGCTCGAGGGTGCCTCCGAGAGCGGCGACCCGCTCGCGCATCCCGATTATGCCCAGAGCCGGGTAAGCAGGCGCGCCGGTAGATGCGGGGCCGCGGCCATCGTCGGCGACGCTGAGTACCATATCGCCATTCCTCTCAGACAGCGCGACCCATACCCGCTCGGCGCCCGAATGGCGGGCGACGTTCGACAGCGCTTCCTGCAGGACCCGGTAAACCGCGAGCTCGGCATCGGCCGAGAGCTGCGGAACACCATCATCGGGAAACTCGACCGCAACCTCCCTGCCTGATCGGGCAGCGAAGGTCGACGTAAGCGAGCGAAGCGCGGGAATGAGGCCGAGGTCGTCGAGAAGCGTCGGGCGGAGGCCCTCGATGACAGCCCGGATGCTGCGGATTCCGGCGTCCGTCAGCGCAAGCGCATCATCGACGCGCTCGGCGTCCGGGCCGGGGAGTGACTCGCGCAGGTTGCCCAGCTCGATTTTCACCGCGGAGAGCAGCTGTGCGGTCTCGTCGTGAAGCTCGCGCGAAAGCTTGCGGCGCTCCTCCTCCTGCTGGACAACTATTCTCGCCGAAAGCTGCGAGAGCTCCGCTCCACGATCGACGAGGTTCTGGTTGAGCTCCGACAGGGCAAGCGTCGACCCGACCTGGCGTCCAAGCGCTGTCAGAAAATCCTCGTCAAGCGCGGCGAATGGATCGTGTCCCTCTGAGACGACGACAAGCGCCGCTGCGCCCACCGGCGTTACGCCGTGCACCGGTATCACCGCCGCAAATCGAAGGTCTTCCGGCTGTTCGTGATCACCGACCGGTGGAGTCCAGCTGCTCGCGAGGACGGCCCGTGGCTGTCCGTCCATCGCCCGCTCGAGAAACCGGGCATCGGCGTCAACAGGGCGCGTGCCAGTCCACCCCCTGCAGATTCCAGCGCCGCGCTCACATATCAATCCGGCGTCATCACGCCCGTAAACCGCCGCCCCGCTCACGGCGGGAATAGCGACCGCGCGCAACAGAAGGCCGTCGAGAAGAACGCTGCGCTGTGCAGCTGGGACCGTCGCCTGTTCCGCATTCAGCGTGGAAAGAGCGACAACGCCGCTCCTCAGCTCATCGGCTACGAGCAGCAGGATGCCAGTCGCGACAGTGAGGGTGAAGATGATATCGAGATAGTATCCCCATGGTGCCCAGGCGCCGTACGCCCGGAGAAACGGATAGTCGAGATGATGAATGCCCCACGCGATGAACGCAACGGCCAGCACCTTCGCGCCCGGTGAGCGCGTGCGTCGCGCGTACTGCCAGAATACCATTCCGGTCCACAGCGTCGCCGCGCTGAGAAAGATCACCGCGGGGAGCGCGGCGAGAAGGAACCTGTCCAGCCGGTAGATGGCGATGTATGACCACACCGGCGGGAACAGCAGCGTCAGCATCAACACCTTGCGCCAGCGAAGCCGGCGCGAGAAAACCAGAGCTGTCGCGAGCACACCAATGCCTGTCCATCCTGTTATCACCTGATGCCAGTAGAGGAGCACCGGATGCGCCGCACCGGTCAGCAGGAATGCGAGAATCGCGACTAATCGCATCACATAAAGCGCCCAGGTGGTGGCCCAGGCGCCATACACCGGCTTTCTGTATCTCGCGAAAAGCCATGTGCAGAGAATGGCGACGCCAAGAGTTATCGCCATCTGGAGAATTATCGCGTCGAGCTCGGTTGCTGTCTCGACTGCGCTCTGGAGGTTTACTGGTTGTTGCATCACATGCCGCGACCCCGACGGGACCTCAGCGTTCCAGCCAGAGAGTGACGGGCCCGTCGTTCACCAGCTCGACATCCATCATTGCGCCGAATTCCCCGGTCTCGACTGCGAACCCGCGGCCGCGCAGCTCTGTGACGAAGGATTCATAAAGGGGTATCGCGAGCTCCGGTCGCGCCGCGTCGACGAAGCTCGGGCGTCTTCCCTTCTCCGCGTTTCCATAAAGCGTGAACTGCGATACGACGAGGACCGACCCGCCAACGTCGGCGAGCCCGAGGTTCATCTTGTCGTCGCTGTCAGCGAACAGTCGCAAGCCCGACACCTTCTCCGCCATCCAGTCGACCTTTTCCCGGTCATCGGAATGAGTGAAGCCGACAAGGAGAAGAAAACCCGTGCCGATCGTGCCGGTCGAACGACCGTCGACGCGCACTTCGGCGCGCGACACCCTCTGGAGGAGGATTCGCAGCGTCTACTCGACGGTTACCGACTTCGCGAGGTTGCGCGGCTGGTCGACATTCGATCCACGCATTACCGCGATGTAGTAGGCCAGCAGCTGCAGGGGAACACAAGCGAGCACCGGAGCCAGCATGTCTATCGTCTCGGGAATCCGGAACTCGTAGTCGACCTTCCCCTCCAGCGCCGGCTCGTCCCGGCTCGTTATGGCGATCACGCGACCCTTCCTCGCCTTAACCTCCTCGACGTTCGAGACGATCTTGTCGAACACCGCGTCATGGGGCGCGATGAAAACAACCGGCATCATCTCGTCGATAAGCGCGATGGGACCGTGCTTCATCTCTGCGGCGGGATACCCTTCGGCGTGGATGTAGCTGATCTCCTTGAGCTTGAGCGCCCCCTCGAGCGCAGTCGGGACATTGTACCCGCGGCCGAGGTAGAGGAAATTCTGCGCCCGCTTGAATTCTTCGGCGAGCGCCTCGATCTCGGGCGCCCGCTCGAGGATTTGCCGCACCTGCCCGGGAAGCGCGTGAAGCGCCTGGATTATCTCCTTGCCGCGCACCACCGAGACGTCCTTGAGACGGCCAATCTTGAGAGTCAGGAGCGCAAGCGCCACGACCTGACTCGTGAACGCCTTTGTCGACGCGACACCGATCTCGGGTCCTGCGTGAACGTATATGCCGCCGTTCGACTCGCGGGCGATCGTCGAGCCAACGACGTTCACGACCCCGTAGGTGCGCGCGCCGCGCTTGCGTGCTTCCCGCATTGCCGCGAGAGTGTCGGCGGTTTCACCCGACTGCGAGATTACAATGCAGAGCGTCCGGTCGGTCACGATTGGGTTGCGATACCTGAATTCCGACGCGTATTCGACCTCCACCGGAATCCGCGTTAGCTCCTCCATCATGTGCTCGCCGATGAGTGCCGAGTGCCAGCTCGTGCCGCATGCAGTAATCACGACGTTGTCGAACTTGAGCAGCTCCTCATCCGTCATGTTGAGGCCGCCGAGCTTGGCGGTTCCCTCATCGTCGAGAAGCCGGCCCCGCATGCAGTTCTCTATCGTCTCCGGCTGCTCGAAGATCTCCTTCAGCATGAAGTGGGCATAACCTCCCCGCTCGATCTGCTGAAGGTCCCACTCTATCTTGTGAACCTTGCGGTCGAGCTCCTTCGCTCGAAGGTCGATCACGCGGTAACCATCGCGAGTGAGCACTGCCAGGTCCCCGTCATCCAGATAGATGACCTCGCGCGTCTCGGCAAGAATCGCCGAGGCGTCGCTCGCGACGTAATACTCACCGTCCCCGAGTCCAATGAGGAGCGGGCTGCCCTTGCGGGCTGCGACGATCTTGTCGCTGTCCTCGCTCGAAACCACCGCGATTCCATAGGTGCCCTCGACCTGCCAGAGCGCCTCGATGACTGCATCCTCGAGGACTCCGTCGAAGGCTTCCTCGATGAGATGGGCAAGCACCTCGGTATCCGTCTCCGACACGAACTTGTGGCCGCGCTCGACCAGCTGTGCCTTCAGCGTCGTGGAATTCTCGATGATACCATTGTGGACAACGGCGATGCGGCCCTTGCAGTCCACGTGCGGATGCGCATTGCACTCGGTAGGCGCTCCATGTGTCGCCCACCTCGTGTGAGCGATTCCGAGATTGCCTCCGACCGGCGCGGCCTCAAGCGCGGCCTCCAGACGGGATATTTTTCCCGCCGCCTTGCGGGTCTCGACGCCGTGGCCGTTCAGGATCGCAACTCCGGCCGAGTCGTAGCCGCGATACTCCAGTCTCTTCAATCCATCGAGCAGGAGCGGGCTCGCGCCTCGATCTCCGATGTAACCGACGATTCCGCACATACTGACGCTCTGCTTGTTGAGTGGCTGCTGATAAAAAACCTAAGCGGCGGGGAGGAAAGAGACGATAGCCCGGCCGCGCCTCATTCGGGGGCAGCGATCATGCCATTGCGAGAGCGTCGAGCGGAACCCTGCACTGCGCGATCAGTTTCTCCGCATCCGCCTTAGTCGGCGCCTCGGCGATTACTCGCACTATTGGCTCGGTGCCCGACGGCCTGACATGTACCCAGCGGTCCGGCCAGCTGAGCCGCAATCCGTCCTGCGTATCGATCTTCGCATCGCTGAACGTTTCCCGCAGGGAGGCGTAGACCGTTTCAAGCGGCGCAGAAGGTCGGTCGAGCTTGTCTTTTACGATGAAATAGCGGGGATAGGCGGCTACGATCTCCGAAAGTTTCCTTCCCTCGTCCAGCAGGAGCTGAAGGATCAACGCCGCCCCCAGAGGTGCATCACGGCCGAGGTGCATCTCGTTCAGGATGACTCCTCCATTTCCCTCGCCGCCTACCGGCGCTCCTTCATCCCGCATGCGAGTCGCGACATTCACCTCACCGACCGGCGCCCTGATCACCTGCCGCCCCTGCTCGGCGGCGATGTCATCGACTATGCGGCTGGTTGAAAGATTCGTCACGATGTTGCCCTCCCGCCTGGCGAGCACCACTTTCGCCGCAAGTGCCAGCGTATAGTCTTCGCCGATCGCCCTCCCCTCATCTGACACGAGCGCCAGCCTGTCGACGTCGGGATCCACTGCGAAGCCGATGTCCGCACCCGATTTCCTGACCAGCTCCTCGAGCTCTCCGAGGTTCTCGGCGACAGGCTCCGGCGGCCGGGGAAACCTGCCGTCGGTCTCGAGATTTATCGCGGTAACACGGCAGCCGAGTTGCTCGAGCAGTTGCGGCATGAATGCGCCGCCCGCGCCGCGGACGCAGTCGAGTGCGACGTGAAAGCCGCGGGCCGCGATCCGGTCGCGATCGATCAGCGGGAGGCCAAGCACCATGTCGATATGCCTCTCGACTGCTCCAGCATCGGCACTCACAACCCCCAGCTCGTCCCATTGCGCGCGGGGGATCGTGCCGTCGACGACCGCGCGCATCCCGGCGGACTGGGAGCCATCGAGAAAAAGCCCCGACGGCCCGATGAATTTGAGCGCGTTCCACTCGATTGGATTGTGGCTCGCGGTTATCGCCAGCCCTCCCGCTGCATGATGGTGCTCGACGGCGAGTTGAATCGTTGGAGTCGGCGCCATTCCCACGTCGATGACGTCGCATCCGACCGACTGGAGCGCGGAATGAACAACCGGCTGGAACATCGGCCCGGACACGCGGCTGTCGCGCCCGACCACGATGCGCGCCCGGTTTCCCCCCGCGTTCTGCCGCGCCCATGCGCCGAAGCCTGCCGCGAACTGCGCGATGATCTCCGGCGTGAGCGCCTCGCCAACCCGCCCGCGCACGCCCGACACGCTGACCATCAGCCCCTGATATTCCATCTGTCTTATCCCCTTCGCCTATGCATTCAATGCTCCGCAGTCCGCAGTAGTCCGCAGTCCCAGCCCGCAGTACGTCCGCAGTCCGCAGTCAGTCCCCCGGCCTGCAACCTAGCGATAAGCATTCCGTCTGCCAGCTTCCCTTCCCCGGCTTATCTTTGACGGGCCCAGCCACCCAAAGACTCGATGACCCGCATATTCGACGAAGACGTCAACTCAGGTTTCGGTACTCGCGCGATTCACGCCGGCCAGCGCCCCGACCTGCTCTCGGGCGCGATAATGACCCCGATCTACACTACGTCCACCTACGTCCAGGAAGGACTGGGTGACAACAAAGGGTACGAATACGCGCGCGGCAAGAATCCGACTCGCGAAGCACTCGAGCGAAACGTCGCAGCCCTGGAGGGGGCGACGCACGGCTTCGCGTTCTCGAGCGGGATGGGTTGCCTCGACTCACTGATGAAACTTTTCAAGGCCGGCGATCACGTAGTGTGCGGGGAGAACGTATACGGCGGGACGTTCCGCCTCTTCGACAGGATTCTCCGGCATTTCGGCCTCGAGTTCACGTTCGTCGATTCGCGCGACTCGCAGCGCGTGGCGGACGCATGCAGGCCGAACACCAGGCTGATCCTGATCGAAACTCCGACGAACCCGCTGATACGACTCACCGACCTTTCCGCGGTCGGCGAGATCGCAAAGCGCGCGAACGCGCTGTTTATCGTCGACAACACCTTCGCAACTCCGTTCTTCCAGCAGCCACTGCAGCACGGCGCCGACGTCGTGTATCACTCTACAACAAAATACCTGAACGGGCACAGCGACATGATCGGCGGCATCGCCGTCACGACAAATGACGAGATCGCCGAGCGTCTCCAGTTCATCCAGAACGCGGCAGGCGCGGTGCCTGGTCCGTTCGACTCGTGGCTTGCCCTGCGCGGGACCAAGACGCTTCACTTGCGAATGCCGGCGCACGACCGGAACGGGCGCGCGATCGCGGCGCTTCTCGCGGGAAAGCTGGGACATGAGAGCGTGATTTACCCTGGGCTCGAGTCGCACCCCCAGTATGACCTCGCGAAGCGTCAGATGAAGGGGTTCGGCGGAATGCTCTCGGTCGAGCTGGGAACGAAGGAGCGCGCGAATGAAGTTCTCCGGCGACTGCGCGTCTTCTCGCTGGCAGAATCCCTCGGTGGAGTCGAGAGCCTCGCGAGCCATCCTGCATCGATGACTCATGCCTCGGTTCCTCCCGAGCGTCGCTCGGCACTCGGCATCACCGAGGGTCTGGTTCGGCTCTCGTGCGGCGTCGAGGACCTCGACGACCTCCTGAGCGACGTCGAGCAGGCGTTCGCCTGAGCGGCGCGCGGCCGGGATGAAGGTCCTCCTCGTCGGCAGCGGCGGCCGCGAGCACGCCATAGCGTGGAAGCTCAAGGCGGAAGACCCGTCACTGGAGATAATCTGCGCGCCAGGAAATGCCGGCATGCTCGACGTCGCCGAATGTATTCCGGTGAAGCCGGATGACGTTCGCGGACTGCTTGGTTTTGCCGAGAGGGCCGACGTCGACGTCACAGTAGTCGGTCCCGAGGCCCCGCTCGCGCTGGGCATAGTCGACGCGTTTCGGGGCGGCGGACGTGCAATCTTCGGCCCCACTCGAGCCGCCGCCGAAATCGAGACATCGAAGCGATTTGCGAAAACCCTGATGCTTCGAGCGGGGATTCCCACAGCGAAGGCATCTCATCACACTGATGCAGCCGATGCGCTCCGTGCAGTGGCAGCGCTCGGGACACCTGTCGTCATCAAGGCATCCGGGCTCGCCGCAGGAAAAGGCGTTGTCATAGCGCGAAGCGCCGAAGAGGCCGAGCGCGCCATCTACATGATGATCGAGGACCGCGCGTTCGGCGAGGCAGGGGCGGAGATACTCGTAGAGGAGTTCATGAGTGGCGAGGAGCTCTCCCTTTTCGTCCTGACCGACGGCAGTAACGCTCTGCCGATGATCGCCGCGCAGGATCACAAGCGCCTTCTCGACGGCGACATCGGCCCGAACACGGGAGGCATGGGCGCCTACGCTCCTGTTTCAATTGCGACAGACGCCGTAGTCGGCTCGGCGATGGACCTGATTATCGAGCCGACTCTAAGCGCGCTAAAAACGGAAGGCAGGCCGTTCACAGGCCTGCTTTACGCCGGACTCATGATGACGGACACCGGTCCAAAGGTCGTCGAGTTCAACTGCAGGTTCGGCGACCCGGAGACCGAGGCGATCCTCCCACTGATGACGAGTTCGCTCCTGGAGCCGATGCTATCGATAGCCCGGGGTGGATCGCTCGACATGTCGAAGCCGATCAAGTGGTCGGGGAGGTACGCGGCGGCAACTGTGCTTGCTGCGCACGGGTATCCTGACTCGCCGCGCAAGGATGACCCCATTCGGCTCCCCGCGCCGCCTGCCGGGCTCTACGTGTTTCATGCGGCGACTACGCGGACCGAGGATACAGGCGAGCTGAAGACGAGTGGCGGGCGGGTTTTCGCAATTACCGGGACAGGCGACACTCTCGAGGAGGCGGTGCGCTGCTCGCTCGAATACGCTGAGCGGGTGTCTTTCGACGGCAAGCAGTTCAGGCGTGACATCGCCTGGCGGGAGCTCGAGCGCAATGCCGGAGCTGCCTGAAACCGAAACGATAGCGCGCGACCTCGAAGCGGCGATTACCGGCCGCTCCGTGGTCGGCGTCAAGGTCACCCGCGCCGACGTCCTGCGTGAGGCGAGCCGGACAGCGTTCGCCCGGCGGCTGACCGGTGCGGCGATTCTCCGCACATGGCGGCGCGCCAAGCTGGTAGTCATCGATTTTTCGACCGGGGACCGGCTGGCCGTTCAGCCGCGTTTCACCGGTGCGCTGATAGTCGAAGCGCCTGGCCTCGACCCATCGCTGCTCGAGTACTCGACGCTCAGGATCGCGCTCGACGACGGCAGGGCACTTCATTACTGCGACGTGCGCAGGCTCGGCACGGTCTCCCTCATGGACCAGGCCCGCTTTCGGGAGTACTCTGCCGCGCTTGGCAAAGAACCTCTTGACCCCGAGTTCACTCCGGAACAATTATCGGGCGTTCTTCGGGGGTCGTCCCAGGCGGTGAAAAAAGTATTGATGGACCAGAGAAGGATCGCAGGCATAGGGAACATCTACGCCAACGAGGCGCTGTGGCGGGCCGGAATCGACCCGTCGCGCGGTGCAGCCTCGATCGATGAAGACGAATCTGTCCGGCTGCATGAAGGGATAGTCTCGGTGCTCAAGGAATCGATTGCCTCACGCGGCACGAGCTTTCGCGATTACAGAGACGCACGCGGGGAGCGTGGCACCTTCGCGTCGAAGCTCCAGGCATACGGCCGCGAAGGCAAGGATTGCATGCGGTGTAGCGCGCGGCTGATCGGGACTCACGCGATCGACGGTCGGGCTACTGTCTTCTGCGCAAGGTGCCAGCGGTGAGTCGAACACGGCTAGCAGCCCGAAGAGAACCAACAAGCGACGCTCAGCTGGCGGTGATGCGCTCACTCGTGCGGGACGGCGCGACGGACAGGCCCGGCATCTACAGGATGCTTTCGCCAACCGGCGAGGTCGTTTACGTCGGGAAGTCGAAGCGGCTCAGGTCGCGACTGCTCAGCTATTTCCGCTGCTCGTATCCTGATGAGAAAGGCGCCCGGATACTGCGCGAAGCTGAATCGATAGACTGGGAGTACACGCCGAGCGAGTTCGCTGCCTTGCTTCGGGAGCTGAGGCTCATCAAGACTTTCAGGCCACGCCTGAACGTGCAGATGAAACGGGACGGAACCCATTACGCCTTCATCAAGATCACCCGCGGGTCAGCGCCGAAGCTCGCCGTCGTGCGGGGCCCGTCGTCCGAGGACGCGTCAGTGTATTACGGTCCGTTTGTCGGGGCGCAGCGCATAGAGGAGGCGCTGCGCGAGCTCAGCGACGCACTGATGCTCCGCGACTGCAAGTCGGACATGAAGATGCACTTCAGCGATCAGGTCGAGCTTTTCGGGCCGACGCCGCGAACTCCTGGCTGCATCCGCTACGAGATCGGAAAATGCCTGGGCCCGTGCGTGGGTGGATGCTCTGTTTCCGAGTACCTCGAGCGGGTGGCGATGGCTCGCGCGTTCCTCGACGGCTCGTGTGACGGACCGATCGAGATGCTGAAGTCGAAGATGGCCGACGCGAGCGAGAGCATGCAGTTCGAGAGGGCAGGTGCCTACAGGGATAAGCTCAATCGGCTCGAGGCACTCCGCGAGCAGTTCGGGCGTTTGAGATTTGCGGTCGAGAAGCTGTCATTCGTCTATACGGTTCCCGGGCATGAAGGCGCTGACAAGGTCTATCTCGTGAAACGCGGCGTCGTGAGGGCGGAGCTCGACAAGCCGCGCTCAACGTGGCAGCGCGGAAAACTCAAGAAGCTGGTCAGCGATGTTTTCTCGACTGCCGAGAAGCCGTCACTGAGCGTGCCGACTCACGAGATAGACGAGCTGCTTTTGCTGTCATCGTGGTTCCGGAGATTCCCTGCTGAGATGGGCCGCACTCGACAGGTTTCCTGAGTCCGCGGGCGGAAAGCCGTTCTTCGCAATCTCTGCCCCCTTCGCATCCTCCGCGCAAAGATTCACCGCACTCCGACATGAATTGCGGCGATACCAAGACTCAGCGGTCTCCATCTGACGTCCCGGAATCCGACGGCCCTCATTCGCCTCGCCAGCTCCTCGGTCACCGGGAAATTCGCGACTGACCTCGGAAGGTATCGATACGCTGCTCCGTGCCCGCTCACCAATCCGCCGATCGCCGGCAGGACGTTCCTGAAGTAGAGCTGATAACCAGTATTGACGAGCGGTGATCGCGGCGTGGAAAACTCGAGAATCACGAATCGCCCCTTCGGAGCTAGCACCCGATGAACCTCGGCCAGACCCGCGTCGAGGTCCGAGACGTTGCGGATTCCGAAAGCCACGATTGCACCGGACATGGACCCGGTTGCGAGCGGCAGGCAGAGCGCATCGCCGGCGACGAGGGTGACGCGACGACTGGAGACCTTTTCCCGCCCTGCTACGAGCATCGGCTCGGCGAAATCGACAGCTGTGACCGAGCCCCTGAAGCCGTCGGCCGCCGATATTGCAGCGCTCACGTCGAGGGTTCCGGCACAGAGATCGAGGTAGCGGGCGGGCTGACTCCGGTCTATGCGAAGCTCAGCAATCGCTTTCCGGCGCCATCCCCTGTCTACATTGAAACTCAGGAGGTGGTTGAGAAGGTCATACTTCGGCGCGATCCGCGAGAACGCATCGCGCACGAACTTCGCCTTTTCAGCGCCGCCAGCTGCGGCATTATCCGCCGCTCTCCCGTCATCGCCAATTACCATTGCGCGAAACCTGACGGGCGCCCGAAACTCAGGCAAGCTAGATTGGATTCGCCAATGCAAGGAGCCGCATCGACACAACTCGCCGGTCTATCTGATCCCGCAGTCGTCATTGAGGCGCGGAAGGGGTCCGAGGCCGCCTATCGCGAGCTCCTCTCGAGGTACGAGCGTCCCGTGTTTTCGCTCATCTTCAGGATGGTGCGCGACCGGGAAACCGCCGAGGATCTGTCGCAGGAGACCTTCGTCAAGGTGCTCAACAACCTCGACCGGTACAGCCCCGAGTTCAAGTTCTCGAGCTGGTTGTTCAAGATCGCAAACAATCTCACAATCGATCACCTTCGCCGGCGCAGGGTCGATACAATAAGTATCGAGGGCGCTCCGGATGCCGTCACCTCCGAGAGCGCCCGGGCAACGTCGATCGCCGTCGTTTCGCAGGACGAGTCACCCCTCGAGGAGCTCGAATCGCGGGAGCTTGGAACCGCCATCGAGAGGGCAATCGCCAGACTCCGGCCGGAATACCGGGCCTGTATCATGCTAAGGCATGTCGAAGACAAATCGTACGAGGAAATCGCGGAAATCGTGAAGCTCCCCCTGGGGACGGTGAAGACTTACATCCACCGGGCGAGGCACGAGCTCAGGGCAGCCCTGGAGGACGTGAAATGAGCCCGATTTTGATTGAAACAACCTGCCCTGCCCTGCCGTAATCAATTCGTGAGGACCTTTTGACAGACAATTACTCAGACGAAGAATTCGCGCAGATCGCCGCAGCAATGAAAAAGCTGCCGTATTTCGCGCCTTCTCCGCAGTTTGCGGACAAGGTGATGGCGCGGGTGCGCATTCCCGGCGCGGCACAGGTCCCCATTGTAGCCCAGGCAGTGCCGGTCGCACGCCGCAGGGAGGCCGTCGCCCCGTACGCGCCTCGCGCTGAGCGCCGCCATCCGATGCAGGTACCCCGGGAAGACCTGCGGCGCTCGATACCCGCTCGCATCGCGGCAACGGCGCTTGCCGCTTCGCTCAGCGTGACAATCGCCGCGGTGGCGCTTTTCTCGTTCTTCAACGTCGAAGTCCTTCTGCTCGTTTCCAGAGTCTTCGGGGCCGAGACTTTGAGCTTCCTGACGGTCCTGGCCGCCGATGCCTCGGCCAGTGTTACCACGACGGCAGCGGGAGTTGCGGCATCTGCTGGCACGGCCACAGGAATGGCAGTCGCCGGATCATTCGCGGCCGGTCTGGTCGTGGCCACCGCTGCGCTCCGTGCAGCCGCATCAGCAAGCCGGAAGGCCGCCTGATTATGCGACGTTTCGCCTTTCTTCTGTCTCTGGTGGTGACTGCGGCCATCATTCCCGGTAAGCCGGCAAAGGCTCAGGGAACGACCGCAGCCGCCGCTGCATCTGTCAGCGCGGTAACCGGGAGCATGCAGGCGATCCCGCTCGTAAAGGCGGCGATTCCCGGATCCAGGTCGCACGGCGCCGGACGGGCAGTAGGGATGGCTGCAGGGTGGCTGCTCATCGTCGCACTCGTCGGGTTCGTGCTCCTCGCATTCGGCGCCGACAAGCTGCAGATAGTTGTCGGAACGATGCAGAATGGGATCGGGAAGTCCCTGGGTGCCGGCTTGCTTGGCCAGCTCGCAATCCTGCCGGGGGCCGCCGCTGTAGTGCTTCTGCTTGCCGCAACCTTCATCGGCATTCTTCTGATTCCCCTCGGGCTGGTCGCGTTCATGGTCGCGGTCGCCGGGATCGCGATGTTCGGATTCATCGCGGTCGCGATAATGACGGGTGCCGCAATCACCGGCGGCGGCCGCGACGAAACGGCTAACGGCGCGATGCTTCGTGCCTTCTTCACCGGCACCGCGGTTTACCTGGGCATGTGGCTTCTCGTGGCCACCCTCAGCGGTATTCCGCTGATCGGCGCAATGCTCGGGTCGTTCGCCGCCGCCATCACGTTCGTCGCGGTGACGGCAGGCTTCGGGGCCGTGCTTCTAGCCTACTGGCGCGGAGATTTCCGCCAGGGTCAGTCAGGGGAAGGGCCTACCGCCTGACCACAGGGTCCTGACGGAACCAAAGTTGCCAGTCCCATTGGCGATGATCATCAAAGGCTACGATCCAGCTGTTCTCCTCAAGCGGACAATGCGCGAGACAATGCGCGACAACGTCTTCGGGCTTTCCGCGCAGGCAGCATACAGCTTCTTCTTCTCGCTCTTCCCGCTGCTCCTCTTCCTTGCTCCACTATTCGGCCTCATCGGGAAAGAGCGCGAGATCGTCAACAAGATTCTCATGCGGCTTCAGCTGGCACTCCCGGAAAAGGCTTACGCGCTTCTGGCGGGCGTAGTCGAAGACGTCGTATTCAGCGAGAACGCGCCAGGCCTGATCTCGATTGGAATTGTCCTCGCGGCTTTTTCCGGGTCGGCGGTTCTCGGTACGATGTCCGGCGCGTTGAACCAGGCGCACGACGTGACTGATCCGCGGCCGTTCTGGAAGAAGCGCCTCATCTCGGTGGCGTTCGCGGGAGTCGCGATGGGCGTGGTTGTCATCGCGTCAGTCGTGATGGTCGCCGGACAATCTCTCGTCCATCTCTCCGTCCAGTTCTTCGGCATAGGGGCAGACACGGCCCGAGTCTGGGCGATAGCCCAGTACCCCATTGCCCTTGCCCTCCTTACCGGGATCATCTGGCTGCTTTTCTACTTCCTTCCGTACGTAAAGCAGAAGAAGACTCACGTGCTGGTTGGATCGATCTTCACCGTCATGCTGTGGATAGCCGTCACAATGATGTTCAGGCTTTACGTGGCGAACTTCGGCTCCTACAACAGGACTTACGGGACGATCGGAGGGGTGATAGTCCTCCTGATCTGGATGTACCTGACGATGGCGGCCTTCCTCACCGGCGGCGAGCTGAATTCCGAGCTGAGACGGGGAACCGGGCGTGTCGACAGGCAGCCAAACCGGCTACCGTCAGATGCCATAAGGGATGCGGCGATCGCTGAGAGGTCGCGCTTCTAGCGGTACCCTGAGGCGATCCGCTCAGCCGTTGCAGTCAGTGCCTTCGACACCGGGGAATCAGGCTCTCCCACTACGATCGGCACTCCTGAATCTCCTCCAGCCAGGACCTGCGGGTACATGGGGATCTCGCCAAGCAGAGGGACTCCAAGCTCGGTGGCAAGCCGCGCGCCTCCGCCAGAGCCGAAGATTCTCATCGGCTTGCCGCAGTGCTGGCAGTCGAACCAGCTCATGTTCTCGATCACGCCGATGACGGGGACGTCGACCCGCTGGAACATCTTCGCTCCTCTCAGCGCATCACCAGCGGCGACATCCTGCGGAGTCGTCACAATCACCGCGCCAGAGACGTGAGTCGCCTGAACGAGCGAGAGCTGCGCGTCACCGGTGCCTGGCGGCATGTCGACAATCAGAAAATCGAGCTGCCCCCAGCTCACATCGCGGAGGAACTGGGTGATGACCTTCATGATGATCGGACCACGCCAGATCGCGGGCTGGTCGCGCTCGATGAGAAAACCGATGCTCACAAGTTTCACTCCATGCGCGTCAAGCGGGACGATCTTCGCGTCTGCGCTAACCTCGAGTGGCTTCGTGACGCCCATCATCCGCGGAATGTTCGGACCGTAGATGTCGGCGTCCATCAATCCAACCCGCAAGCCGCCTTTCGCGAGAGCGGCCGCGAGGTTCGTCGCCACTGTGGACTTTCCGACACCGCCCTTCCCGCTCGACACGGCGATAACGGTGCCGAGGTTCGGGTAGTTAACCGGGGTTGGAGCGGGGACGGCCGCGCGCTGAGACTGCGTCTCCTGCCCCATGACAGGAAGCGCGCGCGGCTTCCCGGCTCTCGCGGGTTTTGGGATCGCGTCGTTCGATGCCGCCGCGCGAACTGACGAATCTCCATGCGCCTGGGTCGCTTCCTTCACGTCGACTCTCACTTCGGAAACACCCTCAACCTGTTCAACAACCAGACGGGCCTCCCTCACGATCGAAGCA
The DNA here is from genome assembly GCA_051306215.1 of Gemmatimonadaceae bacterium. Lineage (GTDB taxonomy): Bacteria > Gemmatimonadota > Gemmatimonadetes > Gemmatimonadales > Gemmatimonadaceae > UBA4720. The sequence continues at coordinate 2,562 of JBPPMU010000071.1, read as the reverse complement.
TCGTCGGCAGCGGATAGAAGGACGCTGAATCTCACCCTGCCGTCGAGCGAAGTCGCGATGTCACGGACCATCCCCGCCTCGAGGATGTTGAGGCCGAGGCGGTTGTTCCTGACGCTCGAGAGGGCTGCGTCGATTCGTACCTGCAGATTGTCTGTCATGCCTGGCGGCCTTGGTTTGTGTAATCAGGTCTCGATTCTGACGCCACTGACTTCGGTCACGCGCTGTTTCACGTGGGCCTCGATTGCCGCGGCGAACATCGCCGGGGATCCGGCGCAGTCGGGACACGATCCTGCGATGCGGATCGTCAGCTCTCCGGACGGATGGTCGAACGCCGAGATCTCCAGCCGGCAGTGCTCGATCCGCAGAAGCGGCGCGACACCTTCGAGCACCGACTCTATCTTCGTTTCGATCGCCCATGCCGACCTGTCGCGATTCCGTCGCAAACCCTTCATACATAGCAAGATAGACAAGTGACAGGAGCATTGCCACGGACTTCGCGGCAATACAATAGAGCCCTTCCGATTTCCCTTGCCCGTGCGCGGTTCCGGTGCGAGCTTGGATACAGGGCTAACTTTGCGACAAGGATGGCATGAAATACCCCGAGGTCCGAAACTACGTAGCAGGCAACTACGTCGATGGCGACCACGAGTACCTCGACGTGTACAACCCTGCCGACGGCACCGTGATCTCGAAGGTCCCTCTGTCATCCCGCGAGGACGTCGACCGCGCGGTGGCGGTGGCACAGGCCGCTTTTCCTGCCTGGTCGTCCCTGCCGATCAAGGAGCGCGTGCAGGTTTTCTTCAGGTACAGAAGCCTTCTCGAGCGCGACATCGATGAGCTCGCAGCTCTCGTTACGGAGGAAAACGGGAAGGTCAACTCGGAGGCCAGGGCCGAGGTCCTGAAGGCAATGGAGCTGACGGAGTTTGCCTGCTCCCTGCCGCAGATCGCATCGGGCGAGGTGCTCGAAGTGAGCCGCGGCGTTGAATGCCGCATCGAGCGATTCCCGCTCGGCGTAGTCGCCTCGATAACGCCTTTCAACTTCCCGAACATGGTCCCCAACTGGACCATTCCCAACGCAATCGCCCTCGGCAACTGTCTCATTCTCAAGCCGTCGGAGATGGTTCCTCTGAGCGCCGGAAAGATTGCCGAGCTGCTGAAGGAAGCCGGCCTGCCAGAGGGTGTGCTGCAGGTGGTTCACGGTGGGAAAGACGTCGTCGAAGCGATCTGCGACCACTCGGGAATCGAGGCAATATCGTTCGTTGGCTCGACAAAGATTGCGAAGCTCGTTTACCGCCGCGGCACAGCGAACCTCAAGCGCGTGCTCGCACTTGGCGGAGCGAAGAACCACCTGATCGTCATGCCGGATGCCGATACCGAGATGGCGTCATCGAACATCGTCGCTTCGATGTCGGGTTGCGCGGGCCAGCGATGCATGGCCGCGTCGGTGATGGTTGCTGTGTCGAGCACCGACCACATAATTAAGCGCCTCGTCGAGCACGCGAAGTCGATTGTGCCCGGTGAGAATCTCGGTCCTGTCATTTCCGCCGAAGCCCGCCAGCGCATCGAAGGCTACATCGAAGAAGCGCAGGCGAAGGGCGCGAAGATTCTCGTTGACGGCCGGAACCCTGTCGTCAAGGGCAAGGAAGGCGGGTTCTGGGTTGGCCCGACGATAATAGACGAAGTGACCCCGGACATGCGCATAGCGCAGGAGGAAGTCTTCGGGCCGGTTCTCGTGATAATCCGGGCGACTGGGCTCGACGACGCGCTGGCGATCGAGAATGCCTCGCCGTACGGCAATGCCGCGTCTGTGTTCACGGAGAGCGGCGCGACGGCGCGTCATGTCATGGAGCGCGCGAGCGCGGGAATGATCGGCGTGAACGTTGGCGTTCCAGTCCCGCGCGAGCCCTTCTCATTCGGTGGCTGGAACGAGTCGCGCTTCGGCGTTGGCGACATCACCGGCAAGGGCTCGATCGAATTCTGGACGAGATCGAAGAAGATGACGACGAAGTGGAACCGCGAGCACGGCGTAAATTGGATGTCCTGAGGACAGTGCGGACTGCGGGCCCACTGCGGACTGCGGACCTGACTGAAAACCTTCTGGAGGAAGTATGACGGTAGACTGCTCGGTGAACTTCACCGGAATTCATTTCGAGAACCCCTTCATGCTCTCCTCGGCTCCGCCGACAGAGTCCGAGAGCAACATCCTGCGCGCGTTCGACGCAGGCTGGGGCGGCGTCGTCACGAAGACGATCGGATTGCACCCGGTCGTGAACGTTTACGGCGCGAAGGCGAAGTTCATGCGGACATCCACCGACAACGCTCAGGTCTCGATGAAGAAGCGCGACAATGCCGCCCTTCACTCGTCGTGGAACTGGGAGCTCATCTCTGACAAGGCGATCGACTGGTGGGAGCCACGAATTCGCCGGATCAAGGATGCGCATCCCGGCAAGGTCCTGATCGCCTCGATCATGGCCGGATCCGGCAACGACAAGGAGCTCGGTAACTGGCAGGCGCTCGCAAAGGCGTGTCAGGAAGCTGGCGCTGACGGGCTCGAGCTCAACT
>JBPPMU010000070.1:0-6208 GCA_051306215.1 Gemmatimonadaceae bacterium | reverse complement strand
GCCTCCACCTGACGTCGCTACCACAGGGCCCAGCTCATCCTGGACCTGCTTGAGCGGGCTGAACACGAACGTGCTCGTGCCGCTTCCACCCCACAGGATACCGACGAGCGTCACGTTGTCACCGCTCGTGATCTGGAAAACCGGGGACCCGCTGTCGCCGCCCGACACGATGGTGGCGGAGCTGTTGTTCACGAGCGTCTGGCAGCGAAGCTGAACATTCGAGCCCGAGACATTGACTGTCACGCACGTGTTGCCAACCGTACCGGCAGTCCAGCCGGTTGTCCGGCCGACCTTGTTGACCGTGCCGCTGAACGATGTGCCAGAGTTGTTCTGTGAAGTGATCGTGAAGTTCCCATTAGTCGTCAGCGAGCCGGTGTTGACGCCCGTCGTTTTCGCGATCACACCCTGGCTCGAAGCGACGCTGCCCGAGTAGAGCGCGCGCGATGCATCGCTCCAGCGGCAGACTTTTCCGGCCGAGCATCCATTTCCTGAGACGTACACCGGATCATCCGCCTCGGTTGCGATCACGGTTGGGTCGATCGACCGCGCAGGCTGCGCGTAGGTAGTTCCTTCCGTTCCCCCCTGCGTATTCGTGCAGTGCGAGTTCGTTATGAACGAGCGACCGCTGCCGTGCGACACGTTGAAGCCGAGTGTGCAGACGTAGCCCCCAAAATGAATCTGGGTCCCCGCCTGGGTCGGCCTGAACGCCGTAGTTTGGAGATTCGCAAGCCGGACTATCGGCAGGACCACCTTCACCGAGAATTCGCTGGCCGAAAGGCCGCGGGCAATCAGCGAGCGCTCGATGCCCGCAATCGCGCTGGCGTTCTCGACGCCGAACACAAGCTTTCCCTGAACTTCGTCGTGGTCGGCGAAAACCGTGTGAGGCAGCGCCATTATGTCCGCCGACGTCTCCGGGAACAGCGCAGCAAGACGATCCTGCGCTACTCCGCTGCGACTATAGGAGGGCGAACCACCTGGCTCGCTCGGAGCGGGTGAATCCGTGCATGCCACCGCGACGAGCGCGGAAGCTGCGATGAAGGTTCGGGATACAGCTCTTCGGATACTCATTAGCTACCCCACCTGCGCCTGCGCGCTTTGACTATGACCCGGGCCGACCGGCAGCATGCCGGGAGAGCACGCTGGATCGCGACGAATCTCTAACCTTCTCTTACAAGAAACATTTGGCAATGCCCATTTATGTCTCGATTTGGTTGCGGCGGTCTCGAACCCGCTCGCAGGCCGCAGATCCCGGCGCGAACGTTGCCTGTGTCATTGTTCCCTCAGGCCGATTCGTCGTACACCGGGGATTAACGGATGAAGAGAACGTCGTACTCGCTGCTGGCCGTGTTCCTGCCAGTTGTGGCAACACAGATTCAGGCCCAGCGGACCGCCCCAGCTGTGGGCGACACCGTCGCGAGCGTGGCCCCCGGCCCCAAGTACGATGTAGGCCCGCTCACCCGAACCCTGCTTGGTGAAGGCTGGCGATCAGTCTGGGCCGCACCCGTCAAGGTGCCGGTGTTCAACATGTCCCGTTTTGCTGGCGGCGTTAAACCGACCGAACGGGGAGGCGGCGCCCAGACCATCACGCTTCGCTTCCTCGAGAACAACGGATGGCGGGAGTACATGTTCCGCTCGGTCGACAAGGACCCGATATCCCAGGCCATGCCGCCTGCGATCCAGGGCACGAAACTCGGCGACATAATCCAGGATCAGACAGCCACCCAATTCCCCGCCGCCGGCCTGATGGTTCCGCCGTTTCTCCAGGCGATCGGAGTCTTGCACGTTAGCCCCTCGCTTTTCGTGATGCCCGATGACCCGCGACTCGGTGAACACCGCGAGACGTTCGCCGGAATGTTTGCAACCGTCGAGCTCAGCCCCCAGGAGGCGCCGGAAGACAAGCCCGGATTCGCGGGGTCAAGCAAGATCGTGAACGGTGAGACCTTCCTCGAGACAGTCGAGGAAGGCCGCCAGCACCGGCTCGACGAGCGGGAGTTCTTCGCCGTCAGGCTTGTCGATTTTCTCGTCAACGACAACGACCGGAGCCCGGACAACGTCCGCTTCGCCCGATTCGGCAGTGAAGGCGCGTACACCTGGCGACCGATTCCACGCGACCGTGACCGCGCATTCTTCAACGCCGGCGGGTTGCTCGTGAAGACAGTCGTGCGCCCCGTCTACGCAAAGGTCATCAGCTTTTCCCCGCGGTACTCCCTTGCCGGACTGATCTTCGAGAGCCACGACCTCGACCGGCGGCTCCTCCAGAGAATCGACAGGACAGCGGCGAACGAAATTGCGCAGCGGGTGACGAGCCTGATCACCGATGCCACGATCGAGCAGGCGATTTCCCGCCTCCCGCCCGAATGGCGCGCAATCGAAGAAGACCGCCTTCGCACCACGCTCAAGGAGCGCCGAACCGGGCTCACGGCCTTTGCAAACGAGTTCTACGAATGGCTGGCCACCGAAGTCGACGTTCACGGAACTGATCAGGACGAACGCGCATCAATCACCCGCCACGACGACGGCCGCGTGACTGTTACCCTGCGTGGAGCGCAGGATTCCGCGTCAGCCGCGCCCTTCAGCACCCGCACCTTTATTCCCGCCGAGACTAATGAAGTGAGGGTTTACCTGCATGGAGGCAAGGACACCGCGGTGGTCAGCGGCGCGCCGAACAACGCTATCACCGTGAGGATCATCGGCGGCGGGGACGATGACGTGCTTGCTGATTCCGCCGGCGGAAATTCGACCCGATTTTACGACACGCGGGCAGGAAACCAGTTTATCACGACACGGGGAACGCGGGTGAGCTTCGAGGAATGGCGGGAACCGCTGCAGGGACAGGGCGTGAAGTTCGACTCGCCCTGGCGTCCCGACTGGGGGTCCTCGCTTGGTTTCGGCCCGACCGCCGGCTTCGCTCACGGGGCAGGACTCATCGTCGGGTTCGGCCCACGCTACCAGTCACAGGGGTTCCGCCGGCTTCCGCACAAATTGAAGGCCGACGCCAATGTCCTGCTCGGCCTGGCCAACATGAAGCCGGGGGCAAATCTCACCGTCGACTACCGCGCCGAGAACTCACCTCTGGCGATCATACTTGCCGCACGCGCGACGAAGTTCGAGGAGTTCAGGTTTCACGGGTATGGAAACGATATCGCTGAAGTCGAGCCCCGTCTCTCGCAGTCGGAACAGGATCTTGTGGCGATCGACCCCGCGCTCGTATGGCAGATAGGATGGCGGACCCGCGAGAACCTGAGCAACGATTTCAGCCGCGAAGGCGAGTCGCTCCCGGGCCTCCAGCCGCTGGTTGGACGTGCCGAGATGGGACCGGTCGTCTACTGGAACGACCCTCGTGCCGCCCGCGATTCGCCGCTAAACGATCCCGCGATCGGTGGCGGTGATGGGTTTGGCCGGATCGGCCTGCGGCTGGGTTTGTCGCTTGACCGAACTTCGCAGGGGCCGGTGAGCGACAAGGGTTGGACGTTCGACGGCGAACTTGCCGGTTACCCGCCCCTATGGGATGTTGACGAATCGTTCAGCACGGCCGCGGCCTCCATCGGCACATATTTCCCCCTTCCCGGAGATGGAACGCACCTCGCGCTGCGTGTGGGCGGCGAGCTTGCGTCGGGGGCTTATCCTGTCCAGCACGCGCCGGCAGTCGGAGGCAGAAGAACGCTTCGGGGTTACGGATATCAGCGGTATCGCGGTGAGTCATCGACTTTCGGGTCCGCCGAGGTGAGGATACCGACTGGGACCGTAAACCTGTTCGTGAAATGGCAGTCCGGAGTATTCGGGCTGGCCGATGCAGGACGTGTGTGGTTCGATGGACGGAGCCCGGGCGGCTGGCATTCAGCCCTGGGCGGAGGCGTCTGGCTGTCGTCGCTCGGCCAGACGATAAGCGTTTCGTACGCGCACGGCGAAGATCACCGTTTTTATATTCAGAGAGGTCTGTCGTTCTGAACCATCCCACCATGAAAAGATTCTATCGTTTATGCGCCGGCGCTGCCTGCGCCGGAGCCCTGGCATCGTCCTCGGGATGCCGCCATATGCTCACGACGGCCGAGCTGGCGCCGGCCGACATCGAGACGTCGCTTTACCTGATAGGTGATGCAGGCGAGCCGGATCCTCGCGGACGCAGCAAGGTGCTGGATTCGATGGCCGTCTTGGTGAGGGCTGATCCGCGAAAGTCGGTCGTCGTGTTTCTCGGCGACAATGTCTATCCCGATGGCATTCCCGAAGAAGGACGGGCCGAGTACGCGGATGCCAGGCGGCGACTGCAGGTTCAGGTCGACGCAATTCCGCCGGGCGTGCGGGCATTCTTCATTCCCGGTAACCACGATTGGGCGGGGTCCGGTCCCTTCGGCCTCTACGCTGTTCGCCTCCAGGAGCAGATGCTCGGCACTATGGCGTCGGGACGTGACATCCGGATGGTACCGAGCAATGGCTGTCCCGGCCCGGTCCCGCTCGATTTCGGCAGGCTTCGCTTCATCGCCCTCGACACGCAGTGGTGGCTGCACTCTTACATCATCCGCGACGCGGTATCGAAATGCCAGACAGATCCCGCCGGCGTGACGGCAGCGCTAAGGCAGCAGATCTCGGGCGAGGTTCCCGGACGTGTGGTGGTCGTCGGAGCTCATCATCCCCTCATGACCGGAGGTGAGCACGGAGGCTACTGCGGAATCGCCGGTCCGTTCCGGCGGCTCGCGGGACATTCACAGGATATTCTGTCGTCGCTTAACCGCGCCATGCGCGACTCGATCGAAACGGCATTTGCCGCCAAGCCACCGCTCGTCTACGCCGCCGGCCACGAGCACAACATTCAGGTTCTTCGCGGAGGCGCAACTGTGCAATACCTCCTCGTGAGCGGGGCGGGATCACAAAGCAAGGTTAGTTGCGGCGTATGGCTCCGGGAGAGCTATTACGTGGCTCAGCACCGAACGGGATTCATGCGCCTCGACATAATGCGCGACAAGGGCGTTTTCCTGCGGGTCTATACGTACACGGGTGAGGGGCGTGGGGGAGTGTCGTACTCGCACTGGCTCGAGCCGCAATGATCAGGCGACTGACTGTTGCGGCAGCGACGGCGCTGCTCAGCGCTTCGACCCTGCAGGCCCAGGGTCGCGAGATCCATATCCTCTCAGTTCAGGCAACTCCAATCGGCGCACTTCCGCCGATTGCGCTGCCGATGCCCGCAAGCCGCAATCACCATTACTGGGGGATACGGCTCCAGACCGGGCGGCGCGCTGGAAGTGGTGACGTCGATCTCAATGCGATTGCAGCTGGACTCGATCTCCAGTACAAAGGGGGATCAACGTTCGGGTTGACGGCGGGCTATCAGTCGGGCGATTGCGGAACCGGTGACAGCGACTGCGGCGGACACGCACTCTTCGGCGCGCGAACCCGGATCAACCTCTTCACCGGGGGACCAACAGTTGCCGGGGTCATCGGCGACTACAGCGCGACGAGCACCATCGGGACCGAGGTTGGATTCGGCTGGGCACCGCACATCCTTCCCGGTCTCAGTGCGTGCACGGTTGACTTCGGGATGCCTTTTTCGGTTGCGATGCTCGAGACAGTGAGGCTCGTTTCGTACATCACGCCGGGTGTGGTGTGGGACGTTGACTGCTCGGACGAAGGAGCGCCAAGCCGCGCCAGCTACCTCACGGGCCTCGGCTTCGGACTTCAGCAGCTCGGACATCGCGGCTTCGACGTCTACGTTGGCGTGCAGAAGATCTTCCTCGGCCAGACGGGATATCAGTTCGGGGTAAGCGCGACCTTCGTGAGACTTCCCTGGGGTAGATAACGGTCAGGTGAACCGGCTGCCCACAACGGCCAGTCAGGAACCGCCGACCGTGAACTCAGCGATTCTCTCTGCCCCGTCCCACTGCAGCGCGAGGACACCGCGCCCGTTCTCCTCGCGCGCGGAGATCGTGAACACTTCGACGACTTCGTCGAGTGGCCGGGGCTCCATCCTGACACGGCCGAGATCCTGCTTTTCGTCGTACTGTTGACCGTTCTGGCCTGTCTGCCGGTTGATTATCAGCAGTCCCCCGTCAGCCTCCGGAATCGAAAACAGCGTGTATTCCCCCGCGGGCACGTCGAGTGACCCGAAACGCAGCGCCCTGTCTGTCTTGAAGTGTGTTGCGCGATTCGCCCCGGTGCGCCAAAGGGCTCCGTACTGGACGAGGCCTCCCCAGATATTCCTGCCGCGCTTCACAGG
>JBPPMU010000069.1:0-14242 GCA_051306215.1 Gemmatimonadaceae bacterium | reverse complement strand
CGAATGCCGCCGCGCCGGCTCGCGCGCGTAGATGTTGGTGAGGTGGACCTCGACGAACGGCAGCGCGATTCCGGCAAGCGCATCGCGACTTGCGAGACTGGTGTGGGAATATGCGCCGGCGTTGACGAGCGCCCCGTCGCACTTGCCGCGGAGCGCGTGCACCGCCTCGACGATCTCGCCTTCACCGTTAAGCTGCGTGAACGTCAGCTCGGCGCCGAGCTCCGGGGCGATTTCGCGAAGTCGCATCTCGATGTCCGCGAGTGTCGCAGTTCCGTAGATATCGGGCTCCCGGGTGCCGAGCAGATTGAGGTTCGGACCGTTGACTACAGCGATCCTCACGAATCCGCCAGACCGTCCAGCCACTCCCTGAAGCGGCGGATGTCCTCTTCGGACTCCTGCGTATGGTTCTCTGTCGCGACAGGCTCTTGTGGCTGCGGGGGAGTCTGGATCTTCTCCGGGACCGGGTTGTGAGACGTTCCACTCAACGCCCCGCTGAGGGCGAACGCGGCTCGCGTGTCCTCGTCGGCTATCTCCTCTCCCGGAAAAAGATTGCTGAAGGCGTCAGTGGCGAGCGGGAGATCACCGGCTTGAGGCTGCACCTGACCGGCGACGTCAGGTACCGCCGCCCGCGCCGTGAACGCCTCGGCGTTGCCGGCACCTGGTGGTTTCCGCGATCCGAGTGTGGCGAAAAATTCCCGCACGGTCGGGATTTTCGGTGCGAAGTGAGGAAGATCCTCGTCTCGCGGCGGCTCAGGGGAGTATGCGACGACGCCAGCCTCGTCGTCGGGCTCGGGCGCTTCGGGCATTTCGGCGAACATTGCGGCTTCGGGCGAAGGCTCCGGCTCCAATTCGTCGACCGGAGGCTCCGGCTTCAATTCGTCGACCGCGGGCTCCGGCTCCGATTCGTCGACCCCAGACTCCGGTGCCTGGGTGTCTACCGGAGGCTCATTCGCGCCGGCCTCTCCCGCCGCCATCGCCGCGGCGGCCTCGTCTCCGCGGAAATCGGCTTCGACTGAATCGTCCGTCGTCGCGGGCATCGCGGGAGCCTGCTCCGCCACTGCGCCCAATTCCGGCGGGGCAATCGCGGACTCATGGGGAGACGTGCTGGCCATTCCGGCTTCGTCGATACTCGTCTGGAACTCGCCGAGCATGACAGGCATTTCGACAAACCGGGCGCCATTTGCAAGGCCGGTTCCCTCTTCTGCGCCCTCTGTCTCGTCCTCGCGCTTTTCCAGCTCCGCGACCGGCTCAGTCTCCGGCGCTTCCGGTTCGCTGGCGCCGAATCCGAACCCGGGATCTGTCCAGTCGAGCTCCGCGACACGCTCACCAAAAGCTTCTTCGTCACCCGCTTCGCTGAGGTCTCCCAGGACGTCCTCTTTCCTTATTTCCGGCGGCGAATCGTCGAAAGCTGCCGAATCGTCGAAAGCTGCCGAATCGTTAAAAACGCTGGTTTCTTCTGCGCGCCCCACGGACTCCGCGGCTCGTTCTAAATCACGGTCTGAAAAGTGCCTTCCCTCCGGGTCGACCGGGGCGCCCGTGCGTCCCTCGTCCGACAAGGAGAAATCTGTGTCGGGCATGTAGATGCTTGCGGCCGCCGAAGGTTCGGTCAACGGCGACGGCTCAGTCGCCTGGTCAGGTGCGCCAGCGGCCGGAGACAGCTCTTCGATCCTCTCGCGGATCGCAACATCGTCCGGGTGCTGGATTGCAAGCTGCCGGTAGACGTCGAGCGCCGCCGCCGTGTATCCCTGCTTCACGTAGAGCTCGGCCATCGTCCGGGTCACGAACGGCGACTCGACGGGCTGCGGAGTTTTGCGCCAGGGAACCTCGGGCTTTTCAGCGGGGGCCTCATCCGCTTCTTCTTCAGCGTTTGACGGCTGCCGTGGCTCCGGCTGCTTGAGGGCTGCGGGCTGCACCTCGGGCTCGGCTTCCTCGACTGGCTCGGGCTCGACCTCGGGATCGGGTTCGTCGACCGGCTCGGGCTGAACATGGGGCTCAGGTTCCTCGACGGGCTCGGGCTGCTGCTCCGGCTCCGGCATGCCGTCGTCAGAAGCCTCTGCCTCCTGCGTTTCGGAGACCGGCAGTGCTGCAGATCCCGAATCGCCAGCGTCCTGTGACATCACAAATGTGCTCTCCGGCTCTTGTGCTGACTCAGCGCCGTCGCCCTGCACCTCCGAAGGTGTCGCGTGGACTACGCCCTCCTCGATCCCGGCTTCGACAGTTTCGAGAACCTCGAGGTACTCGAGCGTGTCGGGCGGAGTCACCTCTCCCATTTCCCCTGACTCGCCGACGCCGACGAGCGGTTCCTCCAGCTCGGCGAGGTATGCAGCAGCTTCGGAATCCTGCGGATCGAGATCCAGCGCCTTGCTGTACCAGTGCGTTGCCTCGGCCGACTCGCCCTTCTCGCGAGCAATGTCGCCGAGCTGGCGGAGTACGATCGTGTTGTCAGGGTCGAGGGCAAGCGCCTTCTCGAAAACCGTTCGCGCTTCATCCGCCCGCTTCGCGTCGTAGAGCGCCTGACCGTATACGACATGGCCGCTCATGTGCTGCGGCTGCTGCGCCAGGTGAGCGCGGCAAATCGCTATCGCCTGCTCGGGGTCGCCGGCTTTGCGGTACTCGTTGGCGAGAGGCGCGAAATAACGCCGCGGATTCTCGTGGAATTTTTGCCGTAGCTCGTCGATCCGGGGGGACCCTTGCATCCTTGAACCTCTTTGGTGTGCCGTCCCCGCTTCAATCGGGACCGAACGGGTGAAGATACCCCGTTCAAAGGACATGCGTCAATCGGTTGAAGTCACTGCACAGCTTGCTTTTACGCCTGCCGCACCCGTAGGTTGTGAGGCTGTATCCCCACAATTCAAGCGCAAATTTTTTTAGGCCCCGCCAGGAGTCAGGCTCGTGCTGCAACAAATGCGGAGCTCCGCAAAATGGATCTGGATTTTCCTGATTGTCGCCTTCGTCGGCGGATTTCTGTTCGCCGACGCTGCCGGCCTCATCGGAGTCGGGCAGCTGACGCCGACAACGCCTGTCGCGACAGTCAATGGAGAAGAAATCCTCGCTACGACGTGGTTCCAGGCGACTGCTGTGCTGGAGCAGCAGGCGACCCAGCAGTCCTCGCGCTCGATCACGCTCGACGAGCGCCGCCGTCTCTCTGACGAGGCGTTCGAGCAGCTTGTGAGCGATGCGCTGCTGCGCCAGGAGTACAGGCGACGCGGCATTCGCGTGACAGACGAGGAAATAACTGAAGCTGCCCGCTTCGCGCCGCCGCCACAGCTCGCGCAGAATCCCGAGTTGATGACCGACGGCCGGTTCGACATGGCGAAGTACCAGCGGTTCCTCGCCAGCCCGGCTGTCAGGCAGCAGGGACTCCTGTTCCAGCTCGAGGCGTACTATCGCGACCAGATTCCGCGCGAGAAGCTGTTCGAGCAGGTGACATCGGACGTGTACGTGAGCGACGACCGCCTCTGGAGCATCTGGCAGGACACGCGCGACACGACCCAGACCACGTACGTGAAGTTCACGCCATCGATGGTGCCTGACTCCGCGGTCACGGTAGAGGCCTCGGCGATCCGCGAGCATTACAACAGGAACAAGGAAGATTTCGAGCGGCCGGCGCGCGCGGTTGTCTCCGTGCTCACGATTCCCCGCTCAGTCGGTCCTGCAGACTCAGCCGCGGTGCGGAACCGGCTGCTCGCGCTCCGCGAGCGGATCGTTGGAGGGGAAAGTTTTGCTGACTTGGCGAGAGCCGAGTCGTCGGATTCCGTTTCGGCGCTCGAGGGCGGATCGCTTGGCAGCGGCACGCGGGGCAGGTTCGTCCCTGAATTCGAGAACGCAGCATTTGCGCTTTCGTCAGGTGAAGTCTCGCAGCCGGTGCTCTCGCAGTTCGGCTACCATCTCATCAAGGCCGATGCGCGGAAGGGCGACACTCTCACTGTCAGCCACATCCTCCTGCGGGTAGTCCAGAGCGACTCGGCCGCCACGGTAACCGACCGCCGGGCCGACGAACTCGCCCGCATTGCAGGGTCCAGCGAGGATCCGCGCGCGCTCGATTCGGCCGCGAAAGTGCTGGGAGTCCCCGTAAGGCAAGCTGCGGTTCTCGACACTGAAGCGCTCACGATCGACGGAAGATTCATTCCGAGCGTCGGTACATGGGCCTTCCAGGGCGCGCGCCCGGGCGAAACGAGCGAGCTGTTCGATGCTGATGACGGCTATTATCTCGCGCGGCTCGATTCGCTCGAGGAAGGCGGCACGCCGTCGCTGGCAGAGGCGACCCAGGAGATCCGCGACATACTCGCGATCCAGAAGAAACTCGATGTACTGATGCCCCGCGCTCAGCAGCTCGCTGCTGCGGCGGCCGCTTCGTCGCTCGAGCAGGCGGCTCAGGCGGCCGGCCTTCAGGTGATCCAGAGCCAGCCGTTCACGCGTGTCGGTGGCGCGGAGAACATCGGCCGCTTGAACCAGGCGATCGGCGCGGCGTTCTCTCTACCGATCGGTGCGGTTAGCTCACCGATCAGGATTTACGACGCGATCTTCGTGCAGCGCGTCGACCAGCGGGTGCTTCAGGATCGCGCAACCTGGGAGGCGCAGAAGGAGGCGCAGCGGATGCAGGTCACCCAGCAGCTGAAGCAGCAGCGTGTGCGGGAGTTCCTCGTCAATCTGCGCGAGTCGGCGACCGTCAAGGACAAGCGGAAGGATGTCGAGGCGGCAAGCCGTCGCGCAGTTGTGCAATAGGAACAAGCGCAAAGCCCAGGGGTTGAGCGGATCAGGCGGATCTTGGCGGATTGGGGCGGATCAAGCGGCTGGATTACGGCGTTGATTCGGTTGCGCCGGGCATCGCTTCACCGAAAGATGTGAGCCGTTCTGTAGTTACAAACAGAAAAGCAGAGATGGCTCTCCCCGGCAGAAATGTCTTGCCACCGCCTGCAATGCCGACTTTGAAAGCTGTTCCGTCTTGATCCGCCCAAATCCGCCCAAATCCGCCCGATCCGCTACCCCTTTGGGCTTCCGCTCTGACCTAGATCAGCCTCTTCGGCTCCGGCCTCTTCTCCTCAGCATCTTTCCGGGCAACGAAGTCAGGCTCGCCAAGACGGTTCTCGGGCCGGGGCGGTTCGCCCTCGATGTCCCGCGTCGCCTCGTTGATGTTCTTCTTGAACTCCTTTATTCCCTTGCCCATCGACCCGGCGATCTCGGGAATGCGCTTCGCCCCGAAGAGGAGAAGAACGATGATCAGGATGATCATGATCTCCGGGAAGCCAAGATTTCCTAACATTTGTCGGTCTCCTAGAAAAGCGAACGCGCAATCAGGTAGGCGATCAGTACGCCGACGAGACTGAGCAAAGATACGTCGAGTGCTACCGGCCCAAGCGCGAACTTCAGGATGATGAGGTCGATTGGGAGTGGCCCGAACGATGGCGTCACGCCGGTCGTGAAGAATTCCTTCGCCGCCCCCGGCGGAAGGAACCTGCGTGCCACCTGCGTCATGAGACCACCGCTGATGAATCCTATCGACAGGACCAGCGCGTGGAACAAAGCCCCCCGCCGGGCTGCGCCGCGCGGGGGCATTATGCGTGTCGCTCCATAACGTAGGTAATAGAGTCGAGGAGCGCGCGGCGCGCTACTGTATCTGGCAATTCCGCGAGCGCCGTGCGAGCCTCTTCGGCGTAACCAGCGCCGCGCTCGCGGGCATACTCGAGTCCGCCATTCACTGTCACGATCTTTATCACCTCGGAGACTTCCTCCTCGCCGGGCTCGTCGTTCGCAAACAGCGCATCGACCCTCCTGCGCTCGGCGGAGGTCATCACGCGGAGCGCGGCTATTAGCGGAAGCGTGACCTTGTGCTCCTTGAGGTCGAGCCCTGTCGGTTTCCCCGTCGTCTCCTGCTCTTCCGTGTAATCGATGAGATCGTCAGCAATCTGGAACGCCATGCCGAGCGCTTCGCCGTATCGCTGCAGCGGTTCGCGGTGGCGGCGCGCGCCGGCGAGGGAGCCAACCTCACACGCGGCAGACATCAGCGAAGCCGTCTTCGACCGTATAAGCGCGAAGTAGTCGTCCTCCGAGAAGGCGAGCGAATCGTTCACTGCCAGCTGCCGCATCTCCCCGACCGTCATCTCGGTAGAGGCGCGCGTCAACGCCCTCAGCGCGTCGAGATCGCCGAGGTTCACCAGCTTCATCAGCGCGATCGAATAGAGGAAGTCGCCCATTATCACCGAGATCTGGTGACTGAAGAGCGAGTTGAGGGTCGGCATTCCGCGGCGGAGAACCGAGTGGTCGACCGAATCGTCGTGCACAAGCGTCGCGAGGTGGATGAGCTCGACCGCGGCGGCAATCGTGATCGCCTCGGGTCGAGCCTCGTCATCGATGTTCGCGCAATGGAGAACGAGCGTCGGGCGGAACATCTTGCCACGCATTCCCATCAGGTGGGATCCCATCTGAGCGACGAGAGGGGCGTCATGGGCGATCGATGACGTCATCTCCTCGCTTACCGCGTCGAGCGCTTCGCGCACGGGCGACTGGATCCGCTTGAGCAGATCCTTTTCCTCAGAAGTGCGATCGGCCATTCGTGTTGCCAGGCCCGAACCGCTCATCCGGGCAGTGCGGAAAGTCTCGATGCAGTGTCCCGGAACCCGATCTGGACCGCGAGGACGCGCTGGAAGTAACCCGCAGCCTCGGCGCCGCGGCCAAGGCCCTCAGAGGCGCGGCCGAGCAGGTAGAGAACGCCAACGAGCTGGCTGTCGGACATGGCCGGGTCATGCACGAGCCGCTCGAGAACCTTTATCGTCACGCCGGCTTCGCCCTTGTCCATGAAACACTGGCCGATCGCTTCCGACGCGCGAACGCGCTGCTCCGGTCCGCGCGACGCCTTCTGGAACGAGCCGATCGCCTCGTCGAGAAGTCCCATCTCGCGGAACGCGATTCCGAGGTCGTAGTGGCTCTCGAAGTCCGCGTCCTCGACATTGCGGGAAACCCCGGCCTTGAACTTGTCGAGCATCTCGGCGAAATCTTTCTGCTCGTTGTTCTCCGGTTCCTCGTCGTGCGCGACCATCCGCGTCGACGACGGTGTGCGATTGCGCTCCAGCCATTCGCCGAGATCGATGAAGTCGTCATCAGGCGCGACGACAGGCTCGATTTCCGCGAACGCATTCTCCTTGTGCGCGCCGTTCCCGTTGACCTCGAGGTCGACGAATCCGAAACCGGCGTGCCCGGCTCGTTCGATGGGGTCGAGACCGCGGAGCTCCGATTCCGACTCCATCGGGGTGATGAACCTCAGCTCGCTCGACGGCGCCGGAGCTTCCTCTTCCTCTTCAGCATCGGCCTTGTCGGCGGGTTCGGCGGCCGCAGCCTGTTCAACATCTGCGATGTATTCGATCCCGGCCGCGCCTCCAGCGTCTGTTGACGGCGCTTGCTCCGCGGTCGCCTCGAAATCATCGACCATTTCGACGGTCTCTACCTCTTCAGTCTCGTCGTCCTGTTCTTCGAAGCCAGCACCCGCGCTGGCGTCCTTGCGCACTTCGAGAATTTCAGCCGCCGGCGCCCCATCGGCCTGCCCCTTACCCTCTTCGTCCGCTTTTGCACTTTCTGTGTCTCGCTCGGTCTCTGCGACTCGTTGTTCCCCGGTCTCTGCGACTCGTTGTTCCTCGGTCTCTTCGACTCGTTGTTCCCCGGTCTCTGCGCTCTCGTCTTCACCGAGGTCGAGAAACACCAGCCCTTCCTTCTGCCGCCGGCGTGGCGTAATCGAGCGCCGCGGTTTGAAGTTCGGGTCGAGTGTCTTCATCCGCTCGAGCGTCGCGACAGACTCGCTCTTGCGTCCCTCGCTCTCGAGCGTGTCGTATAGAATCTCGAGCTGCTCGAGCGCCTCCTGCTTCTTGTCTGCGCGAGCGAGCTGCTCCGCGAGCATCAGCCTCACGTCGTCCTGGCCTGGGCAGAGGTCGGCGAATTCCTTGAGCGCCCTGAACGCCTCGTCCATCTTTCCGATGCGCTGCATCCGGTCGGCGTACTCGAGGAAGTTCTGCTTCGCGTCGCTGGTGAAGCCCTTCTTCGCGCTGATGATGCCGAGCTTGTAGAAAATGACCGTGCGGCCCGGTGAGTATCGCAGGATCTTGTTGCAGAGCGCGATCGCGTTGTTGAAGAATCCGCCTTCAGCGTAGAAATCGGCCGCCTGCTCGTAGTAGCCGAGCGCCTGCTCGGTGTTGCCGATGCGGTAATGGATGTCGCCGACCCGGTTGTACAGCGCGACATCGCGCTCTTCGTCACCGGTATGCCTCGTCGTGAGCACCTGCTCATAGAGATCCAGGGCTTTCTCGTAGTGCTTCCTTGCTTCGTATTCGGCAGCTTTCTTCTTGAGCTTGGCGATATTGGACATCTTGTCTGCTGAGGCGTGGCCGCGCGCAGGCCACCCGGGCCAGCGCGCGAGATTCAAGTTATTGGGCTTGTCCGGGGAGTGACAGTCTATATCTCTCCCAACCTGCCAATACAACGACGATCTCCCTGCCCCTGCGGTATCCTGCTTGTTGGCTGGCAGCGCCAGGCGAGGCCTTTCAGCGCGCGCAGCCGGTAAGCCGCCGCTTTTCGGGCAGTTCGCAGTTGCGTCAGTTTCCCGTCGCTTGTACGCGTGAACTGATCGCTCGTCAACTCCCCGGTGGCGCGGAAACGCGCGATGCTGGAGCGAACATCCCCGCGGCCGGCTTCCCTCTCACCCATGTCCCGGCGCACCGCCGGTCGCCGTACCAATATGGAATCTCGCGGTAGTCCTCCGCGTCCCAGAGCGCGATATCGGCAGAAAACCCGGGAGAGAGCTGCCCGACGCTATCGGTGAGGCCGAGGGCTGCCGCCCCATTCACGGTTGCCGCCAGGATCGCCTCGGTGGCGGACATCCTGAGCTGGCTCACCGCCAAGGTGAGGATCAGGGGAAAATTGAAGGTCGGCGACGTGCCGGGATTGAAGTCAGTGGCGAGCGCCACAGCGACGCCCGCGTCGAGCATCGCCCGGGCCGGGGCCTGCTGCTGGCGGCCGAGGAAGAGCATTGTTCCGGGAAGAAGAGTCGCCACGGTCTCCGATGCGGCCAGGGCCGAGATCCCGCGTGGCGAGATCGCCGCGAGATGGTCTGCCGAAACCGCCTCGATTTCCGCGGCGAGCTCAGCTCCGCCGTGCGGCTCCAGCTCGTCGGCGTGGAGCTTGAGCCCGAGTCCCGCCGTCCGCGAGGCAGTGAGGATCGCGCGTGTTTCCTCGATCGTGAAGACGCCCGGCTCGCAGAAGACATCGGCAAACCAGGCGAGGCCCCGCCGGGTGACGGCGGGAAGCATATCGTCGATCAGGAGATGAACGTAATCGCGCCGGTTCGACTCGGAGGTCCTGAACTCGTGAGGTATCTCATGAGCTCCGAGCCACGTCGGAACGAGCCTCACAGGCAGCTCCTCGGCGAGTGATGCGATCACCTTCAGCGATTTCATCTCGTCAGCGAGCGAGAGTCCGTAGCCGGATTTCACCTCGATAGTCGTGGATCCGTACGATGCGAGCCGCAGTATCCGCTCGCGTGCAAGGTTGCGGAGCTCTTCTTCATTGCGGTCGCGCAGGTCGGCAACCGACGAATGAATCCCCCCGCCGCGCCGTGCGATCTCCATGTAGCCGATGCCGGCGGCGCGCATCTCCTGTTCCTCATAACGCGCTCTACCGAAGATGGCGTGCGTGTGCGAGTCGACGAGTCCCGGCGTTATGACACGCTTCCCGCAGTCGATGAGCTCCGCCTCCGGGAACTGCCGCTCGAGCTCGTCACGCGTCGCCACTCCCGCGATCTTCTCGCCGTCGACCGCGACCGCGACACCGGTGAGGACGTCGGCATGCAACATCTCGATTCCCCGGCGTGCTCTTGCGGAGCCGGAGCATGTGACGACCTGGGATGCGTTTACGAGCAGCTTTGAAGCCATGAACCCATTGGGAGAAGCGGATTGGGCGGATCGGAGCGGATGCAGCGGATCAAGCGGGGCCGGGATGAAAAGATGCTTCGCCACGCCTCAGCACGGGCACTTTTTGAGTAATGGACAACAAAATACTGCTTGAGGAGACACTGACACGCTCGGTGATCGGGGCCTTTTTTGAGGTTTTTAACGCGCTTAATTTCGGTTTTCTGGAAGCCACTTACATGACAGCGTTACAGCATGAGTTGCGACTTCGTGGACATTGTGTAGAGCGGGAAGTTCCCGTCCAAATCTTTTATAAGGGTACTGTTGCGGGACAGCATCGACTGGACATGGTCGTCGATCGATCCCTGGTTGTTGAAGCAAAATCGTCCACTCTCCTTGCACCAACGGCCCAGCGCCAACTGTACAGTTACCTGCATGCCACGCGGTACAAAGTAGGGCTTCTCCTTCACTTCGGCCCCGAACCCAAATTCTATCGACTTGTCTGCACCCGCGAACTGGCTTAGCCGAGCGTTGAGCCTTTACAGTGACACTGCCGGGGTTCCGCTTGATCCGCTGAATCCGCTCAAATCCGCCCAATCCGCTTCGCCCCCAATGGGTTTCCAGAGCCCCGGCTACCGACTGGCAACCGGCGACGCCATCACGTCCCTTATCCGCGATATCCTGATCGGCGCCTGCGCCTCGCCACGGCAGGCATAGAAGCATGCGTTACACTCGATAGGCTCGTACTTCCTGAAATCCTTCCAGTGAAAATCCGTGCTGAAATCCGGGCATCGCTTCACATGCCCGGTCGGGTCAACGTGAATCGTGCGGATCCCCGACTGGCAAGGCTCCGTGAACTTGCCCCTCACGTATCGCGGGATGTTCTCGAGGTAGTAGTCCGAGTTCGTGATGACCCCGCGATTCTTCCTCTTGAACGCCAGCAGCTCGGCAATTGCCTCCTCGAGGTCGCCGACGCTATCCCCGCCGATCAACCCGTCGCGGTTGCCGTTCTTGGAGTCTGTGTAGGAGCTGAAGTTGACCCCGACGCCGAGCTCGCGGGCCCGCAGCACTATCGGCATGAGCTGATCGAGGTTGTTCTCGCGGATTACAGTGTTGAACCTTATGCTGTCAACGCCGATCTCCCGCATCTTGGGTATCACACCGAAGATCTTCGACGACAGCCCTGGAATTCCCCGCGCAGCATCGTGGCGCTCGTCCAGGAAGTCGAGAGAAAAGTTGAACTGGTGAATCCCGGCATCCCATAACGACTTCGCCCTCTCGGGAGTCATCATCCCGCCGTGTGTTATCAGGGTCGAATACTGGATGCGCACCGCCTTGTTTACCGCCGAGACGATGTCCTCGAGGTCGCGCCGCAGCGTCGGTTCGCCGCCCGTGTAGGTGATCATCATCGGGTTGAAGAACTTTGCCGCGTCTACGAAACTCTTCAGCTCATTCGTCTTCGATTTCGGGTCAGTCTTCCAGTAGTCACAGAAGCCGCACTTCGCGTTGCACCTGAGCGTTACCTCGAAGTGGACGAGGACCGGCTTTTTCGTGATGCCCAGATACGCGTACTTGGCGAGGAATACAGGGACGTGCCACGGCTTGAACTTGCTCGAGAGCATCTAGAGCCGCATCGGGATATCAATCGAGTGGGTGGCGGCGGTTTCGAGCGCCGTGAGATATCCTGCATCCGCGTGGCGCGCGACCCCGATGCCGGGGTCGTTGGTGAGAACTCTTTCGAGTCGCTCGCGCATCTCCGGCGTACCATCGGCGACGATTACCTGGCCGGCATGGAGAGAGTTGCCGATGCCGACGCCGCCACCGTGATGGAACGAGACCCACGATGCGCCGCTCGCGACGTTCAGGAGTGCATTGAGAATCGGCCAGTCGGCGATCGCATCGCTGCCGTCGATCATCCCCTCAGTCTCGCGGAACGGCGATGCGACGCTGCCGGTGTCGAGATGATCGCGACCGATGACGATCGGGGCAGAGATTTCTCCTGATGCGACCAGGTCGTTCATCGCGACGCCGAGTCGGGCTCTCTCGCCCTGGCCAAGCCAGCAGATGCGGGCCGGCAATCCCTGGAACGCGATACGCTCGCGCGCCAGCGTTATCCAGCGGCGAAGATGGTCGTCCTCTGGAAAGAGCTCGAGAACGAGATCGTCGGTGCGTTCGATGTCCTTGGGGTCGCCTGAAAGCGCCACCCACCTGAACGGTCCCTTGCCCTCGCAGAATAGCGGGCGAACGTACTCGGGCACGAAACCCGGAATGTCGAACGCATCCTCGAGCCCTGCGTCGAAAGCGACTGTCCTGATGTTGTTGCCGTAGTCGAAAGTTATTGCCCCGCGTTTGCGGAACTGGAGCATTGCGGCAACATGAGTCACCGCCGATGCAGTAGCCAGCTCGACATACCTCTCGGGATCCGACTCGCGCAGGGACTCCGCGTCAGCCAGCAGCATCCCCGCAGGGACATAACCGTTGAGCATGTCGTGAGCGCTCGTCTGGTCTGTCACGATGTCGGGTACGATGCCTCGCCCAACGATCGCTGGCAGGATGTCCGCGGCATTTCCAACAAGTCCCACGGAGAGCGCCGTCCCTGACGAGCGCGCTTCCTCGATCCACTCGAGAGCTTGATCGAGACTCGAGGTTTTCCTGTCGCAGTAGCGGGTCTCGATCCGCTTGTCGACGCGCGCCTCGTCTACCTCGACCGCGAGAACCGCCGCGCCCAACATCGTCGCGGCGAGCGGCTGCGCTCCACCCATTCCGCCGAGTCCCGCGGTGAGGACGAAGCGGCCGGCGAGTGAGCCTCCGAAGTGCTGCCGGGCGACCGCGCCGAAGGTCTCGTATGTGCCCTGCACGATTCCCTGGGATCCGATGTAGATCCACGACCCCGCGGTCATCTGGCCATACATCGTGAGCCCTGCGCGCTCGAGCTCGCGGAACTTCTCCCACGTCGCCCAGCGGCCGACGAGGTTGCTGTTCGCTATGAGAACGCGCGGCGCCCCCTCGTGCGTGCGGAATACCCCGACCGGTTTTCCACTCTGGATCAGAAGGGTCTCGTCGTTCTCAAGCCGCCTCAGGGTCGTGACGATCGCCTCGAACGATTCCCAGTTCCGCGCCGCCTTGCCGGTGCCGCCATACACCACGAGATCCCCGGGACGCTCGGCAACCTCTCCATCGAGGTTGTTCATCAGCATCCTCAAAGCGGCTTCCTGCTGCCATCCCTTGCACGAGATCGTTGTGCCGCGCGGAGCACGGATCATTGCCCGGTGAAGCAGCGTGACCTCGGCCGAGGCCAGCGCCATGTCATCCATTGCCTGTTCAAGCATCGAAGACTCCCCGGCCGATCGCATCGGCAAGCACGTTGATATCTGGACTCAGGACCCGATCGTTTTCGAGGGGTGCGACGAGTTTTCTCACCGCGGCGTATGCAGGACGGATACCGCGCCCCGGCTTCAGCGGGGCACGGAAGTCGAGTCCCTGTGCGGCGCACATCAGCTCTATCGCGAGGACGTTCCTGACATTGGCGATTACGCGCCTCGCTTTCCATGCCGCACCCATCGACATCGGAACTACGTCCTCGCGGTTGCCGTCTGTCGGAATGGTGTCGACGGTTGCGGGATGTGAGAGCACCTTGCACTCGCTTGCGAGCGCGGCAGCCGTGACCTGCGCCATCATGAAGCCCGAGTTGACCCCCGCCTCTTTCGAGAGGAATGCAGGGAGCCCCTGATTGAAGTCAGGATGTACAAGGCGGTCGGTGCGTCTCTCGGAAATCGTCGCGAGGTTGGTCATCACTATCGCGAGGAAGTCGAGCGCCATCCCCACCGCCTGTCCGTGAAAATTCCCCCCGCTCAGTGTCTCGCCGTTCTCGAACACGAGTGGATTGTCTGTCGCCGCGTTCAGCTCGCGAGTCACGACGTTCTCGATCCAGTCGAGCGCATCCTTTACCGGGCCGTGAACCTGCGGCATACACCGCAAAGCGTATGCATCCTGCACCCGTGGGTCCCCATCGCGGTGGGATTCCCTTATCTCGCTTTCCTCCAGCAGCTTGCGGAGCATCGCCGCCGACTCTGCCTGGCCCCGCTGCCCACGCGCGTCGTGGATTCGCTTGTCGAACGCAACGGGAGTTCCGAGCAGCGCCTCGAGCGACATAGCGCCGGCGATGTGTGATACCCGCCACAGGGTCAGCGCATCGTGAACAGCGAGCGCCGCGACGGCGGTGTGAGCCTGCGTTCCATTTATGAGGGTGATTCCCTCTTTCGGGCCCAGGGTCACTGGAGAGAGCCCGTTCGCAGCGAGCACAGAGGCGGCGTCCTCGAACGGTCCGCCATCCTTCGACAGGGTTCCTTCAC
>JBPPMU010000068.1:0-5795 GCA_051306215.1 Gemmatimonadaceae bacterium | reverse complement strand
GGAACAGGCGCAGGCGGACGCGGTGATGACGGCGGCGGAGCTGGAGGAGGCGGCGCGGGGCGAGGCGCCGGTGGAGGAATGATGACTGGGGGCGCGATCACCGGCGGCCGCACGGAATCGCGAATCGGGGGAATGATCACCGGCTCTTCCATCTCAGGTATCTCGACTCTGGCAGTGTCGATCTCGAACTCGCCGATCGAGTCGTCGTAGACCGACATGTCGAATGCCTCAGGATCCTCGATTGCCTGCACGTACTGGGTGTCCGCCATCGATCGCACCCACTCGGCCCACTGCTCTTCGGTCAGGTAGGCCGGCTCCTCGAACTCGACGAAAAGCGGTTCCCCATCCCAGTACCCGCCGCACTGTTCACGAGGCTCGGTTCCCGACAGGAAGACTTCAGTCACGCTCGGTCCGCACCCGCTGCGCCAGACCCGTCCCGTCGCCGCCTCGATCTCCAGTGTGCTGACCCCGGCCGGCTGCGTGATCCCTGCCCTCGAATGCGGCGCGCGCCGCATGAACTCGGCCCACAACGGGACCGCGGCTTCACCCGAAGAAATGCGCAGGGGCGTTCCATCGTCGAAACCGACCCAGACCGCTGTAAGGAGATCCGGTACGTACCCGACGAACCATGCATCACGGTAGCTGTTGGTAGTACCAGTTTTTCCTGCTACGTGGCCCAGGCCGTACTGGTTGAGGCGAGCCGCCGTACCACGGGTGACGACACCCCGCATCATCGAATGCATGACATAAGCGACCGCCGGGTCAATCGCGTCCCGAAGGCTGGGGCGATGCTCGTAAATCTCGTCCCCACTCCTGCCATCGACACGATCGATGAGATAGGGCTCGGCGCGCGCGCCGAGGTTCGGGAAAATGCTGTATGCCTCGACAAGCTGGCGCATCGACACGTCGTCGACGCCGAGCGCGATCGCGGCAGTCTCCGAAAGATCGCCCTCGATTCCCGCATCGTGGAGAACGTCCTGCACCCTCCCAACGCCAACGTTCGACGCAACGCGGATCGCCGGCACATTCAGGGATTTCTCGAATGCCTCCCTCACTGTAACCTGCCCGCGAAACCGCTGGTCGTAATTCTGCGGCTTCCAGACGTTGTTTCTCGCCAGCGTGATCTCGATCGGGGAGTCGTCGACGAGCGAGGCGGGGGTTACCCGTCGCTGTTCGATCGCCGCAGCATACGTGAAGGGCTTTGCAGCCGATCCGGGCTGCCGCTTCATCAGCCGCGTGCGGTCGAATTGCGACGTCCTGAAATTGGAGCCCCCGACAAGAGCGCGAATGCCTCCGGTCGCGGGATCGATGCTGAGCAGCGCCGCCTGGAGCGGTCTTTTTCCCCGAAGCGAGGCACGGCTGGCCCTCAGGCGTTGTGTTCCGACCCGCACCGCACGCTCTGCCGACACCTGCATGCCTGCGTCGACCGCAGTCTGGATCCTGAGCCCGCCCATAGCAAGCTTCCTTTCACCGATCCTGTCGATGAATTCCTGCCGGACGGCAGCAATCAGGTAAGGATGCGGCCTCAGCCTCCGAGAGCCCGGCCGAAATTCGGCATTCGAGGCAACGGCTCTCCGCTGCTGTTCCTCAGTTATCCAGCCTTTGGCCGCCATGACGCCGAGCACTGCGTCGCGGCGCTGCTTGGCAATCTTTGCGCGCTCATCGGGATTGTCCCGATTCGGTGCGCGAATCATGCCGGTTATCAGCGCGGCTTCTGAAATCGTGAGGTCGCTGGCGCTTTTACTGAAATACACCCGGGCTGCTTCACCGAGACCGCGCACTTCGCGCCCGTCGCGGTGGCCGAGGTAAATCTCGTTGATGTAGGCCTCGAGAATCTCGTTCTTCGAGAGACGCAACTCTATCATCACTGCGAGACCGGCCTCGACGAACTTCCGCGTAACTGTCCTGTCGGTCGAGAGAAAGCGGGTTCTCGCAAGCTGCTGCGTGATCGTGCTTCCACCCTGCGATACGCTTCCCGCAGCGATGTTCGACGTCACTGCGCGACCAATGCCGATTGGGTCGAGCCCTATGTGACTGCGGAATCGTGAATCCTCCGCTGCCAGAAACGCGCTCGGCACATGATCCGGCAGGTCGCTCAGCACGACCGGCTCGGCGACGCGCCACTCGGATCCGTACAGCGAGACAATCGTCTTGCCGTTACGGTCGAGAATTTCGGTGGGAGCGTTCCATGAGCCGGGCGTCAGCTCAGTGACAACACGATATCCGTACCAGCCGAATGTCGCCGCCGAGATTCCGGCAAGGAGGACAAAGCCGGCGATAACGATGAGTGCGATGCGGGTGCGCATGCCGCTGGAAAATGGCAAGAACGGCGCCCGCGTTCAGCCGGCCAGAGATTTCAGCCCACCGGCCGGTCGGCTACGTTTTCTGGGTGAATCCCCTGACTTCCGGCGCGCGTGTCCGTGTCGCCCTGATCGGATGCGGACGCATCGCCAGGCTTGCCCACCTCGAGGTCCTCCGGAAACATCCTCGCGCAGACCTTGTCGGAATCGCCGATACCGACAGCGATGCGCGCACGGCTGCAGCGGTGGCCGCACCGTCAGCCGCCGCCTTCGCCGACTACCACGAGCTTCTCGCCAGCCTGCAGCCCGACGCGGTGGTCATTGCGACGCCCACCGATTATCACCTCGATGCAACCCTTGCCTCTCTCGAGTCGGGCGCGAACATCTACCTCGAAAAACCGATAGCCGGAACGATCGACCACGCCCACGCCGCCCACGCCGCCCACGACGCCTGGTTGGGATCGGGCAGGGTGGGAAGGATCGGATTCAACTGCCGGTTCAACCGGTTATACAGGCAGATGAAAGAGCTGATAACAGATGGAGCAATTGGTGAGCTTGTTGCAGCTCGAACCGCGTTGACAGCAAAGTGGCCGGACGACGCAACATGGCGCCTGTCGCCCGGATCGGGAGGTGGCGCGGTGCTCGAGCTGGCGTCACACCATATCGACCTGCTCAGGTTCATCTTCAACACCGAGGTTCAAGCTGTGAGCGCGATGTCGTGGTCGAACCGCGGGGACGACGAGGCTTCGATGATTCAGCTGCGGCTGCGGAATGGGCTCCACGCGCAGACACTTGTGTCATATGGAACCAGGGAAGAGGACAGCTTTGAGGTGCTCGGCTCGAAGGGCAAACTTTCGATAGACAGGTATGATTCGCTCGTCGTCGACCGCCAGACGCTGAATGCCTCCGGAGGGTTGTCTACCGCCGTTCGCCGCATGAAATCCGAGGCAGGGGCGATTCGGTACGGGCGCGAGAAGCAGCGGTCGGCCGGACAGGAGCCATCATTCTCCGCATCGATCTCCGATTTCATCGAAGCGTCGATTGACGGTTCTCAGGCAAAGCCTGATCTCCTCGATGGACTTCGGGCCTTCGAGGTTGCCGACGCCGCGCGAGTTTCAGCGCGCGAAAGACGGATAGTAGAGCTGCGTATCGATGACTGAGCCAGCGCTGACATTCGTGTTGCTTACGCCCGATGACTTCTCGACCGTCCGGACAACAGCGGAGCTCGTCGGGCTTGAAGGAGCGGGTATGATCGAGTTGCTCGTCGTCACTGCTGATCCGGCCCGGCTCGATCCCGACCCTGCTGTGACGAATCGTTTTTTTTCCTTCGGCGTAGTGAAAGCCGACATGTCCCGGGGAGCGGGTGCTGCGCGTGCTGCCGCGGCTCGAGCCGCACGCGCGCCGGTAATCGCGTTCGGCGAGGATCATAGTTTCCCTCAACCGGGCTGGGCCGCTGCGATTCTTGCCGCTCACGGGGGGGAGTGGGCCGCTGTCGGTCCCGTGGTTACTAACGCGAACCCCGGCACGCTCGTGAGCTGGGCCGATCTTCTGATGGGATACGGTCCCTGGCTCGCACCCGGCAGGTCGGCCGAACGTAGTCACTTGCCGGGACACAACAGCAGCTACCGGAAGGATGTGCTGCTCACACTTGGTGACGAGCTTGGCGACCTGTTCGAGGCGGAAACCGCGCTCCAGTGGAAGCTTCGCGCGCGCGGCCATCGACTGTTTCAGGAATCCGCAGCGCGCGTCGCGCACACGAACTTCGAAAGGTGGAATACCTGGATCCCCGTGAGCTTTCACGCCGGGCGGGTATTCGCCGCCACTCGCGCGCGCTCATGGAGTGGAGCGGCACGCGTGGCGTTCGCGCTGGCGTCTCCGCTTGTGCCTTTCGTGCGAATGTGGAGGCACCTCGGACAGGCATTTGCGGCCGGGCTCGCCCCCGCGCTGATCGTCCGGACCGCGCCGGTTCTCGCGATCGGATTGATCGTTGATGCAGCCGGGCAGTTTGCCGGATGTATTCTCGGGGCGGGAAATTCCCCTCAGACACTCGTTGACTGGGAGTTCCACCGCAATGCGCCACACGTGACCGTGCAGGTGAGCTGAATGGCACGGGCGACCACATTCTCCGTAATCGTCCCGACACGGGACAGGCCGCTCCAGCTCGAGCGTTGCCTCGATTCCCTTCTGTTGCTGCGATTCCCGCGCGAGCGCTTGGAGGTGGTAGTCGTCAATGACGGTGCCACGCCTGCTTCCGGGGCTGCTATTCGCCGTTTGTCCGAATCTGTGCGGACTTCGCTCGTCTCTACGCGCGGTGAGGGGCCTGCGGCGGCGCGAAACGCCGGGGTCGCGGCAAGTGAAGGTGAAAATCTCTCGTTCATCGATGACGACTGCGCCGCCGATCCGGACTGGCTTGTTACAATGGAGGCGCGGCTCGCCGCGAAGCCGGGCGACGTCATCGGCGGCACTGTTGCGAACTCGCTCACCGACAATGTGTACGCCCGGGCCAGCCAGGGGCTCCAGGACTTTCTTTACACGTGGTATCACACCGAGCGCCGTGGCGCACTGCGCTTCTTCACCACCAACAACCTTGCCGTGTCGCGGGCGACCTTCATCGGAATCGGAGGATTCGATGCGTCTTTTCCGTTTGCCTCGGAGGATCGCGACTGGTGTGACCGGGCATTATTGGGCGGGCACGAACTCATACATGCGCCCGAAGCAGTGGTTCGCCATTTTCACGACCTGACGTTCAGCTCTTTTCTGAGGCAGCATTACAGGTATGGTCAGGGAGCCTTCAGGTTTCACCGGGCGAGGGCACGCCGCCGTGCCGAGCGGCTACGGCTCGAGCCGGTGAAATTTTACGTCGGGATGCTTCGCGCGCCCTCGCGCTCGAATAGTCCGCGACCGATCAGGGAGTCGGCCCTGACAATGGCGTCCCAGGCAGCCTCCCTCGTGGGATTTGCCCGCGAGCTGGCGTTAGGTTCAGAGAGCTAAAGGAGCTTCATTGGAACAGATCCTAACGCGCCAGCAGGGTGAGCTCGTCGCGCTCGAGCGCAAGCTCGTGCTGCGCGTTCGAGACGCACTTGCACGAGCGGACGGATCCCGGGCCGACCTCGACCGCCTCGCGTCACTCGTCAACGAGATGGACGAGCTTTTCCTGCTGGTTGTCGTCGGCGAATACAACAGCGGCAAGAGCACGTTCATAAACGCCCTCCTCGGCGACGAAGTCTTCGCTATGGGCGACCTCCCCACTACCCGCGCGATCTCGATCCTCCGCTATGGTGAGCCTGGCCCCCCGGAGATGATCGCCGAGAACGTCCACCTCTTTCACTATCCGCTGGACGTGCTGCGGGATCTCGACATCGTCGACACGCCCGGCACGAATTCGATCGAGCGAATGGAAGAGGAGATCACTCGTGAGTTCGTCCCCCGGGCTGACCTGATCCTTTTCGTCACGAGCCTTCTCCAGCCGCTCACCGCGAGCGAGCTCGACTTCCT
>JBPPMU010000067.1:0-2912 GCA_051306215.1 Gemmatimonadaceae bacterium | reverse complement strand
GAGATGCTCGATGCAGCGCGGGTCGACGGTGCTTCGGAGTTCCGGATTTTCTGGTCGATTGTTGTTCCCGGAATCGTTCCGATTCTCGCGACTCTTTCGATCTGGACATTTCTCGCCACGTGGAACGACTTCATGTGGCCCCTCATCGTGCTGAGTGACGAGTCGCTTTACACGCTCCCGGTCGCGCTGGCAAATCTCTCCGGTGAGCACGTGCAGGATACAGAGCTGATGATGGCGGGGTCGGTGATAACCGTCATCCCGGTTTTGCTCGTGTTCCTGTTCCTCCAGCGGTTCTACATCCAGGGCGTTATGGCCGGGAGCGTGAAAGGATGATTGCGATGCTCCCCGCCCTCGCCGTCGCGATGCTGCTCCAGCCGAAGATCGTCATCGATGATTTCGAATCAGTTTCGCAATGGCGGGCCATGCCCTCCGACGACGTAAGTCTCACGATCGGACAGGACGAGGGGGTGCGCGGAAAGTCGATACGCATCGACTTTGATTTTCATGGACACGGTGGGTACGCAGTAATCCGCCGGGACGTCGAGCTCGCGCTACCGGCGAACTACGAGTTTTCCTGGTCGATCCGCGGCGACGCGCCGGTTAACACGCTCGAGTTCAAGCTTGTAGACCCGAGCGGCGACAATGTCTGGTGGTCAAACCAGCCGGGGTTCGTTTTTCAGCCCGACTGGCGACGAGTCGTGCGCAAGAAGCGGCACATAACCTTCGCGTGGGGCCCCGCCGGCGGCGGGCAGATGAAGGAAGTGGCGGGAATCGAGATTGCCATCACCGCTGGTACCGGTGGCAAGGGCACAGTCTGGATTGACGAGCTCGAGCTCACTCCCCTCGAGCCTGATGCGCCCTACAATCTCACGCCCGCTGTTTCGTCCCTGTCCGCCCTTCAAGGATTTGGCGCGGCGAGGGCACTCGACGGGGATACATCGACTTCATGGCGGGGGGCCGCCGGGCGCCAGCATGTGGTCGATGTCGACTTCCAGAGGCGGCGTGAGTTCGGCGGTCTTGTAATCGACTGGGAACGAGGCAGAAGGCCGCGTTCGTATTCGGTAAGCACGTCCACTGATGGTACCAACTGGGGCGAGAGCTACAGCAGCGGGCCGAGCTCACGCGACAGGGACTATCTCTATCTCCCTGAATCAGACGCCCGCCACCTCCGGATAACGCTCGAGGCAACTCCGGGTGTAGTCGGGCTCAGGGAAATCACCGTGCAGCCGCTCGCCTGGTCGGCGACCCTCAACGATTTCTTCGCCGCCGTTTCGCGCGATGCCCCCGCGGGAAGTTATCCGCGATACTACTCCGACAGGCAGTCATACTGGACAGTCATCGGGGTGAGCGGCGACACGCGTGAAGGAATGATGGACGAAGAGGGATTGATCGAGTCGGGAAAAGGACAATTCTCCATTGAACCGTTCATTTCTTCCGGTGGGCGACTGCTTTCGTGGAATGACGTAGCGCGCTGCACCGGGGCAATTGGCGGAGATCTCCCGATTCCCATGGTGACGTGGACCGCGCCCGGCCTTGAGATGACGATAACGAGCTTCGCGGCAGGACCTGCTGACTCTTCGGTTCTCTACGCGCGGTATCGCCTTCGCAACCTCACTGCGTCGCCACAGCGCACCACCCTCTATCTCGCGATCAGGCCGTTTCAGGTAAACCCGCCATGGCAGTTCCTCAACACTCAGGGCGGCTGGGCGAGGATCGACAGCGTTTCATACGACGCTACCGCCGTGCGGGTGAACCACGACCGTTCGGTGATCCCGCTCACGCGCGGTGCACGGTTCGGAGCCGTTTCATTCGATGAAGGAAACATTGTTGAGCTTCTCCGGCAGTCACGGTTTCCCACCGCTACAGGCACGCGTGACGTGCTTGGACGCGCGTCGGGCGCCCTGGCATGGGATATTCAGCTCGCGCCCGGCGGTGATTCGACGATCGACGTAGCGATCCCCCTCCACGCCTCTCCGCCCTCGTGCGCGCGCGCGAACCGGATCGATGCCTGTCGCGGCTTGTGGACAAGCAGCCAGCAGGCAGAAGTCGAAGCCATCTGGCGTGAGCAGCTCGGGCGAGTCGAGATCGTGTTGCCGGAATCCGCCTCGCATTTTCCGCGAACAGTGCGGGCCAACCTCGCGTACATCCTCATAAATCGCGATGGCCCGGCGATTCAACCCGGCTCGCGGTCTTACGAGCGATCATGGATTCGCGACGGCTCACTCACCTCCGCCGCTCTTCTCCGCCTCGGACAATACAGGGAAGTGCGCGAGTTCATCGACTGGTACGCGAAGTTCCAGTTCGACAATGGGAAGATCCCCTGCTGCGTCGACTCGCGCGGAGCCGACCCAGTCCCCGAAAACGACAGTCATGGCCAGTTCGTCTATCTGGTAGCCGAGTATTACCGGCACACCGCGGACAGGGACGTGCTGGCGAGGATGTGGCCGAACGTGACGCGGGCTGTCGCTTTCATGGATTCACTGAGGCAGTCGCGACAGACGGAAGAGTTCAGCACCGGCGAGAAGCGGGTGTTCTATGGCCTCATGCCTCAGTCGATCAGCCACGAGGGCTACTCGGCAAAGCCGATGCACTCTTACTGGGACGACTTCTTTGCGCTGCGCGGCTTCAAGGACGCGACGGAGATTGCGCGGATCCTCGGCAAGGCCGAGGCGGCACGGTACGCGACTATCACGGACGAATTTCGCAGGGATTTCTACGCGTCGATCGGGTTGTCGATGAAACAGCACGGCATCGACTACATCCCGGGCGCTGCGGAGCTTGGAGATTTTGACGCGACTTCAACGACTGTCGGGGTCAATCCAGCGGGTGAGCTCGCGCGGCTGCCGCAACCTGCGCTGGCTCGCACGTTCGAGAAATACCTTGAGAACTTCCGCAGCAGGCGGGACAGTGCA
>JBPPMU010000066.1:0-7584 GCA_051306215.1 Gemmatimonadaceae bacterium | reverse complement strand
AGGCGCCTGAAGTTCCTGAACGACGATATCTGGGCATCCCGCGACGTTCCGATAACCTCGTAGCCGCGCGACAGCAGGTGGCGGGCGAGATATGAGCCGTCCTGCCCGGAGACACCGCATATGAGCGCGCGCGTGCCCGGTGGAGTGAGCTCGCTGGAGGCGGGGTTCTGCATCGACCAAATTTGTATTGACGCATGCGCCGATGATAGCGGCGCCATCACCCTGACGGAGGTTTTCTGGAAGCACTGGCGGCCACGCTTCTCGCAGCGTTCGTGATTTCCGGGTGGCTTGCCCTTGGGACTCTCGCGACCAGCGGAGTCGCCGACGATGACGAAATCGCGATTCCGTTACGGATACTTGTCGGCTCGGGGCTCACCGGCTTCGCGCTCGCGGTCTTCGCCGCCGCGGGGATTGTGACCGGCGGCGTGATCGCGACAGGACTTGTTGCATCTGCTGCTCTTATCATGCGCCGCGCCCGCGTGGCGGCGATGCTGCGAAACGGCGCACGCGCCTTCGCCGGGCTCAGGCAGGCGCCGATAGTCCTCGCGGCATTTGTCGTCACGACTGTGGCGATGTGGATCTCCGCCATCTCCCCGCCGCGAAGCTTCGACGCGATGCGGTATCATCTTGCCCACATCAGGCTGATCGTGATCGAGGGCCGGTGGACCGCGATACCGGATTTCCATTTTGCGCTACCATTCGGGTGGACGTTTTCGTTTCTTCCCTTCGAGCTGCTGGGAATCGCCCAGGGCGCGCAGCTCCTCAGCGTTGCCTTGTGGATGGTGATCGGGGTTTCACTTGTCGGCGAGCTGCGCAAAGCCGGCGCAGGCCCAGTCGCGACAGGGATTCCGCTCCTCCTCCTGCTTCACCCGTTCGTTGTGCGGACGTTCAGCGAGGCGGGTGCCGACCCTTACTCATTGCTTGTCGTGCTGGTAGTCGCGCTTCTGTTGTCGCGAGCCGAGGCGTTGACGCTGCTCGAAGCGGGGGCATTCGGGTTCGCGGCATGGATCGGGATTCAGAGCAGATACCAGCTCGTCGCTGTCGGGATCGCTGCGACTCTCGTCTTCGCATTCGCCATACGGCGGTCGCCTGATCGCGGCCGGCTGTTGCGCCGCGCTCTCGCGGGAGCTTTCGCGGCGGCTGCTCTCGCGTTGCCGTTCTACATCGCGAACGCGAAGTGGTTCGGCAACCCTGTATGGCCGCTGATGATCGGCAGGAGTGAGGCGGAGTCTTCGTTCGCGAACCTCGTCGCATGGCACTACGCCCGCTCGCTTACCGGCTACTGGACACTTGCCGACGTCTCAGCTGCGATCTGGAAGCTGATGACGTGGCCGCGCCTTTTCCCCGTTGCGCTCGTGACGGTGGTCTCTGCAGTCGCTTTTCTGTCGTCAAGACAATCCCGGGCCCGCCGTCTCTCTGCGTTCTCCGCTTTGTTTCTGTGTCTCTGGTTAATAATGCAGCCGCTGCTGTATCCAAAGTTCGTGATAATGCTTCTTCCAGCGACCACGTTGTGTATCGGATACTGGCTGACTGCGCGCGCCGAGCCGAGGGGAATCACCTGGCGGCTGGCGCAGGTGGCAATTGTCGCGATGGTTACCGTCACCGTGGCGCTGTCGCGCGATTCGCTCAGGTTCGCCGCCACCGGCGACAGCGACGTCTTTCACCGCCACACGTGGTTCTATCCTGTTTACAAGTGGATCAACAGCCGGACGCCTGAAGATTCGCGAATCCTCGCCATTGTCACATCAGGCCCGACTTATTACCTGGAGAGGGAATACAGGCGGGGCGATCCGTGGATAGGCGGCAGCGTCGACTGGTTACGCGTGAAGGATGGGAAGACTCTTGCCGCGGTGCTCGAGCGCGAAGGTTACAGTCACGTCGTATACGAGGACCGGGACTGGGAGATATATCCCGGCGGCGCGGAGATGAAGGACGTAATCGGCCAGGCCGCTGCACTCGGGCTTCTCAGGCCGGTCCAGACCTTCGACCTGCGACTCTACACGAGCCGGGCACAGCGCACTTACCGCAACGGAAGGGTCAGCGTGCTCGCTGTGACGCCCGAAGGGACTTCAGGCGTCGGAAGCCGCTGAGTACTCGTAGTGGTAGTAAGCTCCGTACTTCGGGACCTGCGTATCGGGGCCGTTTGAGACACCGCGCCCACAATCCGCGCGCCGCCCTTAGCCCTTCGCATGCCTCCGGACCACAACTGAATTCACCACAATTACATCCATCCTTGTCCGGAAGAAGCAGTCAAGCGCCTGCTCCGGCGTATCGACAATCGGCTCATTCTCATTAAACGATGTATTCAGCAACACCGGCACCCCTGTAAGCCTTCCGAATTCCGATATCAACTCGTAGTACAACGGATTCGTCCGCATGCTCACCGTCTGCAGCCTGCCACTCCCATCGGCATGCGTGATCGCCGGCAGGAGAGCTCGCTTGTCATCACGCACAGGGTAAACCTGCTGCATGAACGGATCCGCAGCCGCCCCAACGAAGTAATCATCCATCGCCTCCTCGACGATCGACGGTGCAAATGGCCGAAACTTTTCCCGGAATTTTATCTTCGCGTTGATAAGGTCCCTGATGTCGGCCCGACGTGCATCCGCCAGGATGCTGCGGTTCCCGAGTGCCCGCGCCCCCCACTCCATCTTCCCCTGATACCACCCGACAACATTCCCCTCGGCGATCAGCTCGGCCGTCGCCCGGCACAGCGATTCGCTGGACTGATGCCTCTCCGCGGAATAGGTCCACTCTTCATCCGCATGCCCGGCGACAAGCGGAGTGACATCAGCCTGCGGATACTCGGTCCCCCAGTACGCGTGCTCCATTACGAACCCGCGCGGTTTGCCAAGTATCTGGTTCCATACCTGATATGCCGCGCCGAGTGACGTGCCGCTGTCGGCGGCAGCGGGCTGGATGTAGACCTCGGTGAACGGTGTAGCGCTCCGCACCTTCCCGTTCGCGACGCTGTTCATCGCGCAGCCGCCGGCGAGGCACAGCCGCGGGTGTTTGGTTCGCTCGAAGAGATCGTTGAGGACATGGAACGCGCACTCCTCGTACACCGCCTGCAGCGATCGCGCGATGTTCTCGTGATGCGGAGTAAGCCGCTCTCCGGGAGCGCGCGCGGGACCGAGAATCTTTTCGAGCTCGGCAGTATAGAGCCGCCCCGTCGTCGGCGAGCCGCCCTCCCACTCCATCTCCACGCCTTCGTCCCAGTGCCGGAAATATTTTCTCTGGAGCTCGAACCCGCCACCGCGTTTCAGCTCGATGAGCTTCCGGATCTCACCGGTTACGTCGGGTGAACCGTAAGGCGCCAGTCCCATCACCTTGAACTCGTCGCCGTAGTTCGGGAAACCGAGATGCTGCGTGACGGCAGTGTACATCACACCGAGTGAGTGAGGGTATGTGACCCTGTTGAGGACGTCGATGCTGTTGCCGCGGCCAAGCCCGATCGAGGTGCTGACGTAGTCCCCGAAGCCGTCTATCGCGCAGACTGCCGCGTCATCGAACGGCGAGACGAAAAACGCGCTCGCGAGGTGAGACGGGTGGTGCTCGATGAAGTGAATCTTCGGCAGGTCCTTCTCGGCGACCCCGAGCACCGCTGAGAGCGGCTCGCGAACATCGTTTACTTTCCGCAGGTTCTTGGTGCGGTTGACGATGTTCGACACCTTCATCTTGTTGGTGAGGGCGAAGGCGGCTTTTCTGAGGAGATTCGCCTTCGGGTCGCGGCTTATCGCCACGTGCTCAACCTGCGCGCCGGTGATGCCTGCTGTTGCGAGACATTTCTCTATAGCTTTGTCCGGAAACCCGGCCCAGTGTTTTATCCTTCTGAAGCGCTCTTCCTCGACAGCGGTTACGAGCTCGCCATCACGAAGGAGGACGGCAGACCCGTCGGCGTGAAAGGCGTTAATGCCAAGGATGTACATGAATTCTG
Source organism: Gemmatimonadaceae bacterium (assembly GCA_051306215.1). Lineage (GTDB taxonomy): Bacteria > Gemmatimonadota > Gemmatimonadetes > Gemmatimonadales > Gemmatimonadaceae > UBA4720. The sequence goes on along the minus strand of JBPPMU010000066.1, from coordinate 3,647 downwards.
TCGGTGGTTGTTTTCAATCGCGTAAAGGCGCGACTCTCGTCATTCAGCGGCGCGTTGCGGCGCTATGCTAGTGGGTCGGGCGAACCTCAATATAAGATGCTGCGCAAATGATGTTACTGTCGTTGCCGTGTGGATCGCGGCGTTTGCGGGGGCTGTCGCGCTGCTCCGGTTTCCTCAGTGAAAGTGTTTCTTGCCGGGACGAGCTTCGCGCCATCATACGGGGGGCCGGCTGTCTCAGTGGCGCGGCTTGCGTCGGCGCTCAGCGTTGCGGGTGTCGAGGTCGGGCTGTGGTCACCTGACGGATCTGCTGCTGAGGCGAACGCTCCCGGCGTGACGCTTCTCGATGGCGGACTGGACGACGCACTCGAGACGTTCAGGCCTCCCCACATCATACACGACAACGGCATCTGGCTCCCGCACAACCATGAGATTGCAAAGCTTGCCCACCGCCGTGGCATACCCCGAGTTGTAAGCCCGAGAGGAATGCTCGAGCCGTGGGCAATGCGGCACAAGGGATTGAAGAAACATGTCGCCTGGGCACTCTACCAGCGCAGGGATATGCGCCTGGCTGCCTGTCATCACGCTGCAACTGAAGTCGAGGCGAAGACAATAGAGGCGTTCGAGCTCGGGGCCCGAATCGTCGTAATTCCGAATGGCGTCGACCTGCCGCCGAAGCCAGTTGCCCGCGTCACTTCGCCCGAGGGGCCAAATACTGCGCTGTTCCTGGGACGAATTTACCCCGTGAAGGGCCTGCCAATGCTCATCGAGGCTTGGTCGAGCGTTCGGCCGGCGGGCTGGGTGCTGAACATCGCGGGGCCGGATGAGGGAGGGCACCGGGCCGAGGTGGAGGCTCAGGTGAGTGCGGCGGGCTTGTCGGATGTCGTGTCGTTCAGCGGACCCGCGGATGACGAGAGGAAGAGTGAGCTATTCTCGCGGGCGCAACTCTTCGTTCTTCCGACACACTCGGAGAGCTTCGGGATGGCGATCGCGGAAGCGCTGGCTCATGGCGTTCCTGTGCTGACTACGACAGGAGCTCCGTGGCCAGATCTCGACGAAACGTACGGCTGGCGTGTCGAGCCGACTGTCGAGGGTTTGATTTCGGGATTGTCCCGGGCGACAGCGGCGCCGCTGGAGCTTCTCGCCCATATGGGAAGGGCAGGGCGCGAGATTGTCGCCCGCGATTTTCCGTGGAAGCGCATAGCGGCAAAAATGAAAGTGCTGTACCGCGAGCTGCTCACGGCTTAGTGGGCGACGCTCCCGTCATGATTCGCCGCCGCCCCCGTTACATTCCCTGTGCATGCTCGACTTCCATAACCACCTCATGCCCGGCGTCGACGACGGCGCGGCAAACATCAGCGAATCGCGAAAAGGTCTCGAGACTCTCCGTAGCCAGGGGGTCATTGAAGTCATCACCACGCCGCACTTCCAGGCGTCTTCAGCGGCACGCCCGCGCGAGCTGTTGCTTCACCTCGCAGAGCTCGACGACTCGTGGGAAAAACTCAACGCGCTCGCGGTGGCGGAGTTCCCTTCGATGAGAGTTGAGCGCGGAGTCGAGGTGGCGCTCGACATCCCGCATCCTCGCCTCGACGATGAGCGGCTGCGGCTCGCAGGAACCTCGTACGCGCTGGTCGAATTTCCCTACATGAGCATCCCGCCCAACAGCACGCTCGCCGTTCGCGAGCTTGTCCGGAGCGGAGTCACCCCGATCATCGCCCACCCCGAGCGCTATGCGGGAATGGCGGCCAACCCCGATATCCTCGAGAGCTGGCGCGACTCGGGCGCCCGCATCCAGGTGAACTCGGGCTCACTCCTCGGCTACTATGGCGCCAACCCGAAGCGGCTCGCCTGGGAGATCCTCGCGCAGGGAATGGCTGACTACCTCTCGAGCGACTACCACTCCCGTGGCAAGTGCCCGGTGGCCGAATGCGCCTCTATAATGAAGGAGAAGGGCGGGGAAGCGCAGCACCGGCTCCTTACGACGACGAACAGCCGTCGCATTCTCCTCGACCAGCAGCCGCTGCCGGTGCCTCCACTCCACGCGACAGTGCCTTCAATCTGGAAGCGCGTGATGCCCTGGCGCTGAAGCGAAGCTGTCCAGGCTACCGTGACATCCGCGTCATGAAGTCATCACGATGACGTCACAGGTGCCCTGATAAACTCTGCGTATCCCGGGTGAGGAAATCACCCGCCGAATACACCCCAGATGCCATTGCGCATCGCCAAAAGGAGAAACAGAGTGAACAAGATCTTCACCGCCGCGGCCGTCGCGGCAGCCCTGACGCTCGGCGCGAATGTCGCGCAGGCCCAGGATTTCGCAACGCAGGAAGTAAGCTTCGAAGTCACGGCAATCAATTCGCTTTCAGTCTCCGGCACGCCCTCGCTCGTAATCGTCGCGGCTTTGGCCGGCGTCGCTCCAACGAACGCCACGGCGAGCGGAACCTACGCGATCACCACCAACGAAGCCAACAGAAAGATTATCGCGCAGCTCGACGCTGACATGCCGTCAGGCCTTACCCTCTCGGTTCTGTTCGGAACCCCGGAGGGCGCGAGCGCAAGCTCGAAGGTGCTGTCGACCGGATCTGAAGATGTCGCCACCGCTATCTCGACCCTCAACGAAGCCGGCCTCTCGATCGGCTACACGCTCGCCGCAACAGCCGCTGCCGGCGTAGTCGCCGAGGACAGCCGCACGGTCACCTACACGATCGTAGCAGGAGCCTGACCAGCCCATCTCCCGGGGACGCGGAAACGCGCCCCCGGGGATGCTGGCAGGATCTGAAAATGAAAGCCAGGACCTTCCTCATCGCCGGCATCATCGCGGCAATCGTCCCGCACCAGCGCGCGGAAGCCCAGATCTCCGTGGTCGGTGAATCGATCCACGAGGCGCAGGCGGCAGCCGGTTCCGAATATCACGGCACGATCCTCATCCGCAACGACGACACGAAACCGCACCTGGTTCGCGTCCACCTGACGGATTACAGCTTCACCGCCGAGGGCAAGTCGCAATTCGACGCTGCCGGCTCGAGCCCCCGCTCGAACGGTTCCTGGGTGGCTCTGTCAGCCGCGACGGCCACAATCTCGCCCGGCCAGTCACTCCCGATCACCTACAGGGTGTCGGTTCCCGATACCGCAAACGGCTCTTACTGGAGCATGGCAATGGTAGAAGTTCAGTCAGCTCGTCCCGCAGATTTGCCCCGCTCGCGGGGAGTGAAAATTCAGACTGTAATAAGACACGGGATCCAGATAGTCACGCACGCCGGAACACGCGCGTCGGCGGCGGTTCAGCTCTCCAACGTCGAAGTGACGCGGGGACCAGCAGGCGCTGAGATAAGGTTCGACGCGCTCAACGTTGGCGCGCGCGCGCGCCGGCTCTCGCTGTCAGTCGACCTCTACCGGGCGGACGGAGCTTTTGTCGGTCGATTCGAGAAAGCTCGTGGCCTGGTGTACCCCGGCTCTTCGATCCGCCAGAGCTTTGCGCTCGACAACATAACGAAGGGCGAATATCTGGCATTCATCGTAGCCGATGCCGGAGACGACGACCTCTTCGCGGGAAACTTCAAGGTGAAGCTCTAGAGATCATGCTCGCCTCGTGGAGGACGCTCTTCATTGCAGCGGGTCTTATCGTGCTGCCACCTGCAGCGGCTTTTCCG
>JBPPMU010000065.1:0-3884 GCA_051306215.1 Gemmatimonadaceae bacterium | reverse complement strand
GGGCGCGAGCTTTACTATCGCGGCACGAACGGCCGATATCCGGTTCTCATCGCGGCGACGGTATCGACGACCCGCGATTTCACGGTCACGAATCGAACGGGCCTCTTCCCCGTCGGGGACATCGCGCAGGCGGCACCGCAGGCAAACTACGACATCTCCTCCGACGGCCGCACGTTCGTCATGGTGCGGCTTGCTCAGTCGAACGAGATAACGGTTCTCCGCAACCTTCCGGAGATCGTCAGGAAATCCGGAGGGTCGAGATAGTCATCCGGCTCTCGTCAGTCCCCGGGGACAGCTGCCCCGATCGTTTCCCTGACTATCCTGACAAGCTCGTCCGAACGAAACGGTTTCCCCAGAAACCGCACCTTCAGCTTGCCCGTGCAGTACGATACCAGCTCCGGATCCGTAAAGCCCGAAGCAATTATCACAGGCATCGCGGGATTGTTCGCTCTCAGCGCACGCACCAGATCGGTGCCGCTCATCAGGGGCATTACAGCGTCGGTCAGAACCAGATCGACTCCCGAATCAGGTGCCTTGAGCAATGCCAGCGCCTCGATTCCATTGCGGGCCTCGACCACCCGGTAGCCGCGGGCGGTGAGTATTCTACTCGCGACACGTCGCACCTCGTCCTGATCCTCGACGAGAAGTATCAACTCGTTTCCCGGTTTGCTGCCCCCGGGAGCAGCTGGCGGGATAGCTGCGGAGGCGGCCGCGACCGGCACATATAGAGTGAACGTCGACCCGCTGCCGGGAAGGCTGTCCACGTCGACAAACCCGCCCGACTGCTGCGCGATTCCATAGACGGTTGCGAGGCCGAGCCCGGTGCTCTTCCCTGGATCCTTCGTGGTGAAGAACGGCTCGAAGATCTTCACAAGCAGGTCGGGTTCGATCCCCTTCCCGGTGTCGCTGACGTCTATCGCGACATATTCTCCCGGCCGCGCCTCGGGGTGTCGCGAGGCCTCATTGCTGTCGAGGACAACCGCTCGCGTAGCGAGACGAAGACTGCCGCCCTGCGGCATCGAGTCCCGCGCGTTGATGACGAGGTTCATTATCGCCTGCTCTACCTGGCTCGCGTCGGCGAAAACCATCGCTGAATCACTGAGAGACAGGCTCAGCAGGATATCGCCCCCTATGAGCCGGGCAATAACGCGCTCCAGGTCACGTAGAAGCTCATTCGCGTCATGCACCTGCTTCTCCATCACCTGCTGCCTGCTGAACGCAAGAAGCTGTCGCGTGACGTTCGCCGCATGATGTGCGGATTTTATTATCTGTTCCAGATCCTCGCGCGACTCACCAGAAGGGGCAATGTCGCGCGACAGAAACTCGGCGTGACCCTTTATCACAGTCAGCACGTTGTTGAGGTCGTGGGCGATTCCACCGGCGAGACGCCGCACAGCTTCCATTTTCTGAGCGGCGTCCGCGCGCTTGAGATCGTCAACATCTGTCGATGTTCCGATCCACCTCTTGATCACACCGTGCTCGCTCCGTTGCGGGGCGCCGCGCGACAGGTGCCAGCGATATTCGCCGTCCCAGCGCCTCAGCCGGTACTCGCACTCGAAGAGCGTGCCCGTCGCTATTGCCTCCTGGAACGCAGCCCACGTACGCCTGCGATCATCGGGGTGAAGAAGCGCGAGCCACCCGCTTCGATCCGCCGCCGAGAGCGATTGACGGGTGTATTCCTCCCATCGCGCATTCGCGAAATCGAAAACGCCTGAGGCATCGGTTGACCATACTATGTGATCTATCGAGTTGGCGAGCGCATTCACCCGCTCGTCCTGCTTGATCAAGTGGGCACCCGCCAATTCTTCGCCGGGTTGCGGCTCTGCCATAAGCCGTCCTGTCAGGCAGTGCAAAGCAGTCTCTGCGGAAGACGCGCCGCGACCCATGGCTCGGACATGAACGCCCTCACCACCGCGGGATCGAAGTGCGTCCCGCTTCCTTCAATTATCAGCTCTATCGCCGCGTCCTCAGGCCACGCCTTGCGGTATGGACGGTCGTGGGCGAGGGCATCGAAGACATCTGCGACCGCAACGATTCGCGCCGCAAGCGGTATTGCCTGCCCGCTCAGCCTGTCGGGATAGCCGGTCCCGTCGAAGCGCTCGTGATGATACCGCGCGACGATCGCAGCAGTCTGCATCACCATTGACATGCCGCCGGATAACAGGCGCTCTCCAACAACAGTGTGCGACCGCATCAGCTCGGTCTCCTGGGCTGAGAGCGGCCCATTCTTGAGCAGCGCGCTGTCGGGTATTCCGAGCTTTCCGATATCGTGGAGAGGCGCCGCGCGGGCGATCATCGCCGCGGCCTCGTCGGCGAGCCCCATCCGGCGAGCGAGCGACCCGGCCAGCTCGCCTACCCCCCGCATGTGCCGGCCTGTCTCCGTGTCGCGAAGCTCAGCCGCGAGCGCGAGGCGCTCGAGCATCTCGAGCCGCGCCTCCTCCAGCTCGGCATCACGGCGGGAGAGCGTCTGCTGCAGCGCGTCCTTCTGCTGCCCTAGTGACAGATGAAGCAGACGTATCTGGAGCAGATTGTGAATCCTCAGCACCAGCTCGGCGTTATCGAACGGTTTGGTGAGAAAATCAGTCGCACCGAGGGTGAGGGCGCGCCTGCGCGTTTCGGCGATGAGGTCTCCAGTGAGAACCAGCACTGGAATGAACTCGTTCTCCGCCAGCACGTCCTTCAGGCCGTCGAGCACCTCGAAGCCGTCGAACCCCGGCATGTGGAGGTCGAGCAGTATCAGGTCGGGCGGTGACACGCGGGCGAGCGTAAGCGAGTGAGAGGCATCTGTCGTCGAGACGATGTCCTCGTACTTCGCGGCCGTGAGGAGGCGATGGATGAGCTTCACTCCCGAGGGCTCGTCGTCGATAACGAGGATCCGCGGTGCTCTCTCCCACTCGGCGCTTTGTGCGTGTCCCAATGCTCTATTCCCGGCTGTCGTGTTTCACGCAGCGAGAATAGGCCCCCTCGAATGACCTTAACGTGACTCGTTTATGACGAATCCGTCATGAAGCACTACGTGACGTGGAGGAGAACCAGCGCCAGAAGTGCCGGAAGGGCCTGCACGTAGAGAATCTTCCGGCTCGCCGTTACGGCCCCGAAGACACCGGCGATTATCACGCAGGTGAGGAAGAAGATCGCCACCTGGTAGCCATCATGCGATATCTGAAGGCTCCAGATCAGCCCCGCCGCGAGGAACCCGTTGTAGAGTCCCTGGTTCGCGGCGAGCACTTTCGACGACGCGGCCTGCTCTGGAGTGAGTCTGAACGCCTTGAGTCCTGCCGGCTTCGTCCAGAGAAACATCTCGAGGACGAGGATGTAAACGTGAATCAGCGCAACCGCGAGTATCGCGAGTCCCGCTGCCTGGCTCATCAGTCGTTGAGAACGAACGTCACCTTCATTAGAACGCGGTACTCCACGACCTTGCCCTGATCGATTACCACCTGCTGGCTCTTGATCCAGGCGCCGCTGACGTTCTTGAGCGTCTTGTCCGCCCGGGCGATGCCGACGTTTACGGCGTCCTCAAAACTTTTTGTTGACGATGCCTGAATTTCCGTGATCTTCGCGACTGACATGGTGCACCTCTCACTTTTGGATTGTCCCGGCCGTTCCGTGCCGGCAACGTGAAGATGGCGCTCAGCCGTCCGATGCGCTACCTGTCGAAGCCCGTTCAGGATCCGCCTACACGGCACCGCCGCGTACGAGCGCGCCGAGTACGATTGCGGCGCTGATCAGCACGACGTTCTTGATGATGTATTGGCCTTCGAGCGTCGGCGCATATGGCGCCACGAGGAACACCTCGTCGGGAAAGAGTACGACCGGCGTAAGCGTTCCAGCCATCTGCAGCATCAGCAGGAGAATCGTAGCGCGCATCCAGATTCCAGTGA
>JBPPMU010000064.1:0-2538 GCA_051306215.1 Gemmatimonadaceae bacterium | reverse complement strand
ACTGTGTCAGCATCCGCCGGCAGCGACGGGCGGAAGCCGCTCATCATCACCGCAGAATCGGACCGGTTGCGGAGGCTCAGCCGGACGGTCGTGCCTGAGGCAGCCCTCAACATCGGACCTGGCACCTGCGGCGTCTTCCCGCGTTCGGCGAGAGCAAGTATTCGCACTACGGGATCATCGACACCTTCAGCCTGCCACGCCGCCTCCACGATGTCGAGCGAAAGAGACAGCGTACCGTTCACGATCTGCCCGGCGGGGACACGATTCTGGTTCACTGCTGCCATTGGCGCATCGGCAACCGGTCGAGGCAGCGGACGCCTCGGGGGCGCCGCGACTATTGCATCCTGCATCAGCGGCGTCGCAACCCACAGGGCAGCATGCAGCACTGACATCATTTTGCATCTCCGGGTCGCATTTGGATGCGGAAGAAGGTCGCTCCTCCGGAGCGATTGTCAATCTCCAGGTTACAGCGTCAAGGGCGGCTGCAAGTGCGCCTGAGCTAGACCGCTTTTGCTCCGCGGATCATCGCGCGGGTGAGCGTTCGGTCAAGGGCGTTTGCGAACGCCTGTTTCTCCCTTTGGCCGTACGGCCTGTGTCCTCCGGTCTCGACACCGGTCGACCTGAGATCGTCCATGAAATTCCTGACCGAAAGCCTCTCCCCGATGCTCTCAGCCGTGTATTCCTCGCCGCGCGGGTCGATCACGACGACGCCTTTCGGAACGAGCATGGCCGCGAGCGGAATATCCGCCGTCACGGCTACATCGCCCGTTTCTGAATGCTCCGCAATGTAGAGGTCGGCGACATCGGGTCCGCCTTCAACTCGGACCGTCGATAGATGTGAATGACCGACCGGGAGCTGGATTCTCTGGTTTGCGACGAGGATCGTTTCGATCTTCAACCGGTCGGAGGCGCGGTAGCATATTTCCTTCACGTCGCGTGGCGTCGCGTCGGCGTCGAGCCATAATTTCATGCGCGAAAGATACGATGCTTCGGGAGGCACATGACCACACGCGGCCCGGCAACCTCAACGGATGTGGCGACCGCCGAACTTGTCGAAGAGGCACTGCATTGGCTCGAGGCAAGGGGCACGCGGAAGAACCGCGACGGCATGGCGCGTTACGGCATCGTGGCCTCGAAGGTGTTTGGCGTGTCGATGGCCACGATGCAGACACTTGCGAAGAAACTCGGGCGGGACCACGAGCTTGCTGTCGCGCTCTGGGACACCGGCTGGTATGAGGCGCGAATTCTCACCGCCTTCGTGGCGGAGCCGGAGCACCTGACCTCCTCGCAGATGGACCGGTGGGCGAAAGATTTCGACAACTGGGCAGTCTGCGACACGCTCTGCTTCAAGCTGCTCGACCGGAGTCCGCACGCATGGATAAAGGTCGAGAAGTGGAGCCGCCGGCGTGACGAGTTCGTCAAGCGCGCCGCGTTCGCGCTCGCCGCGTCACTCGCGCTTCACGACAAGAAGGCGCCTGACGAGCCTTTTCTTGCCGCGCTGGGGATCATCGAGCGCGAAGCCGGTGATGACCGGAACTTCGTGAAGAAGGGCGTCAGCTGGGCGCTGCGTTCGATCGGACATCGGAACAGGACCCTGCATGACGCGGCAATTGATCTCGCGACGCGGCTTTCGCGCTCATCCGTCCCGTCGGAGCGGCGGGTCGGCAAGGATGCAATCCGGGATCTTTCCCGGCCCCTTGTGAAAGAGCGGGTCGACCGGAAAACGGGGAAACGCAAATGAACGTGAGGAGGTACGAGGAGGGAGACTGGAGCGAGCTGATGCGTATGGCGCGGGAGCTCTTTCCTGACATCGCCGAAGAGGACGTTGAAGACCTGCTGAAGACGATCGGGAAGGAGGACGCTCAGGTTTTCGTTATCGACCGAGGGGACGGAATACTCGGAGGTTACGTCGAGGCGGGGACGCGCTCGGTTGCCGACGGATGTAAAACCGGCGCGGTCGGCTACATCGAAGCGTGGTATGTGGATCCTGACCTGCGGCGTGCAGGTTACGGCCGGGCGCTACTCGAATCTGCCGAGTCGTGGGCGAGAGACCGGGGTTTCAGGGAGATGGCCTCGGACGCGCTCCTCGACAATCACGTCAGCCACGCGGCCCACAAGCGCTCGGGCTACATCGAGGTTGACAAGGTCATCACCTACCGGAAATCGCTTTACTGACGGGGCCGTGACGATGCGGCTCGGAATGAGTGATGGCACAATCGTCGCCGTCGGCTTCACGCCGAAGGGAAAGGACAGGAGCTCTGTTGCCCTGCGGCGCGCGGGGCTCCCGGACCGCGAGACTGCGGACCGGCTCAAGCAGTACTGGTCCGAGAAGCTCGACGCCCTGGCGGAAGTGCTTACATAGGCGCGGCGCTCCTGCCTTCCGCTGCAGCCTTCAGGTTGACGAGCCCCTGCTCGAAGTCCTTGCCAACCATCTTGTCCATGCTCGTGAAGACTGTCATCACTTTCGTCAGGAAGGTGTTTGGCCCGTGCATCGACCAGTTCAGGTTCGTGGCGCCGCCGTTCGGCACGAGATTGAAC
>JBPPMU010000063.1:0-9812 GCA_051306215.1 Gemmatimonadaceae bacterium | reverse complement strand
GGAACGTGTGATGGTTCCCGCTCTCGTCGTCGTGAGGATATCTCGCATCTGACTCCGCCTCCGTCAGCCGCTCGCCGGTGTACTCTATGAGGCGCGTGCCGGCGGGAATGAACCGCGTCGCGAAAACGCCGATCCCCTGAATCCCCGACTCGCGAACCTCGAACGGCCGCGAGCGGGCCCGGCTACGCTTCACGCTCCCGATCGATTCCGTAGATGAGAACCGGCATCCCCAGCACGACGGTTTCACCCTCCACGGTTTCACCGAGCTTCTCGGCCACTCGCTTCGATGGGATATTGTCGCGGTGGATCAGACTTATCACGTGCGCCTTGTCCAGGTCCTCGAACGCATAACGAAGCAGTCTAGTGGCAGCCTCGAACGCAAAACCGCGCCGCTGATGTGTCGGCGCAATCGTCCATCCCAGCTCGAACCCGGGCCAACCGGCGGGATTCGTGAACCCCGCCCTGCCGATGAACTGCCTCGATTCCTTCTCTTCGAGTGCGAAGTATCCGTAGCCGCGGAGTGTCCAGTGTCCCACCATCATGGCCATGTGACGCCATGCCTCGACCCGGTCCATCGTCTTGCCGCCGAGGAATCGCATGACGTTGATGTCGGCAGCGAGTGCTTCGTAAACCGGAAAGTCCTCTTCCCGGAATTCACGGAGAATCAGCCTTTCAGTTTCTATGACTGGAACCTTCATGCGCTGAAATGTGGCTCAGGCAGCGAGCAGCCGCACCTTGATCCCCCAGGAATCCGTCGCGGTCTGGATGCCGCCTTCGCTTGCGACATCGAAACCGGCGGCCTCGACGGACTCAGCCGCCTTCCCCGCGCTGTCGCTATCGGGCAGGACGAGGTCCCAGAAAAGCAGCCTCGCATCGTTGTCTGACGCCACTGCCGATCCTGCCGCCCATGTATTCGTGCCGACGTGATGGTGATAACCACCGGCTGACATGAAGAGGGCACCCGGATAACCCCACACGATCTTGTCGAGGCCCAGCGCCTCATGATAGAACCTCTCCGCCTCGACGATATCCCCCACATGGAAGTGAACGTGTCCCATCTTGGTGCCATTCGGCGCCCCGCTCCAGGTTTCTCCGCCTGCAGCGGCAACGAGGTTATCGACGTCGAGCGGCTTGGTCGCCATCGCGATCTGACCGTCCTCGACCCGCCACGCTGATGCAGGCCGGTCGGCATACACCTCGATTCCGAGTCCATCGGGGTCGGTGAGATAGATCGCTTCGCTCACGAGGTGATCGGACATTCCGGCTCTCTCGCCGAGTGCGCCGAGGTGCGCGACGAACTTTCCGAGCGATGGCCGGTCGGGGAGAAGCACGGCGAAGTGATAGAGCCCGAGCAGCCCGCGCCGCGGAACCGGGCGCGCGCCCTTGAGCTCTTCGAGCTCGACGAGAGTTGAATCGTCGCCACGGGCACCGATGCTAGCTGACTTTTCAGAACGATCGAGCACGGAAAGCCCGATGACCTTCTCATAGTACGCGATCGAACGGTCGAGATCGGCGACCTGCAGCCGCACACGACCCACATGCGTCGCGTCAGGAAGCCGGAATCCGGGCGGCTTCACGCCAGCGACGTCCGGAGTCATGTGACCGGGCCCTATTTTGCCGGCTTCGCCAACGCCTGCACCGCGGCCGGTGGAGCGACCGTCACGCCTGCACCGTCACCAACCTCGACAGATTCGATGGTGAAAATCTGCTGCTGGCCCATGGCTTCCTGCACGGTCTTCGTTGCCACTGTGATGCCGCTGAACTGCTTGTATTCACTGAAGAGCGTGACGACCGGAATGTCGCCCATCGCCGTCTTCTGCACACTCCTCGACGCGACGATCAGGCCGTTCTCGGCGCTGTAACAATCCCATGTCTCGCGGGCTGACTTCCAGGTCAGCTTGACCAGATAGCAGCGCTGCTCATTCATCGTCGTGTCGGCGACTGTCTCGATAGCGGTGAACATCTCCGGGTCCCTCACCGCTGCCCGGCGATCTGACTCGTCGCGGACCTGGTCGAGCTCGCCCCCCGCAAGAACGCGGGCGCCCTGCATCGGATCCATTGACCACGCGGTGGTTCCATCGAATCCTGCTTCGACCTTGCCCATGCCCGGGATTTCGGAAACCATCGACATCTGGTTCGGAGCGACCTGGAGGAGCTCGAAGGTCGCGTTGATTCCGGCAGCGGGCATTGCCATCGCCCCCTTCGTCACGATCGCCTTCGCCGCCAGGAACGCGGGCGCGCCAACAGCATCAGCGTACTTCGCAACCAGGGTCGCGGCAGGCGGAAGTGCAGTGGTGGTCTGGGCTCCGGCAGAATTTCCGGCAGCTACCAGGAGTCCGATTGCGGCGGTAACGCGAAGGATTGAGTTCATGCTCATCGATTATCCGTTAAGAGTTAATGGCAGCAGAAAGACGAAACTGAAAGAAAGCATAGGTGACAGTTGTCAGGCGGCCCAGGCATGAGGCTCGAGACAACTGCGAACGCGCTCGCACCTGACGCCTGCGAAGCCTGACAACTGTCACCTATGCTTTCTTTCGGTTCAGCATTGTATTTGATAGTACTCGGGAAAACACAAGGTTGCACACGCTCCCTACCGACCGCTGATCCAGCGCAACGCTTCCTCCATCGGACCATCCCGGCCCTCGGAGAGAACGCCGACAGAAAGTGGAACCTCAACATCGGGCTCGGCACCCGACCCTTCGATCCGCCGACCTTCAGGATCAGTGAAGTCGGCCACTGCATGGACGAATACATCGTCAGATGGCAATCTGTTCATCAGCGCGGGCAAAGCCGCACCGGCACTTCGCTGACCAAATACCCGCGCCCTGCCAATTCGCTGCATTCCGGCCGCGAATATCTCTGAGGTGCTGGCGGTCATCGGGTCAACGAGAATTGCAACGGGTCCGGAGAAAGGCGCCATACTGGAGCCATCATTGCGCGAGCGCTGAGGGTTTATCACGAAATTCAGCGACAGCTGGCGCATTTTCATCGTGCCCAGGGATTTCACCGAGTCGACGAAGTGACCACCGAATCCCATGACCATCGCGCCAAGCCCGCCGGGGTTTCCACGCAGGTCTATCACGACTCCTTTGCACGACCTCACGCTGTCAACGGCGCGATCGAGCTCGCCCATCAAGGCAGGAAGCCAGATGTTGAACGTTATCGTCCCGGCACATCCACCGCCCATTATGGGAAGCCGCGACCACTTAACGACACCGGATATCGGCGGAAGATTGGCATACTGAGAGAGTGTCCCCTCGGCCTTAACCGCCACGAGCCGGTGCGTCGCTGACTTCCCGTCAACACGCATCACAACGGCGACAGTGTCGCCAACCCGGGGGGCCAGCGCACCATTAAGTCTCTGCAGAACATCAAACAGAGCCCGCGGTTTTGCCTGCTCGGGCATCGCCTCGAGCCGGTCGAGACCTTCTGCCGGATCTCTGCTCGCGACACGCACCACCGTCTGCCCCGGCTTGATCCCGGCACGATCGGCAGGACTCCCGGCGTTCACGCGCCACGCGACGGCACGTCCTTCAGCAACCCTGACAACGAGGCCGGTCGCGCCTCTCCCGTCGCTTTTTGCACCTGAATCAGCGGGAGCAAGCCGGGCCGGGATGATATAGAAATGCGAATCAGAGATCGTGTTCAGGGTTTCGCCGAGTAGGGCGTCGAGCTCGCGGCGGCGGGTGATTGCGAGTGAGCGGGGTCGAAGCGAGTCCCGTACGGTGACCCACCGCGATGAAACGAATGCAGTGTCCACGTAGGTGTCGGCTACGATCTTCCAGAGCGAATCGAAGGATGCGACCGCGATCCCCGGCTCGAGGGCCTCGTCCGGGGCGCCCGCCACATCCGGCGACCGGGCGCCGCCGCACCCTGCGGCGATCGCCAGCCCGGCAAAGGCGGCGATTCGTGAAAAAGCCTTCATTAGACTGCCTCTCTCATTGCCGCTCGGGCGGCGGGTCCGGCGGCTTGATAATCGCACTAGGTTTCGGGCGTGATAAAAAGACGAATCGGAGCACTCCGCGTCTCCGTCGTCGGCCTTGGATGCAACAATTTCGGCCGGCGCCTCGACGCTGAAGGCACAGCAAAGGTAGTGCATGCCGCGCTCGACGCCGGCATCAATTTTTTCGATACCGCCGACACCTATGGCGGCACCCAAAGCGAAGAGTTTCTGGCGCAGGCCCTGGGAAAGAAGCGGAAAGGCCTCGTTATCGCAACGAAATTCGGATCGACCATCGACGAGCAGCGTAAGGGTGCGAGGCCCGAATATGTGACACGCGCCGTCGAGGACAGCTTGTCACGGCTGAAGACGGATCGCATAGATCTTTATCAGCTCCACAAGCCTGACCCGACGGTTCCGATAGCGGAAACTCTCGGTGCACTCGACGATCTGGTGAAGGCGGGAAAAGTGAGGGAGATCGGATGCTCGAACTTTTCAGTCCCCCAGCTAACTGAGGCCGAGCATGCAGTTGCGCCGCGGGCTGCCCGGTTCGTGAGTGTCCAGAATGAGTACAGCCTGCTTCACCGGGAGCCCGAGCAAGGAGTCCTCGCCGAATGCGCCGCGCTCGGTTTGTCGTTCCTTCCGTATTTCCCGCTGGCGAGCGGGCTGCTCACCGGAAAGTACCGTCAAGGAAAGCCGATTCCCGAGGGGTCGCGTCTCGCGTCGGGCTGGAAGAAGGAAACGTTCAACGAAGAGAATCTTTCCAAAGTCGAACAGCTCATCGCATTCGCCGAGGGGCAGGGTCATACGATTCTCGAGCTTGCGTTCTCGTGGCTGCTGACGAGGCCGATGGTCGCGTCGGTGATCGCTGGCGCGACGAGGCCCGAGCAGGTGACAGCTAATGCAGCTGCGGCGGAATGGAGTCTCGAGGAGACCGCGCTCGAGGAGATAAACCGGATCCTCAACGGGTCTTAGCGACCAGCTACACCCGCTCCGCTGTTTTCTCGGCGGCCCCGATTCGCGGAGTTACGGCGGCTTCGGAGAGGAGCTTCGTAACGAAGCGCTGTCCCTCCGATACCCTCTCGATCTCGATCGCGATTGCATCGACTCCCTGCTCCAGCCTCTCGAGCCGCTGGTTCGTCTCAGGCGATGAGGCCGGCGCGGGCCCGCGGCTGCCGCGCTTCCAGAGATTCCTTGCCAGCGCGAATGCAACCGGGAAGAGAACGAACAGGGTGAATACGATGCTCAGCGCGAGCACGTTGTCGGGCATGTCTGGGTTCATTGGGATCTCCGTCGATGCGACGAGCGCGGGTTGCGCCGCGGTCAGTTGGCGCCCTGTCGCTGCGATATCCGCCTCGAGCTGAACGAGCCGTGCGTCGAGGACAACAAGACGACCCTCAATTCCGGTGCGTGCGGGTCCTGCAGGCTGCTTCGTGAGCTCATCGGCAAGCCGTTTCCTGCGGCTGTTTGCCGAGATGAGCTGGCTCGAGAGCTCTTCCCGGCGGTCCTTGATTTCCTCGACCGCCCGGCGCGTGAGTGGGACCGGCAGGTTTTGAAACGAGCCGTCCGGGTTCATCACTACCACTGTTGCCTGTGGCTGAGGCGGGGCCGGAACCGGCGGAAGCGCGGGTGCCTGGGAGGGGTCGGGGGGCTGAACTGCGGTTGCCGGCAACATCAGTCTCCTTCGGGCATTACCAGCCAGAGGAGGAGGTAGACGAGTAAACCCGGGAACGCGGCTGAAACGATCGACAGGATGACGTAGATCACGCGGGCGATAGTCGGGTCGAAGCCGAAGTAATTCGCGAGTCCGCCGACAACGCCGGCGATCATTTTGTTCGAGCGGGAGCGGCGCAGACGGCCGTCGGATTCAGTCATCGTCTCTCCGGTTGACATGCATGGTAGGCCTTACGAGAATCTCGGCGGATTTGTTGCGGCTAAGGGGCATTATCCAGGAATTTTACCGTGGTTTCCTTCTCCTGCGCATATCTCAACGCCCATGCATCCTGAAACAGTAACAAAGGATTCCCCTTGGCATCGAAGAGCAGAGTCGTCCCCTGGCTCCGCGCAATCCGCTCGATATCCGCCCGAGGTCCGGTTACCCATCGAGGATAACGTCCGGCAAACGGCTCGAGCCTGCAAGGCACGCCGTATTCGGTCTCGAGCCTGAACACCATTACGTCGAACTGGAGCAGCCCTACCGCGCCGACGATCGGCGTCGGGCTGGTCGTGTCGGTGCCTGACGTGAAGAATACCTGCGCCGCTCCCTCTTCCGTGAGCTGACGCAGGCCGGTGTCGAGCTGCTTCCGCCGCATCGGGTCGCTGATGATGACGCGAGCGAAATGCTCCGGGGCGAAGCGTGGGATTCCCTGAAACTCGAGATCGCCTTCGGCCGCGAGAGTGTCGCCGATGCGGAGTGTCCCGCGGTCGAGCACGCCAATCACGTCGCCCGGCCAGGCTTGGCTGATGAGTGTTCTCTCGCGGGCCATGAACTGCTGCGGCGCGGTGAGCCGCATCGGCTTTTTGGTGCGAACGTGATTCACCTGCATCCCGGCCTCGAACTTTCCCGAGCAGACGCGGACGAATGCGACGCGATCGCGATGGCGCGGGTCCATGTTCGCCTGGATCTTGAAGACGAATCCGGTGAAAACGGGATAGGTCGGCACGATCGTCCCGATCGACGATTCGCGCGGAAGCGGGGCCGGTGCCAGCTCGAGGAATTCCTTGAGAAACGGCTCGAGCCCGAAGTTCGTGAGCGCGCTGCCGAAGAACACGGGTGAGAGCTCTCCCGAAAGAAGCTCGTCGTGGTCGAACGGGTGTCCTGCCTCGTCGAGAAGGGCAATGTCGTGGACGAGCTGGTCGTGAGAGTTCTGTCCGAGCAGCTCACGCAGCTCCTCACTCTCCAGCGATCCAACTTTCACCTCGGCCCGGATCGCACCGTGTTGTTCGTCTCGCGAAAAGAGGTGGATGAGCTTTTGCCTTCTGTCGTAAACGCCGACAAAGGTTCCGTCGCGGAAGATCGGCCAGGTAACCGGGTGGCATTTGATGCCTAGGTCGGCTTCGACGTCGCTGACGAGCTTGAGGGGATCTTCGCCGACCCTGTCACACTTGTTGACGAAGGTGAAGATCGGGATCCGGCGTTTCTTGCAGACCTCGAAGAGCTGTCGCGTCCGCTCTTCGACTCCGCGCCGGTTGTCGAGAAGCATTACGGCGCTGTCTGCCGCGACCAGCGTGCGGTACGTGTCCTCGGAGAAGTCTTCGTGGCCCGGTGTGTCGAGGAGATTCACGTGGTAGCCGTCGTACTCGAACTGCATCACGCTCGAGGTGACCGAGATTCCGCGTTCCTGCTCCAGCTTCATCCAGTCCGACGTTGCGTGGCGGGCCGCCCGGCGCGCCTTTACTGAGCCGGCCAGGTGGATCGCCCCTCCATATAGAAGGAGTTTTTCGGTGAGGGTCGTCTTGCCGGCGTCGGGGTGGCTGATGATCGCGAATGTGCGACGGCGTGCGATGGCTGCTTCGAGCATGGAGATAACATAATCCGGGCTGCGCTTTCGCTCGCATAAATCAAGCGTCAGTCACACATTTGTCGCTCTCCTTCCCAGGATAAGATGCTTTATTCGGTTTCGACCCTCGCAGCGCTGCTGCTGGCACTGATTTCCGCGGCATCGACTGAGACTTTCCCGCCCGCTGGCTCATCGGCCCTTCCTATAGTAGAGGCAAACGACAATCGGAGGCCTGCCGGTGTCCTGAAGAACGACACGCTTCGGATTGCCCTCGTCGCTCAGATGGCGCGCTGGTATCCCGAAGAGGCGGATGGACCTTTCGCCGAGGTTGCCGCGTTTGCTGAGGAGGGGAAGGTGCCGCAGGTGCCTGGGCCGCTGGTGCGGGTTCCTGAGGGCACGATGATCGTTGCGACGATTCGGAATGCGTTGCCTGATTCCGTCATCTGGGTGCGTGGGATGGCGACGCGGCCCTCGGCCGCTCCGGACAGCGTGCCTGTCGCGCCCGGCCAGACCAGGACATTCGCATTTTTGGCCGGTGCGCCGGGGACATACATGTATTACGCGTCTCCGGGTCACGTCGATCATGACTTGAGGGAGCGTGAGCAGCTTTCAGGCGCGTTCGTTGTAGACAGGCGGGGCGAGCCGGTTGATGACCGGATAGTGATGATAAGCATCTGGGGCGAGCCGATCGATTCGACCGGTTATCGCAATGCAGTCGCGATAAATGGAAAGTCGTGGCCGCATACCGAGCGGATGCTGGCGAACGTTGGCGACAGTGTGTCGTGGAGGGTGATAAATGCCAGCATCAGGCCGCACCCGATGCATCTTCACGGCTTCTACTTCACGGTCGATTCGCGCGGCACTTATCTGGCTGACACCGCGCTGGCGGCTGACGCCCGGCGTCTCGTTGTAACTGAGAACATGACGCCCGGCTCGACGATGTCGATCAGGTGGAGTCCCGACAGGCCGGGTAACTGGCTCTTTCACTGTCATCTCGTGTTTCACGTGCTCGAGGGCGCGCGTCTCGATGGTCATCGCGAGGAGCATGGCCACGCCACTGATCTGATGAAGCACATGGCCGGTCTCGTCATAGGGATCATAGTGAAGGATCCGAAGGGGCTCGCGCAGGTGGCGGCGGGCGAGCCGAGGAAGCTGAGGCTTGTCGCGACGGAGCGGCCGCGGAAGGGGCGCACGCCGTTACACATGTCGTACGTGCTTCAGCGTGATTCACGCGCGCCTGCCGTTGATTCAGTCGAGCCGCCTGGAGCGATGATTCTTCTAAGGCGGAATGAGCCGACCGAAGTGACTGTGGTAAATCAATCGCATGCCGCGACGTCGGTGCACTGGCATGGGATCGAGCTCGAGAGTTTTTCTGATGGGGTCGCTGGATGGAGCGGGGCGGACATGAAGGTTGCGCCGATGATAGCGCCAAAGGATTCGTTCACTGCCCGGCTCACGCTTCCTCGGGCCGGGACGTTCATCTATCACACCCATCTCAACGATGTCGAGCAACTCACCTCGGGGATGTACGGGCCTGTCATCGTGATGGAGCCCGGCGAGGAGTTCGATCCCGCGACTGATCACGTTTTCACGCTGGGCTGGGATGGCACGGGGGAGCCGCCGAAGATGATGGTGAACGGTGACACGTCGGGTGTCGTGCCGATCGAGATGAAGCTCGGCGCAACTCACCGGCTTCGTTTCGTGAACATTGGCGCGGCCGGCGGCTTCAGGTTCACGGTGCGGAAGGATTCGGTGCCGGTGAGGTGGCGCCCGCGCGCGAAGGATGGTGCGGACCTCGCTCCCGCTTTGCGCAAGGAGTCGGCAGCCACCAGGGTGCTTTATACCGGCGAGACGTTCGACGCAGAATGGACGCCCGCAGAGGCTGGGGAGTACGTGTTCACCCTTGGCAGGACAAAGCCGTGGGTTTATTCGAGAAAGATCGTGGTCAGGTAATTAGTATCGTAGTAATACTAACTATGTTGAGCAGATGGCGTGTTAGGGGAGCTAGGCGCGCTGCTAGACCGGGTTCCCCGAGTTGCTACGATCATCCTGAAGGAGTGCGTGCGGGAAGCTGCAGAATTTCCGCAGCATCCTGCCCTCAGTACGCGGTCGCTGCGCGGCATAGTTTGTTGAGGCATAAGACGTTACAGCAAAGTGGCAACGTGCGTCGGGAGATAATTGCGGCGACGGGAAGCCGGTTTCTCTGCCCACTCGCAGCATAAGCTCGCAGTCTATTTATTAGTTAGGCCGCCCCATACTTCGATGTCTGCAGACGGTTGGTGGTCTCCAATAGGTGGAGTGCCCGGGCTCAGCCCAGTCGGCCTGTACAGGCGCCTAGATTGGGCACTGTCCGTCTTCCGTGACCGCGGAGT
>JBPPMU010000062.1:0-4179 GCA_051306215.1 Gemmatimonadaceae bacterium | reverse complement strand
TCGATGCTCGACCTTCGCGCGAGAATTACGCCGTCAGTGCGCGCGCTCCCGTGACGCGGGACGCGTAGCGGAAACTCCGAGCGCGCTCGTTGCGACAGTCTCCGGATGGACGCGTTTGCCGTCACGCCTGACGACGTATGCCTCCATCGCGAAATACTCGGGAAGACCGAGGCGATCGACAACTGCCGCCGTGTTCTTGTTGCGCTCTTCGACGCGCTGCCAGAATTCGCGGTCATCCTGGCCGGGGAATGGCGCGCGGTCCTTCTGGCTCTGGTGCTTGAAGATCGCGAGAATCTTGCGCCTAAGCTCATCCTCGGAGAGCGGGACGAGCACATCGGCTTCGGCAACACTCCATTCCTGCCATGCGCCGCGATAATACCAGATGTCGGGCTGTTCACCCGAATACTGCCTGAGCGCCGCTTCCACCGTCTCGAGGCACATCCTGTGTGTCCCGTGTGGGTCTGAAAGATCACCAGCCACGAACACGAGCGACGGCCTGTGTTCCTCCAGCAGTGCAAGCGTGATCCGGACGTCCTCGGGGCCAATCGGATCCTTGCGGATCTTTCCAGTCTGGTAGAAGGGAAGGTTGAGGAATCGCGCCTGGTCGCGGTTCATGCCGAACGTCTCGATACCCGAGACCGCCTCGGCCTCACGGATTCCGCGCTTTATCGTCTGCACCTCGGTTGTATCGACCTGCCCCGGTACTTTCGTCTCGAGGAATGTCTCAACGTCGTCGATGAGCTTGCGCGTGTCGCCGTCGGCCTTGGCAAAGTCGCGGTCGAAGCGTCTCAGGAAGTCGACGTAGCGGCGCACCTCGTGGTCGAAGACTGCGATGTTCCCCGACGTCTGGTACGCGACGATTATGTCGTTGGCGTTCTGGTGAAGCTTGTTGAGGATTCCGCCCATCGATATCACGTCGTCGTCGGGATGCGGCGAGAACACGATGATGTTGCGGCCCGACGGGAGCTTGCTGCGGCCGCGCACCTTCGAGATGAGCGCGTTGAAGACTTCGCCGTTGAGCGGGCCAGCCTCCTGCCAGCGCGCCAGAAGCGAGCTCAGGTGATTCTCGCGGTAGTCGAGACTATCGAGCTTGAGGATCGACTTGTGAGTTACTCCGCTCAGCCAGATCACGGCGGCGATCTCGAGATCGCGATCCCATTCGACCTCGCCGACGATCCATGGCGTCTGCACGCGGGTGAGCTCGGCCGAAGCAGCGGGGTCGACGTAGAACACTGCGTTCCGGTGGCCCTGGAGATAGGTCGCCGCAACATCGGGGGCGGGTTTGCCCTCAACCGAGCGCAGGATTATCGCCGCCTTGTGCTCGCCGGTGGCGATCAGCGCGACCTCCCGGGCCTCCATGATCGTCGCGACACCCATGGTTATCGCTTCGGTGGGGACGTTGTCCTCTCCGAAGAAATCGGCTGCGGCGTCGCGCCGCGTGACAGTGTCAAGCGCAATCACGCGCGTGCGCGAGTCTACACCCGACCCCGGCTCGTTGAATCCGATGTGGCCTGTCTTGCCGATGCCGAGGATCTGGAGATCTATCCCGCCGGCGTCGCGGATTGCCTGCTCGTATTCAGCGGTGTGCGCGGCGAGACGTTCCCGGGGAACCGCGCCGTCCGGAATGTGGACGTTCTCCGGCTTGATGTCGATATGGTCGAACAGGTTCTCCCACATGTACCGGTAGTAGCTGTGGATGCTGTCCGGCCGCATCGGGTAGTACTCGTCGAGGTTGAACGTCATGACGTCAGCGAAGCTCAGGCCCTCGGTTCGGTGCATTCTTATCAGCTCACGATAGACTCCGATCGGCGTGCTGCCGGTGGCGAGCCCCAGAACGGGCGTTTTTCCCGCAGCCCGCTGCTCTGCGATCACCTCGGCGATCCTTCTCGCGACGATCTTCGCTATCTCGTCGTATTCGGCGATTACTACCTGAACTCTCTCTCTGACCTGCGCGTTCAACGCGAAGCCTCCCAGTTGATCAATGGTGCGTCGAGGATGGCGCCCTGCGCGGCATCGGCTACTGCGCGTCTGAGCGGAACGTGCCGCTGGTTTTCCCGTGTGGGATTGACGCGGTTTGTCAGAAGAATCACGAACAACCCTCTCTCTGGATCGATCCAGATCGATGTCCCGGTGAACCCCGTGTGACCGAAGCTGCGCGGTGAAAAATACCTTCCCGCGCTCGAGTTTCTCGACGGAGTATCCCAGCCGAGCGCACGGCTCGACAGGCGGGACTGCGGTGCCGTCCAGCGGGCGAGCGTCTCGGGCCTCACGATCCGCGCGCCGCCATACGTCCCGCCGTTGAGCATCATCTGGGCGAATATCCCGAGGTCGCGGGCGGACGAGAAAAGTCCCGCGTGGCCGGCGACGCCGCCGATTGCATTCGCGTTCTCGTCGTGAACCTTTCCGATGACGACCCCGCCGCGGGCGGAGTCGATCTCGGTCGCCGCGACACGGCTCCAGTATGCCGCGCTGTCGGGATTGAACATCGTGCTGGTCATGCCGAGCGGCGCGAAGATTCTCTCTGTCGTGAACTGGTCGAGAGTCTGGCCTGTGATGCGCTCGATTATCAGCTGGAGAAGGATCAGGTCCCAGTCGCTGTAGACCATTTCGTTTCCTGGCGCGGATCTCACGGGCCGCGAGTTTATCTTCGCCAGGTATTCCTCGCGTCCCTTCGTATCCCGGTAGAGGGCGGCGAATGCCTCGAGACCGCCGCGATGCTCGAGAAGCTGCCTCACGGTAATCGTCGCCTTGTCGGGCGCATCGAAACCGGGCAGGTAGCTTGCGACGGTGCGCTCGAGGTCCAGCAATCCCTGCTCCTCGAGAATCATCGCCGCGGTTGTGCTTGCGATGACTTTTGTAAGAGAGGCCAGGTCGAATATCGAGTTTTCATCGACCGCGCCCGCTGCCTGAGCGGTATCGAGACGCCCGTAGCCGGCAACGTGAACGAGCCGCCCAAACCTTCCGATGACGAGGGAGCCCCCTGGCGCCGCGCCATCAGCGAGAGCCACCCTCATCAACGAATCGAGATCGGCGTTGAGGTCGCCACGCATTCCGGCCTCGGACGGCCTAGTCCGCGTGAGTGTCTGAAGTGGTTCAATCCGAATGGGGGCAGGGATCCGTGTCGATTGTGCCGCGCACCCGGCGAACGCGAGCAGTGCAACAGCCAAAACCGGTTTTGTCATCTCGGTGAAACTTGCGCCGTCGCGGCCCTTTCGAGTCCGTCTCCGGTCCTGAACCATGGCGGAATCGATATCGGAAGCTTCCCGGCGATCGGCGAGCGCCCAATCAATGCTCCAGCCGCTGCGCGCTGCGAAACGGGTGCTCCCCCCCACGCGAGAAGGTAGGCAGGCGCGGACGGGTATGCGCTCACGAGATACGGGCTGCCGAAGCTGATCGCAACCACTTTGCGTCCCGCTGCCGAAAGCTGCTCGACAAATAGCGGGAATCCGCCTTCTGTCGAGATCACGCCCCGTCCATCGCGCGGAAAGACGTAAGCCGCGGCGATGACGATGTCGGCGGAGTCCGCTCTCCCACGCAGCCGGGCGAGCTCTGCATCGGTGGTCCTGCTGTCAACCGAAGCCGTCGACAGCTCGTACCCCGCTGACCGGAGCTCCTGATTGAAGACGCGTCCGGCGACCAGGTCGCCTCCGTCGGCATATGTGATGGCGAGGACCTTCGCCGGTCGGGCGAGCGGCACGAGCGAGAGTTCGTCGCGGGCCAGTGTTATCGACTTCTCCGCAACTTCTCTCGCCACAGCCGATCTGGCCGGCACGTTGACGATCGAATCGACCGCCTCGAGGTCAACCAGCCGCCCGCTGCGCAATCCGGCCTGAGCTTTTGCACGGAGCACGCGACGCACCGATTCATCGATCCGCGATTGAGTCAACCGGCCCGATGAGATCGCCGCCTCGACAGTGTTTATCGCTTCTGTGACATTGCGGGGCATGAGGAGGATGTCCGCCCCGGCCTCCATTGCCAGTATCAGCGGCTCCGTTGCGCCGTACCGGTTTGCCACTCCACCCATCGTCATTGCGTCGGTGACAAGTAGTCCGGTGAATCCCATTTCCCCCCGCAGGACATCTGTCATGAAATAGCGCGAGAGTGTCGCCGGCGGGGCGCTGTCGCCGAGTACTCCGGTGACGGCGATATGCGCTGTCATGATTGCGTCTATTCCGTCAA
>JBPPMU010000061.1:0-2615 GCA_051306215.1 Gemmatimonadaceae bacterium | reverse complement strand
GTGCGGCTGGTACCAGAATCCGATCCCGTCCGGCTGCTCGACCTGATGCGCCGGCACATCGAGCAGCTCGGCTACACCATCGTGAGCGGTCGCGATCCGACGATCGAGGAGCGCGCGCGTCATCCCCGACTCATCCGCTTCGATCACGACGTTTCATACGCCGCGTTTCGAACGCCGTTCGACTCGCCCGCCGGCCGCTGGCTCGCGGCCGCGCTCGAGCGTGTGCTCGGTCATCCGCCCATTATGGAACGGACGAGTGGTGGCTCGATCCCGATCGCGCCGTTCGTCTCCACGCTCGGCCTGCCGGCCGTGTCCGTAGGGACCGTCAACCCCGACAACAACCAGCACTCGCCGAACGAGAACCTGCGGGTGTTCGACTTCCTGCAGGGTATACGAATCATTGCGGGGGTGCTTAGTCAGCCACTCCCGCTGCAGCCGTGAGATAGCTTTTATCCCTTCGGCTCGAGCAGCTCTTTGAGGGGCGGGTAATCCCACATCGCCTGGAATTCGATCTCACGATGGAAGTGCGGCTCGAAGGCCCAGCCTTCCGCGAATCCCTGCTGCAGGAGGGGAATGACGGCCTCCCTGTCTCCCAGGCCTGCCGCAATGAGCGCACGGAAGTAGGAGTTGCCTCTATAACGCGGCCACGGCTCCAGGTTCCTCAATCGCTCGGAGTATCTCTTCGCCGCGGCGGTATCTCCCATCTGGGCAGCGATGCGTCCAAGAAAGGCGACGGTTATAGGCTCATCAGTCAGGCTGAACTCCAACTGCTTCGCCGTATTCTCGAGGTTCGCAAGAGCGTCAGCCCACCTTCCCGCGTGGTATAACGCGTTCAACATGTTGAACCGCCGGGCCTCCGTCATTTCGGCGTCGGGCCTGCTTTCGTACCACGCGATCGCGCGATTGACCAGCTCGTTCGATTCCTTCAGGAATCCGTGAGCGCGGTATTCCCTTGCCGCAAACAGCATCAATGCGGCGGGCGTGTCTTCATCTCGCGACGGGCGGCGCATCCGCTCGTTGATGAGCGTGTTGACCGCATCGACGCGCCCCAGGGCGGGCAGCACCTGCGCTGCCTCGAATTCGACATCAAGTCCGAGCTTGCGCTGGCTCTCGACGGCGGCAAGCTCGCCATCGAAGTCCCCGATCAGGTGTAGCGCGTCAGTCCTGTCACCCCAGCCGAGCCTGAGTTCCCCGTCGGGATTTGCGCGTTGAAGTGCAGCGAGTGCTTCGCGCGGATGTGCGGCGAATATCGCCACCTCACCGAGCTTGTTCAGGAAAACTGGATCAGGAGCGAGGTCCACCATCTGTCGTGCAAGCTTGTGCGACTCGTCATGCTCCTGTCGCGCATCAGCCATAGCATGATCAACGATCAGGCGGTCGAGCGGCGTGAGGCGGTCCCTCTTCTGGTATAGCCGCAGCAGGCGCGGATTCACTGAGTCGCGGAGAATACCGATTTGGAGGAAGGGCAGCACGAAAAACGAGTCGAGCTGCACGGCGTTCTCGAACTCCTTCCTCGAAGCCTCCGCGTTGATTCCCGCAGTACCGCCGGCCCGCGGAATCTCCGCGTCGATTCCGGCGCGGTACGCCCGATAGGCCTGGTACAGCGGGGGCTCGGTCGCCATTCGCGCCCAGGTTGCTATCAGCGGATCGTTAAGCGATGCAAGGGCACCGAGGATGCGCGGACGAAGTTTCTCGAGCGCGATGGCTGGAT
Source organism: Gemmatimonadaceae bacterium (assembly GCA_051306215.1). Lineage (GTDB taxonomy): Bacteria > Gemmatimonadota > Gemmatimonadetes > Gemmatimonadales > Gemmatimonadaceae > UBA4720. The sequence continues at coordinate 904 of JBPPMU010000061.1, read as the reverse complement.
TCGTGGCGGCGCTCGTGGCGGGACTGAGAGCCCGAACCACTTTCGAATTTCGCGCATCGAGAATTTCCGCCTGAATCCGGATGCTGTCGCCTTCGCGATAGTACCTGCCGCGGATCAAAAGCCCCGGCCGGGACTCTGATGATTCACTCTCCGGTCCCGCAACCTCCGCCACGCCCGTCTGCGAGATCCCCTGCCGCAACATGTCGGACGCCAGCTTGCCGACCGGATCGAACGCGGGGTCGCGCGTCTGGTTCTCGAAGTCGGAGACGATGACGCGACGGTCGTCGTATATCGCGCGATCTTTGCTGGCAAACCACGCAACTCCGCCGAACGCGGCGAGCCCGAGAATGAACGCCGCAAGAATCGCGGGCCTGCGAAAAAATTGAATGGCGACAGCAACGGGCGCGACAACGGGATAGGGAGCCGTGGTCACCGGAGTCGTCGAGCCCGATGCCACCGCCGCCAGGTGCTGCGCGAGCTCGTCAGCGGTCTGCCACCGGTCGGCCGGTTTCTTCTCCAGGCACCGCATGATGATGCTGGCGAGCGCCGGAGGCACCGATGCCCGCTGCTTCGTGACGTGCTCGGGGGTGCGGGTGACGTGAGCTGCGAGAATCATCTGCGGCGACGTACCACCGAAGGGAGGTGATCGGGTCAGGAGCTCGTACCCAACGACTCCGAGCGCGTAGATGTCAGCGCGGTGATCGGTATTCGGATCTGCCGATGCCTGCTCGGGCGCCATGTATGTCGGAGTGCCAAGCGCGACACCCGCCGACGTGATGTTCGATTCGCTCGTTGCTTCGCTCACCGCCTTCGCGACGCCGAAGTCGGCAACAACCGCGAACTTTCCGGTGAGGAGGATGTTGTCAGGCTTGATGTCGCGGTGTACAACGCCGTGTGAGTGCGC
>JBPPMU010000060.1:0-7987 GCA_051306215.1 Gemmatimonadaceae bacterium | reverse complement strand
AAGTTGAAGGCGTTGATGTGGACCGCGGTTCCCTCGAGCGGCACGCAGATGTGTCTCCCGACGAAGCTGTTGTCCTTCGACAGGATTTCCGGCGGGCCTTCGACGTAGAACGTCTCGTTGGGGAACTCCCGCCGGCCCTTGCTCGAGTAGGCGAAGAAGGTTCCGATTCCTCCTTCGATGTCCACCCACGAGTCGGACTTCGTCGCGCCCGTTGCCTCGGAGAGCTTGTAGAACTCTTCCTTTCTCTCCAGCAGGTATTTCGCCATTTCCTTGAGCATTCGCGCTCGCTCGTGGAACGTGAGCTTCCGGAGGTTCGGGTTGCCGGTGGAGCGCGCGTACTCGAGCATTCCCTTGAAGTCGAGTCCTTCGCTCGTCGCTTCGCCTATCTTCTCGCCGGTGACCGCGTGGACGAGGTCGGCGCCGTCGCCCGTGCCTTCGATCCACTCGCCGCGGGCGTAGCTCTTCAGTCTGTTCATGTCAGGTCTTGTTGGTTTCACGCCATGTCATGTATGTCGCGCTCTGCTCGGGCCTGCCCGGCTCCTTCTCCCGCAGTGGCTCGGTCTCCCTGAGTGTTTCCCGCATCTTATGCGGCAGGGTTTGATAGAGCCGCGTCCCCTCTGTCTTCCACGCGATCATCTCGTCGCTTACGTCCTTTACGATTTTCGCCGGGTTGCCCACCACTACCTTGCGGGGCGGAATCTGCATCTCCGCCGGAACGAAACACAGAGCTCCGATTATGCACTCGGCTCCGATGACCGCGTTGTCCATTATTACAGCGTTCATTCCGACGAGTGAGTTGCGGCCGATGCGCGCCCCGTGCACTATCGCGCCGTGCCCTATGTGAGCGCTCTCCTCGAGCGTCACGATCACTCCGGGGAACATGTGCACGGTGCAGTTCTCCTGCACGTTGCAGCCGTCGCCTATCACTATCCCGCCCCAGTCGCCGCGGATCGCAGCGCCCGGTCCCACGTAGACGTCGCGGCCGATTATCACGTTCCCGGTGACTGTCGCGTTGGAATGGACGTACGCCGACTCGTGGATGACGGGAATAAACCCGTCGAACTCGTAGATCACGGCCGGAAATCTAGCCGAAAATCCAGCGCGCCCCGGTGTCGCCCGGAACCCACCATGTCCTAGCCCCTTCCCCCGGGGGCTGTTAACGTTCTCGTCCCTCAGAGAAGGACGGGGCAATCCCGACCTCCGACATCAAGGATCGGTTCGAGCAGGCGCTGGGCTCGGTCTACGCGATTCAGCGGGAGCTGAAGGGCGGAGCCATGTCCCGGGTCTTCGTGGCGGAGGAGCGCGCACTCGGACGCCTCGTCGTCATAAAGGTTCTCGCGCTGGACCCGTCCGAAAACATGTCGGCGGAGCGTTTCGAGCTCGAGATAAAGCTCGTCGCGAGCCTCCAGAACCCCCACATAGTCCCGCTTTTTTCGGCCGGATCGATCGACGGGCTCCCGTATTACACAATGCCCTACATCGAAGGAGAATCGCTGAGGGCAAAGCTGGTGCGCGAGAGCTCGCTGACAGCGTTCGAGGCCACCCAGCTTCTGCGCGACGTGGGCATGGCTCTCGAATACGCACACGCGCATGGAGTCATCCATCGCGACATCAAGCCGGACAACATTCTCCTTTCGGGAAGTTCTGCATGCGTGGCGGATTTCGGGATCGCGCGCGCCCTGACAGCGGCGCGAACCAGCCCGGCAGGAGTGCGGGAAGGAGAGTCGCGCTCGGCAATCACGCGGCATGGGATGGCGGTCGGAACTCCTGCATACATGTCGCCTGAGCAGGCGACGGCTGCCGAAGTGGACCAGCGCACCGATATCTATTCGCTTGGCTGCGTTGCGTTCGAGCTGCTTACGGGTAAGCCTCCATTCACGAAGCAGGGCGCGCAGGCGCTCATTGTCGCGCACGTCGTGGAGCCTCCGCCGATTGCCCGGTTGCGCCAGCCATCAATCCCGACCGGGTTCGCCGAGCTCGTTCGCGCCTGTCTCGAGAAATCTCCCTCGGATCGTCCCGCGTCCGCGTCCGAGTTCCTGTCCGCCCTCGAGTCGGCGGGCGTGAGGAGCCGGACCGCAACGCCGCGGGGCCACGATGGAATGGCGTCGATAGCGGTTCTTCCCTTCGAGAACATGAGCGGCGACAAGGACACGGAATTTTTTTCCGACGGGATAAGCGAGGACATCATCAATGCCCTCACGCAGATCAGCGGCCTGCGCGTCGCCGGCAGGATGTCGTCGTTCGCCTTCAAGGGCAAAAAAGTCGACCTCGCCAAGGTACGTGAAAAACTGAACGTCGAGACAGTCCTTGAAGGAAGTGTGAGGAAAGCGGGAAACCGCCTTCGGATTACCGCTCAGCTCGTCACCATAAGCGACGGATATCATCTCTGGTCCGAGCGCTTCGACCGCGAGCTCACCGACATATTCGCGGTACAGGACGAGATCGCGACGGCGATTGCCTCGAAGCTCAAGCTGAGCATGAATCGTGACGGAGAGCTGTCGAAGCCGCCGACGAGCAGTGTCGAGGCATACGAGCTTTTCCTCAAGGGTCGCCCTTTCTATTACATACCCGGACGCAGGATGAACGCTGCGATCGGATGCTTCGAAGGAGCGATTGCCCTCGACGATACCTTTGCGCTGGCTCACGCCGCGCTCGCTGACGCGCTCACTCTCTCCGGCTATTACGGGGCGGTAAAACCGGTGACAATAATCGAGCGGGCGCATCAGGCGGCGCTTCGAGCCGTCGAGCTCTCCCCGGGCGTGGCGGAGTCGCATCACGCTCTTGCGCTGTGGATGACGTTCTACGGAGGGGACCGGAACTCGGCAATGCGGGAGTGGGAGAACCTCAAGGCCTCAAGGGGACTTGGCATTTACATGCGCTGCAGTCGCGCGGTATGGGGAGTGGGACTGCTCAGCGGACAGTGGGAGGAAGCGGTGGAAGAGATTCGCGCCGCCATCGGCACCGACCCTCTCAACGGCTTCGCTCACTCGATGCTCGCTATGATGAAGACTTTCGCGGGACAGCTTGACGATGTCGTTGCCTTTGCGCGCCGTGGAATAGAGCTTGACCCGACTTCCTTCTGGTCCCACCTGACGCTGCAGCGCGCTTTCCACTGCGCCGGTATGGGAAAGGAGGCAGAGACGCAGGGCCTCCAGACGCTCGAGATCTCCGGCAGGCATCCGTGGGTGCTCGCCGAGCTGGCAGTTCATTACAGGAAGGCCGGCAATGTCGGCGCCGCGACCGCAATTCACGATGAGCTTGCCGCACGCGGTCGAGTGCAGCACCTGCAGGCGTCACCTCTCGCGCTTGCCGCCGTTGCAGCGGGCCGGCTGGACGAAGCGATCGACCTGTGCAAGCGTGCAGTGGCCGAGCGTGATGCTCACATCCTCTGGGCAGTTCTCGAAGTGTGGGACGGGTGGCAGCCCATCTACGAGCACCCGCAGTGGAAGGACGTGCGGAAGGGAATATTCAGCTGGCGTCCGCTTCAAGCCGTCACACCCGCTCGAGTATCGTAGCCATTCCCTGGCCGACGCCGACGCACATCGTGCAGAGAGCGTATCTCCCGCCCGTTTCCTTCAACTCGTGAGCAGCAGTGAGAAGGAGTCGCGCACCTGACATCCCAAGAGGGTGCCCGAGCGCGATCGCCCCGCCGTTAGGATTGACTCTCTGATCATCATCGGCGATGCCGAGCTCGCGGGTGCACGCGAGGGATTGCGCCGCGAATGCCTCGTTGATCTCGATCACAATCATGTCCGCCATTGTGAGTCCTGCCTTCTCGAGCGCTATCCGCGACGAGGGAACGGGGCCCATGCCCATCGTGCGCGGCTCGACACCCGCAGCCGCTGAGGAAACGATTCTCGCCATCGGCTCGAGATGGTACTTCGACAACGCCGCTTCCGATGCGACGAGAAGGGCCGCGGCGCCGTCGTTGATACCCGATGAATTGCCGGCTGTTACCGAGCCTTTGCCGTCGGTGCGGAAGGCAGGCTTCAGCTTCGCGAGAATCCCCAATGTCGTGTCAGGGCGGATGAACTCGTCCTGGGCGAACGATGCCGGATCAACTCCGCGCTTCTCAGCGGGGATCGACACCGGTGATATCTCACGCTCGAACCGTCCTTTCGACCTGGCGCTCGCAGCCTTAATCTGCGAATTGTACGCGAAGGAATCCTGATCCTCCCGCGTCACCCCGTACTGCTCAGCCACGTTCTCGGCTGTCTGCCCCATCGAGTCGATGCCGTATGTGTCGCGCATCTTCGGATTTACGAAGCGCCAGCCGATGCTGGTGTCGAAGAGCTCGTTATTGCGCGCAAAAGGCTGAGCCGACTTTGAGAGAACGTACGGAGCGCGGGTCATGTGCTCGACTCCCCCGGCTACGTACAAGTCGCCGTCGCCGGCCGCGATTGCGCGCGATGCACTGACCACTGCGTTCATGCCCGAAGCGCAAAGCCGGTTGACTGTCTCGCCGGGTACGGTCGCCGGAAGGCCCGCAAGCAGGAGGGCCATTCGCGCTACGTTGCGGTTGTCCTCGCCCGCCTGGTTGGCGCAGCCAAGAATGACGTCCGTGATCACCGCGGGGTCGAGTTCCGTGTGGCGTGCCAGGAGCGAGCGGATGGCGTGCGCGGCGAGGTCGTCGGCCCGGACCCGGGAAAGGGAGCCGGCAAAGCTACCAATGGGAGTCCGGATTCCGTCTACAATGAAGGTGTGTGTCATCGCAGTGAAAATCTAAGTCGGCCGCAGGTGCGTGGCGGTTTTCCGGCTCAACTCCAGCGTTTTACCGCATTCCCGCGTGCGGGCTCGAGTGGTATAGTTGCAAGTACCATTTGAGATACACGGAGGCAACATGACGCTTCCCTTCGCCCAGATGAGCTTCCCCGAGATATACGAACAGGAGCTCGTGGGCCCTCTGTTCCGGCCGTTTGCCGAGCGCATTCTCGATTACGTCGAGCTTGTCCCCGGAGATCGCGTGCTCGATGTCGCCTGTGGAACGGGCATAGTGTCCCGACTGGCCCGGGAACGCGTCGGCGCGACAGGAAAGGTGGTCGGCGTTGATTTGAGTCCACCTATGCTGACGGTGGCGCGAAAAATCGCCCCGGATGTCGACTGGCGCGAAGGTGATGCCGCCAGTCTCCCGCTCCAGGACGACGAACAGTTCGACGTCGCCGTGTGCCATCAGGGCCTTCAGTTCGTTCCTGACAAGTCTGCCGCTGCCAGCCAGATGCATCGAGCGCTTGCTGAGGGTGGAAGGCTGGCTGTGGGAACGTGGCGACCGGACGGAGAGATTCAGCTTATCCCCGAGCTCCGCGGCGTTGCCGAACGCCATCTCGGGCCGATCGTCGACATCCGGCACAGCTTCGGGGAAACCGAACCCCTCGAGCGCGTACTCAGGGACGCAGGCTTTCGCGATGTCGGCTCGAGAACGTTATCGCGAACGGTGAGATTTGCTGACGCTTCGCTTTTCCTGCGCCTCAACACGATGGCAATCGTCGGGATGAGCCCGACCGCGAAGGAGATGGCTGACGACGAGCGCGCACAAATCGTCGACACGATCGTGCGGGAAGGGGAAGAAGTGATCGCGCCATTCACCGAGCAGAACGGAGTCGGGTTCGACATCAGCACCAACGTCGCGACTGGGATTCGTTGAAGTGAAGCCGGAGACGAAGGCCGGCTGGTATACTCCCATGCTTCACGTCTCGAGCCTCGAGCGCTCAATCCCCTTTTACGAGATGCTCGGCTTCGAGGTTATCGATACAGATCGATGCGAGCCCATTGGCTGGGCGCGGCTGCATTGCCAGGGCGGGGCGGTGATGATGCTCCGAGCCGAGGAGCCGATAGAACCGCGTGTTCAGGCGGTGATGTTCGTGATGTACACTCCCGACCTGCCAGTTTTCCGCGGGCAACTCGTCGAACAGCGCGTCCAGGTGTCAGCCATAGAATTTCCCGATCACGGACCGAGTGGCGAGGTGTACCTCGAGGATCCCGACGGCTATCGCCTTTGTGTGGTGCACTGGGGTGAGAAGGAGCATACGGAGTGGCTGAAGCGCATCGGAAGGGATTCGGTTTGAGTAGATGCACTCGATAGGCAAACTGATCCTGGCGATCGCGCTGCTCGCAACGAATGCGGGCTGCGCGTCATCGACGCTGCAGCAGGCGGAGCAAGAGCGGTACCCGCACTCGGGCGAGCCTATCGGGACTGTCCGGCAGATCTACGATGGCGTCCTCACGCCCGAGATGGCGGCGAATACGTTCAGGAACATCGATAGGCTATTTCCGGTTCGCACTGTTCCGCGGTCGGACCGGCCGATGCCGCTGCCTCCAGCTTTCACGCCGCTCACTCACGTGAGGTTTACCGACGGCGGGAAGAACTACGATCTCGACGCCTATCTGGAGCTCAACCGTGTCGCCGGGTTGCTCGTGCTGCATGGCGGCCGCGTAAAGCTCGAGACATACCGCCTTGGCAACACCGAGCGGACACGGTGGATGTCGATGTCGATCGCGAAGTCGATCACGTCAACACTGATCGGCGCCGCGTTGAAAGACGGACACATCTCGAGCCTCGACGATCCAGTTACGCGGTACGTGCCAGCGTTGGCAGGGAGTGGATACGACGGCGCAACGGTTCGCAACATCCTGATGATGGCGTCGGGCGTGAAGTGGAGCGAAACGTACACCGATCCGGCATCGGACCGCCGACGGCTTCTCGAAGCGCAGATCTCGCAGGTGCCGGGGTCGCTTATGGGAGTCATGAAAGCGCTTCCACGGATCGCCGAACCCGGCGCCGCCAACAAATACAACACCGGCGAAACTCAGGTGGCAGCGGAAATTCTGCGGAGCGCAGTCGGACGTCCGCTCGCGACTTATCTCTACGACCGCATCTGGAGCCGGTTCGGCATGGAAGCGGACGCAAACTGGTGGCTTGACTCGCCGGACGGAGTCGAGATCGGAGGCAGCGGTTTCAGCGCGACTCTGCGCGACTACGGCAGGTTCGGCCTGTTCGTGCTGAACGGCGGCATCGCCGGAGGCGAGGCGATTCTGCCTGACGGATGGATCGCCGAGGCGACGACCCCGAAGGTTCTGAGCGGGGGCAAGCCGCTCGACTATGGATATCTCTGGTGGACCGGATACACTCCGCCGGCAGGACGGGACCGCGTTTTCGTCGCCGAGGGAATTCACGGCCAGTTCGTTTACGTGAATCCGGTGGCGAATGTGGTAATTGTCGTGTTGAGCGCACTCCCAAGGCCAACGGGGGGCGGGGTAATCGACGACTACGTTTTCTTCGATGCGGTGGCTCATGCGCTCGACCAGGCCGCTCCCGCCGTCATCCCGGAGCGCGCTGCTGAGGCAATGTCCGGCAGCGCATTCATCGAGGCAGTCGCCGGGTTGTCACACGACGAACGCGAATCGGCGATCGCCCGTGAGCTGCTTTCCGGAAACATTCCCCGGTTCCTGCGCACGCTACGGCGCGTCGATGCATCGGGGATCGATCGTGACGGAGTTCAGCGGACGATCAGTTACGACGTTATGCCTGACTACCTGGCGATTGGTTCAGACGAAGATTTCGTGCGGATGCCAATGTCTCCGCATACTGCGCAGGTATTCTGCGACGCCTTCGGCTTCAGGCTTCCTACCCGCAGGATGGTGACTGATATCTGGCATGCTGCCGCGGTGAAACTCGAGCCGCGACCGCTGACAGAGGCGCGTGAGTCGCCCCTGACTTTTCTCGAGCATCACAAGATCATCAACCGACAGCTCGATGACTTCGGGCCGAACGTGTTCGTCGCAGGCATCAAGAAGGATCTGGTCGTGGCGGGCAGACTCCGGGAGCGCCCCGCGCGCGTCGCGATTTTCGGGTGGCACAGGACGAACGGGGAGCCGATCCAGCCGCTCTATGCAGGTCACGCCGACCGCTACGTCGATTACAGTCACGGCGTGCGCCCGGTCCGCCGCGTGATGGTTGTTGACGGTCTGCGGGGGCTTTCGTTCGAGCACA